>CAYTPO010000197.1:0-21816 GCA_964439815.1 uncultured Thiotrichales bacterium
CGGCCGCCAACAAAGAACTCGAAGCGGTCGGTGACAAACGGGTTCTCGTCGTTACGTCGTGCCAGGGGTGAAACCTCGGCCGGGTAGGCGGTGATGAAGGTGGGGTCCATCAGGCGGTGCTCGACGGTCTTCTCGAAAATCTCGATCTGCACCTTGCCCAGGCCATAGCTCTCTTTCAGCGGAATGCCCAGGCGCTCGGCAATGGCACGGGCCTTGTCGAGGTCATCCAGCTCGGCCGCGGTGATGTCGTCGTTGTAGTGCAGGATGGATTCGACCACCGACATACGCGTAAACGGCTTGCCGAAGTCATAGGTTTCACCTTGGTAGGTGATCTCGGTCTTGCCGCGTATATTGACGGCCAGCTGGCGCAGCATGTCTTCGGTCAGGTCCATAAGATCGAAATAGGTCGCATAGGCCTCGTAGAACTCGATCATCGTGAACTCGGGATTGTGGCGGGTGGAGAGGCCTTCGTTGCGGAAGTTGCGGTTGATCTCGTAGACCCGCTCGAAGCCGCCGACGACCAGCCGTTTCAGATACAGCTCTGGCGCGATACGCAGGAACAGCTCCATATCCAGTGCGTTGTGGTAGGTGGTGAAGGGTTTGGCGGTTGCGCCACCGGGAATCACCTGCATCATCGGCGTTTCCACTTCCAGAAAAGCCCGCTCATTCAGGTAGTTGCGAATGAATCCGATGATCTGGGTCCGTACCCGGAAAGTCTCGCGCACCGGCTCGTTCATGATCAGGTCGACATAGCGCTGGCGATAGCGTTGTTCCATGTCGGTCAGGCCATGGAACTTCTCCGGTAACGGGCGCAGCGACTTGGTCAACAGGCGGATGCTATCCACCTTGACGCTCAACTCACCCTTCTGAGTCTTGAACAGCTTGCCTTCAGCGCCAATGATGTCGCCGATATCCCAGGTCTTGAAATCGGCATAAACACCCTCTGGCAAGGCATCGCGTTGCACATAGAGCTGGATTCGGCCCGACATGTCCTGGATCGAGGCAAAACTTGCCTTGCCCATCAACCGCTTGGCCATCATCCGCCCGGCCACTGTGGCACGAATCTCGTGCTCCTCGAAAAACTCCCGTGGCTTCTCGCCATACTCGGCATGCAGCTCGGAGGCTACGACATTGCGGCGGAAATCATTGGGGAAGGCAATACCACTCTCGCGCAGCCGGCTGAGCTTCTCGCGGCGCTCGGTGATAAGCTTGTTCTCGTCCCGGGGTTGTTGTTCGTTCGACATAGTTCAGCGTGATCCAGAATCGTGTAATGAATTGACAGGGCACGCATTATAAGGGATACGCGGAACTATTCAGCCTTTATTGCGAAGGGTCAGGTTGGAGCGAGTGGATCAGGCCATCACCTTTTTGCGGCGGCGGCGCCTTTTGCGCCCGCTGGTTGCCGGATAGGCCAGCCCCATACCGAGCAGAAACCACAGAATGGATTCCTTGCCCTGGGAGAGGAACAGACCCGCAAAGAGGAAGCCGGTCATGGAGACCAGCAGGGCGTAGGCGAGGGAGAAGTATTCATTGTTCCTTTTGGCCAGCTGGTGGGAATGCCAGTAACTACGCAAAGCAAAATACACAACGCTCAGGAACATGGCTCCGCCAAAAATCCCCAGTTCCCCGAAAATCTCCAGAAACAGATTGTGAGCTACCGTAAACTCCTCTCCAAAAAGATAGGAGGGCACATGTGCTTCTACGTCTCCACGATATTTGTAGGCGACAATTGCTTGACCGATATTACCAGGGCCAACGCCCATAATGGGCTTTTGAAAAATGACATTCAGGCCGGTAAACAACAGATCTGCCCGGGTATTCATGGAGCCGTCCTTTGATGCTTCGCTCTCGTTAACAAGTGTGTCGGCCCTGTCCAGTAAAACCCCCGGAGCGGTGGCCACAATAATGATCAGAGTAATCAAGGCTGCCATGGATTTCTTGATTGTTGGCTTGTTCATTATGATCAAGAGCAAGACCAGTACCAAAGCCAGCAAACCACCTCTTGAGCCGGTCAATGCCATCCCCCACATGATGAGCGGAATAGTGGCATATATTGCCAGTTTCAACGGCTTGTGAGTGGCCTTGAGCCCGAAATGCCAGGCGATGGGAATGGCCACCACCAGCAGCATGGCGGTATTGTTTGGGTCAGCCCGCAAACCGGCGGCTCGTTTGGTCCACTCGTCGCCGCCACTGAAGGTGTCCGTAAAGAATTCCCAGGCAATCCAGGCAGTGCCAATCAACGCACCGGCAAGATAATAAATGGCCAGTCTTTCCACATCCCTGCGACTGTTGACAAAGAGATAGATCAGTAATGTCAGAATGAATCCCTTCATATACAGGTGCATGGCAAACATGGAATTGTCCATGTTGATTCCGGTCAGCCCCGTCAGGATCATGGTAATGAACAATGCAGCAAACAGGAGTAATACTCGGGAGTTGAGCTTCTTGTGCCGCCAGTAGCTATTGCCTTTCTTGTAGATAATGGCAATTGTAACGAACATGCCAATAAGGGCAGGTGCGTTCTGATACAGCTCTCCGGCCAGCTTTACATAAACACCATGAGTAATAAGTAGCAGCAAGTACATCCCCAGTAGATCAATATCTGAATAGTAGGCAACGACAAAAAATGCTAGAACGATAATAATGGTGAGTATCATGTTGAGCTCTGGCTGCAAGGGGAAAAATTGACAGCTCTGAACTTTAGAGCATTTTCACAAAGTGAAAGGGGAACAGTGTCAAAAAACTGTGATGTAGTTGGCTTGTGACTGATGGATATGAGGTATTCGGGAAGGCTCGATTGTCTAGTGTTTATCTGGTGACAATCGTTGTTACCATTTCATGTTGCGTAAAGCAGACTTCCAGACAATTGGATGCAACTTCCCGGCCAAACTCGGGATGCCAGGTGGAAGGAACAAGGCGAGATTGCCCTGTAGTGAAAGAAATATGCAGCAGCTGGTTATTGAGAATGAGAAGTTTGAACGAGGCTTCTTCCGTTTGTTCTGCGATGACATCCGGGTGCAGGTGAAATCGGGCAATGGCTTGTGCAAACTCGCCAGGCAACAGGTCCCGGATTCTTACCGAGTCCTGGTCGATCGTCCAGATTCTCCTGTGCAGACTCTTGCCTGCCAATGTCTGATAACCATCATGCTGTGCATCGATTACGATGGGGCAGGTTGAATCTGTACGATTCAGCCGGGCTCTCGCTCTGCGGGCAACCCGAAATCCTCCCCACACCTCGGATGAAGACAAACCATCTAGCTCGATTGTATTGTGAGCAGTAGTGGTGCGCTGCCGAAGCCGCTCGGTACTGGTACCGTAGAGTGATGTCCCTGAATCAATGATCACCGGCTGATCTCCAAGATGGAGTTCAAAATTGAGTGAATCGGCATGAGCATGTCCAGGGATATAGTCGGGCCCGATATCTCCAATATCGGCAAACAGGGTAAACGCCTTGTTTTGCACACGGACGTAGCCGGTGTCAGATAGATGGATGAATGGTGCAGACACCTTGTTCTGCCATTGAATCCCCAGCCTCTCGGCATACTCGAACAACCACTCCGGCTTGGCGGCGATGCCCTGAGCTGCATCATTGAACTGTACGATCTCCCCGTTGGGGCGAGTCATTACCGACAGCCATTCGAGCATGCGGGGTGCGCAATCGTTGAGTTGGTCGATCAGGTCAGAGCAGATAACGCCTGGATAGAGGTTGTTGAACTGGATCAGATCGAGGATGTCTTCCAGCAGGATACACTGGTACATGGGAGACAATTCAAACTGCCCCCCATCGGGCAGGATCTGTTCCGCAAGCTGGTCCTGCATGATTCTGCTGCCTTTCTGCAGCCACTCTGCTGCCTCTTTCCCGTCGAAGAACAAGCCGGCGACTATCAGCGCCTTGGCATTGGCAAACAGGTGATTTCCCAGCAGATGCCATTCCAGGTTCCGCCGCAGGGCGCGAGTTTGGGTGGCAAGGCTGTCGATAATGGGCTGTTCAGGTTGCTGCTGCTCAAGCAGGTATTTGATCCAGTTGACGATGCGCAGGGAGGTGGGATAGGGATCCCAGGCGATATCTGTTCCCGGAGGGCATTCCTGAATCCAGCGCTGGATCAGATGCTTGTGCCATTGCTGCCGGTCTTTGGCATTGTCTGCCGTCAGGTCATCGAAATAGTGGAGGTTATACATCCATAATTTATCATGACTGAGAGAAACCCAATCTTCCTTCTCTTGCAGTGTTGCCTCGGTATTGAGAAATCTGAAGTGGTTTTCCTGTGGCATCGAGGGGGTTCGGCGGCACCATTGGCTGGGGTGTGCTGCCGGCTTGCGTGGCTCTGGCGCCGGGGACAAGGGTATTCTCGGGTGATGGATCTTTTTCCAGATTCTACTGCCAACCTGCACAGGCTTGAGGTACTTGACGGTATGGAAAAGCCTGAGAATGTTCATTGGTGATATGTGCTAACAGGAGAAGCGTTCGATAACGCTTGAAGAGAGAATTCAGGGATACCTTAACCGGGGTTGCTCCCCGGGAAAGGTAAAACTGCGCTACTTTGAAGCTGCATCCAGGTGTATTCCCGGATGCAGCAGAATCAATCGTTACGGAGTATATGCCTGTACCATGCCATGCACGTCACAAGCGCCTTTGCCCGGCCTACCTCAGGCATGTTGGTAACAATGCAGCCGATTGCAGCCGCGTAGTAGCGTTGGGCAAAGAAGGTACGACGTGCCCAATATCGCTACTGGTCTGCAGGTGTCTCCGAAAGTAGAATGTTATCGCGGTTTTTGGCGACTGTCTTCTCGCCAATGCCACGGACATTGGTCAGTTCATCAATCGATCCGAAAGGGCCGTTCTCTTCGCGATAGGTGACAATGGCTTGTGCCTTGGCCATGCCGATTCCCTTGAGATTGGATGCAATGGTGGCTGCATCCATGGTATTGATATTTACCTCGCTGGCAAACGCAGAACCCCACAGCGCCAGCGCTGCCACTATAATGAAAGTCTTTAATGATTTCATAGTCATTCCCTTGATTTATTGAAAGAATCCATGTGTATGGAGGTCGGGACTATACCGATTTCATCCGCCGTAAATGCTGTAATACTTCGCATTTTTGTTGATCCGGCGTATTCGCCTTTTAACTCAAATCGATGGTGTCTTTATGCATTCTTGACTGCATCCTGCGTGGAAATTCCCCCATTATGCGCGAAAATGCCTGGATCTGAGCCAAAATCCAAAATTACTGAATAGTTGAGGATCAGCAATGTAACGCAAGGGATTGTTTGCCGGGGTATGGCTTGCTATTTGATGGTGATGTGAGGTTCTCAGAATCTTTCCACTACCATCAGTTGCAGGTTCTCTGAGCCTCTGAATCGGTTGATATCCAGTGTGTAGGCCAGGTGGATGTTCTGTCCTGCTTCGGGCCATTCATCGGGGTTGATGTTGAAGACGATGGCGTCGACGGGGGTGTTGCTGTTGGCTGGGGTGAGTGTGAGTTTGAGGTGTTTTTCTTTCAGGATCCGGCGTTGCTGAATTCTGAAGTGGCCGTCGAACAGGGGTTCGGGGAAGGCCTGGCCCCAGGGGCCGCAGGTTTGCAGCAGGTTGGCGGTTTCCATGGTCAGTTCATCGCCGGGGAGTTGGCCGTCGGAGAGGATGACGGGATTGAGCTTTTCTGCCGGGAGCATGGCTTTCACGACGGTGTCGAAGGCTTGCTGGAAGTCCCGGAATGCGGCCTGTCTGAGCGATAGGCCGGCAGCCATGGCATGGCCACCAAATTTGTCGATCAATCCGGGATGTTGGCTGTGGATGCGTTCCAGCGCATCGCGCATGTGCAGCCCCGGTATGGAGCGGCCCGATCCCTTGAGGATGTCATTGCCGGTGTCGGCAAAGGCGATGACGGGACGGTGGTAGCGCTCCTTGATGCGTGACGCGACGAGGCCCACCACACCCTGATGCCAGCCTTCCTGATGTAGTGCCAGTCCCCACGGTAGTGTGTTTTCATCGAGTGACAGGCGGTTGCAGAGTGTGAGTGCCTGGGATTGCATGTCGGACTCGATTTCGCGACGCTCCCGATTGAGGTTGTCGAGTTCGCGGGCATAGTGCTCGGCCTGCTGTGGACTGTCGGTCAGCAGGCATTCGATGCCGAAGGCCATATCTTCCAGTCTTCCAGCTGCATTGAGTCGGGGGCCGACGATAAAACCCATGTCAGTAGCTCTGGCCAGCGCCGGATTCTTTCCTGCCATCGTCAGCAGCGCCAGTATGCCCGGGCAGGCTTTGCCGGCGCGGATGCGGCGCAACCCTTGTTCCACCAGGATGCGGTTGTTGTGATCCAGCGGCACGACATCGGCCACGGTGCCGAGTGCTACCAGATCGAGGTACTGTGCCAGGTTGGGTTCGGTGAAGCCCTTGCGGGTAAACCAGCCGGCGTCACGCAGGATGTTTCTGAGCGCAACCAGCAGGTAGAACATGACGCCGACGCCGGCCAGCGCCTTGCTGGGGAATTTGTCCCCCGGCTGGTTGGGGTTGACGATGGCAAGTGCCTCCGGCAGCGTTGCTCCAGGCAGGTGGTGATCGGTAACAATGACCTCGATACCATGGTCACGGGCTCTCTCCACACCGCTGACATTGGCAATGCCGTTGTCCACGGTGATGATGAGGTCGGGCTTCGAGCGGGCGGCGACATCGACGATTTCCGGTGACAAGCCATAACCGTAGTCGAACCGGTTGGGGATGAGGTAGTCGAGTTTGCGGAATCCCATTGCGCTCAATCCGCGCATCGCCAACGCTGTACTGGTGGCGCCATCGGCATCGAAGTCGCCAATAATGACGATCGACTTCTCCTGCTCCAGCGCCTTGAACAGTTGTTCGGCGGCCCGGCGGATGTCCTTGAGTTGCCATACATCGTGCAGCCTTCCCAGGCCATACTCGACTTCATTGCATGAGGTGATCCCGCGAGCGGCGTAGAGTCGTGCCAGCAGTGGGTGCAGGCCCTGCAGTTGCGTGCTGGCGGGTATTTCCCGCTGGATCAGTTGGCGTTTGCTCATGCGTGCAGGGCCAGTGGTTTGTTGCGCCGCCATTTCTTCCAGTGGCTGCGTGGGGAGAGCGTATAGGCTCTGCCATTGCAGGGTAGCAGGGTGAGTCGTGTGATCTGGCCGTTTTGCAGTGCTGTCTGCAGTGGTTTCAGCCACTGTTGTTCCAGTGTATCGAGTGCCTGCCGCCAGGTATGGATATCATCGACCTGAGCTGCGCCTTGTAACCCCTCGCTGGTGATCAGAATGCGCTGCGCCGGGTCTGGCAGCCGGTCGAGATCAAATGGCTCAGGCCGTGGCAGGATCGTTTGTCCGATATGGTTGGCACAGGCCCTGGCCCACGGGTGGTTGCTGATCAATAGATCGTGTCGGGCCTGCAGTGCCCGCTGGCTGGTACCGTTACCCCATAACCACAATGCATTGACTGGCAAGGCGCCACGCTGTTCTCGCTCCTGGTTGAAGGGAGCGCCATGCAGTAGCATCTGCAGTTCGTTGCTCAATCGCTGGAGCTTCAGCTTGTCGGCACCCTGGGGTAGGTATTCGAGAATCCCACCGCCCATGACTCTCGATGGGGGCGTTGTGTGAAAGCGGAGGTCTTTGTTCAATACCAGGTAGCCGTTGCCGAATTCGTCATGATGGAAGCGCATGGGCTGCTCTGCCAGGTGATCGTTGATGATCTTCTCCAGCGCTTGCTGATCGTCGGCAGTCAATGCGGGGTCGGGGGCGAACATGATCAGGTCGCTCATTCCCGCTTTCAGATGTACTGGCTCTGCGTGAAATACCGCCCCTTCATTGATGCCACTCAGAATTCCGGCACAGGGTAATTCTTCACCGGGTTTCCAGTCCGGGTCATATTGTTGCCAGAATGTTGCTTCAAAACCCATGGCGCCTTCTGATGATACTGAAGCCTGTGAGAGAAGTGATTCGATAACAGGAAATGAAGGCAGGCTGGTATAGCTGCGTGACCAGTCGCCAAGTCGATCGAAAAGGCCAGGTAGCAGAAAGTCAATTTGCCGGATGGGCATCAGATATCCACGTGCATTTTGTGGTGTATTTCCTTAGTGGTTGGTCAAAATTGCAGCGCTAAATTACTGGTATGACGGCAATTTGTGACGCACTGCTCGCTGGCTTTGATGAACGGTACGTTTTCCCGGATCAAGACTAACGACACTCTGGGGCTGGAGTATTACACTGTACGCGTACATTCATTGGATGTGACTCCTCCTGAGTTATTTTGCCGCCCACAAGGGCGGCTTCTTTTTGTCCGCAATGAAAGTTTTATACCGCTGCATTCTTTTTCTGTAACTACCCAGTGAAAAATGAAAGTAACTGAGTAGTTAGTCTTTTCTTTCGTCCGACTTTCCGGCGGGCGCCATTATTCCAAAATACTCATCCGCTTTTCAAGTTCGTCAAAATGACGCGGATTAATATACTGGAATACCTCTTTGCCACCTTCGTCCAGAATGATGGCGAGCCCCTTGTCGGGGTACATCCATAGCGACCGTTCTTCCTTGAGTTGCCTGAACCGGGCGGGTTTGCCAAAGCGTTTGGTGATGAGTTCGGCATCGCTCGATGGTGCCGGTATATAGGTGATCTCGCGAATCTTCAATTGATGCGCTGCCTTGAGTTCCGCATCACCCAGCTCGAACTTGTAGCTGCCGCTGGGTTGCGGTTCACGGTTGTAGCGCCCGGAGTAAAGGGTCGTGAGTTGTTCTGGTGTGGTATCGAGCTTGACCACGATCTTGGCGGTAATCGGGCCGAGCTGCACCTTGTCGAAATAGGCCTCGACCGATTCGGGCTTTTCATTGGTGCTGAAAATACCGACGGACGGGTGCGAGTTCCACTGTTTGATGGCATCCCACAAGGTGGACTCCTCCAGTGTCACATCAAAGACATGGAGACTCCCCGACTCGGTGATGCTGGTCTGCCAGGGCAGGTTGGTGATATGTAGCTCGCGCTGTTCGCAGCTGCTCAGTGTTGTTGCCAGGGCAATCAGGAGAACAAGGCAGCTGCCGTGCAGTCGCCGCAAGAGAGAGGAAGTCATGGTGGGTGTCTGTCAGGTGTATTTGTAGAAGATGTTGAGTGCGGGGCGGTCGTCCACCAGTTTGCCAAGGCTGATCTCGCCTTCGCCGGTCAGGGGGACTTCCTCGCGACGAATATAGAAGGCGCTGCCCTGTTGTGGGCGAATGTAGATGCCGTTGGTGGATTGGTCACGCAGCACGAATTTGTTGCGGCGGAATTCGATGACGGCATGCTGCCGCGAAACCATCGTGCCATTGATGGTCAGATTGCATTCCAGGTCGCGTCCGATAACGAATGGGGTGTTTTCCGGCGTCAGGTTGAACTCCTGACCGCAGTTGCGCAGTTGCAGCCGGGATTTTCCCATCATCATGGTGTTGGCGGGCATGACACCCGTCAGATCGTCTGTAGTACCCTTCCAGAGGATTTCGAAGATTTCGACCGGTTCGATGCGGCCCTTGACCTGAACCTTGTCGTAGGGGCGATAGTTGAGTTCGAAATTGTCCGGCAGGCGGTCGATGGTGTCGCGGGTGGTCAGGATCTGCTCGGCTTTGGCGGCGGAGGTGACGCGGGCGGCGACGTTGACGGTATCACCAAACACATCGCCCTCGGTAATCAGGCCGATGCCCGAATGTACGCCGATATGCATGGAGATCTTGAGTTCGTCGAAGACCATCTCCTCGGCCAGTGACTCTTGTACTGAAACGGCAGCCGTCAGCGCATCATGCGCCTTGTCGAACATGCACATGATGTCGTCGCCGGCGGTCTTGATCACCGTGCCGCGATTGCGTTCCACCAGGTCACGGACCAGCCCCAGGCACTGTGAGATGGTGAACTGGGCTTCTATGTCACCCAGTCGCTCATACAGGCCCGTGCTGTCCGCCACGTCGGCGAACATGATGGTGTACTCTTCTCTTTGTGGTGCTCTCATTCTGATTTTGTGACATGGAGTAACCGGGGATGTCCCGATACGCCCAAGACCCCCTCATGAGTCGTTATCAGGTGTACTTATTTCCAGGTTCGGGTTTTAACGGCTTGTTAAACCCGAATCCAGGTTATTGTTACTTCCGTCACAGAATATCATAGACAGATTCGAGCTTCCTACCATTCAATTCAGATTAATCACGGCATTTATCGGGCTGGATGGTCCTTGAAGCCCGTGAACACGCCTTTCTCAAGATTTTTCAACAGCTTGTCCGTTACCTGATCGAAGCGAATGATCGCGCTTCCCTTGTGATCCCTGAGGAATTCCTCAGCGTCGGCCTTGCTCGACAGCGGTACCAGCTCATGCCCCATCGGCCCCAGCACATCGGAGCCGATGACATACCAAGCATCCCGAGCCTTGATTCTGGCAACACTGTAATAGTCGGTGACGGCAATGGCGCTGATGTCTTCGCGCTTGTGGCCGGGTGCCCACTTTTTCATGTCATGCAGGTACTTGAACATATCCTTGGCGCCGTCGAAGAAGTGGGTATCTCCCTCCTTGTACCGCACCAGCGCGATCCATTCGGGATACATCTTGACGAACATGCCGCAGACCGGGCAGGTGTCCTTTGGCCCGGGTTCCGGGAATGTCATGGTTTCTGCCTGCAGGTTGAAAGTCAGTAGCGTGAGAAGCATGGCGCTGAGTAGTTTCATGTGGTTACCTCGGTCTGGAATTGTGGAACACCCGGCTGGCCCGATGCGGTCTACTTGCCCTGCATCTTGCGCATCATCATCTTGCGTTTTTCGGCCCGACGCTTGCGGATCATCACCGTGCTGGTTGCCATATCGGCATAGGCAGCGGTCAGTGCGCTGTCGAAGTCCCCCAGTTTACCGCCGTTTTCCTTCTGTGCAGCTTTGGCAGTATCGGCTGAGGCAAAGGCGACCTTGCTTGTCATGGTCATGGTGCCCTTGAGCCTGCTGCCTATCAGATAGGTTGCCTTGTCGACCTCCACCATGGGCTTGATGGGCTCGCTGGAACCGAAGTCGGCGGCGTAGATCGCCTTGGGGCCACGATCGATGTTCAGCGACAGGCTGATGGCCAGGCAGTGGATCGAGCAGGTGCCATCGACAAGGTTGTCGTCATATTGCACCAGATGGCGGCTATGATTGAATTTTTTTCGTGACATACCGCAGTAGGGGCAGCGCGGGTATTTCTTCAGCTCGTCTTCCAGGGGCTTTGGGTCGGGTGCGGTCTTGGGCAGGAACTGCAGCGGTGTGCCGTCGTTGGGGCATTGCTCGCCACTGGCCTTTACCCAGCCTTTGCCGGGGATCATCGCGCCGATACCGGGGGGCATGGCAGCGGCCGAGCCGGCAAAACCGCTTGCACCGACCAGCATGAATTTAAGGGCTTTTCTGCGATTGATCGAATTGTCGTTGCTCATGAGATGTCTCCTGATGACAGTGAGTGTTTGATGAGAGAGCCTGTCGGACTTAACGCTGTTTGGCTGCAAATCTCTGGATGGCGATAAACTGACTTAATTCACCCCCAGTGATTTTCGCTTCAAACGGTTAAATCCGACAGGCTCCTGGCCTACCAGTTGGCCAGCCCTTTCATTATTGAGAAGAATTGCCAGCCTTCCATAAAGGTCCAGAGTCCCAGCAGCATGACGAACACACCGGCGACGCGGGAAAGCCAGCCGCGTGCCTGATGACCCAGTAGTGTACCGGCGGTGTTGATCAGTACCAGCGTGGGCAATGTGCCCAGACCAAAGACCAGCATCAATGTGGCGGCCTGCAAAGGGTTGCCGGTTTCGGCCGCCTTGAGCGCTACCGAAAACACCAGCGCACAGGGTACCAGCCCATTGAGCAGGCCGGCAATGGCCGGGGCGCGATGGCCAACGGGTTGCCCTCGGTCGAGAAAGGCAACCGGAACCTCTGTACTGCAGGACTGACTGGAAGGGCAGGTCTATGATTTGCGGAAGACCCCCGTCAGGTAGAGGCCCAGCAATGTGATGAGCAGGCCTGCCAGCATCTGCACAATGCCTTGAAACTTGCCGGTGATACCCATCTGCGCCACCACTTGGCCCAGCAGGGCGCCGGTTACACCGAGCAGCGTGTAGCCCAGAATCCGCATGGCGTTGTAGGCAATGATCGGCCTGATGCTTTGCTGCCAGCCATAGCCGACAAAGAAGCCACCGGCCAGCCCGCCGCACATTCCCAGGCAGTGAAAGCCGCCAGTCAGTCCGGCGAGAAAGACCAGGGAGTAGCTGTAGCTCATGGTGGCAACAGCTCGTTGACGACGCTGGTAAAGTCCTCCGGCGTCGATTCACCGATGATCCGGGTGCGCAACAGACCCTTGCCGTCGACAAAGAACGTCGAAGGCAATCCCAGTACGCCATAGCGCCTGGCCACCTCGCCCTCTTCGTCCAGCAGAACCTCGTAAGAGATGCCCAGCTTATCAATGAAGCTGGCGGCCGTAGCCCGGTCCTGACGCACGTTGATGGCAAGAATCCTCACGCCCTTTGCTTTCAGCGCCTGATAGGCCGGTTCCAGCGCCTTCATCTCTGTCTTGCAGAAGGGGCACCAGTCTGCCCAGAAGCGAATGACGGTCACCGGACCTTGCAGGTCATCGGGAAAGGTCAGTGTATTGCCCTGCAGATCGGGCAGTGCAAAAGCCGGAGCCGGTTCGCCATTGTGCAGCGTGGCGGCTTTCTCTCCGCAGGCGCTCAACAGCAATGCACCTGCCAGCAGCAGAATCTTGATCAGGTTTACCACCAGTTTTCTCCCAGAATCAGATTGGAACCCAGCACTGACCATGCAGCGATGAGGTAGAAGATCAGATAACCCAGCAGGGCCATCCAGGTCATGGTTGGGGTTTCTGCCTCGATGTCGGCCGACAGGCTTGGAATATGGCGAAATCGGGACATCAGACCGCTGCCCAATGCCAGCGCTGTCGCGGCAAACAGCGGGATGTAGAGCAGGTATCCCCTGAAATCATGTCCGGCCTTGAGGATACAGAAGGGGCAGTGATGGTGTGGATGCTCGTAGATGTAGAGCGCAATGAACGACACGGTTGCGATCAGCGCCGAGACAAATGCGATCAGGCTGATGACGGTGAAGAGCAGCCCGCCCACCTGCCTTCTGGCATAGGCCACGCCGCTGATCATGACCGCTGCGCCGGAGCCAACCAGCAACAGCATTGCGGTTCTGGGGGTGAAGCTGGAGATCTCGGCGGCGACGCCTTCTGCATCGGCGGAAAACAGCGAGCCGCAGCAGGAGGTAATGACATCCGGATCCATATTGAGGAAATACAGCAGTTGCAGCAGAGCCTCGGCCCAGACCAGCGGTGCAATCAGCAGCAACAGTGCATATTTGATCCGCACCAGCGGGTAGTCGTACCCCTTGCGGTCGATATGATTCAGGATCAGCCATATTGCGCCGAGAAAGAAGAGTGCAATCTTCAGGAACAGCGTGGGCCAGCCGTAGCCATTGATGTTGAGCACGCCGGTAGCGCACATGGCGCCGGTGAACTGGCTGGACAGCGCCTCGGCGTTGTAGACGAACAGTAGCAGAGCGATCAGCTCGGCCATGAAGACCCAGGCCAGAATGGTCGAGATGAGGTAGGTGCGCCGTTCCAGACTGATCTGCAGTTCACTGCCGCTTTTGATATCCCAGTGGCGCAATATCCGCACCGCGAACACCGATGCCAGCAGCAGCATGCCGCTGACGCTCAGCGAAACCAGAATCAGAGCCAGTACTGTCGGGTTAAGCAGCATCGATCTCACCATCATGCAACTTGATGACCGTGTCGATCACCGGCGACTGGTAGATCAGCGGGTCGTGGCTGGTCAGCAGAATGGTCTTGCCGGCCGCGTTGAGCGTGTGAATGATCTCCAGAAAGGCCAGTGACAGCTTGCTGTCGAGGTTGGCGGTGGGTTCGTCGGCAATCAGAATCTCGGGATCGTTGATCAGCGCCCGGCAGATGGCCACCCGCTGTGCTTCGCCGCCGGAGAGGTGCTGCGATTTCTCATGCCGTTTGTCGGCCAGGCCGAGTGCTGCGAGCTGGTGCTGCCCCATATCGACCAGTTTCCTGTAGGGCAATCCCAACGGGTAGGCGGGCAGCAGCACGTTTTCCAGCACCGTCATGTCGTGGATCAGATTGAAGCGCTGGAAAACAAACCCGAAGGTGCGGCGGCGGATCTCGGTGAGAAAATGCTCCGGCAGGTTGGAAATGAGGCGATCGTGCAGATAGATGCGGCCCGAGGTGGGGCGTGCCAGGCAGCCGGTCATCGACAGCAGGGTTGTCTTGCCGGAGCCGCTGGGGCCGGTCAGGCAGGTGATTCTGTCGGGCTGAATTTCCAGCGACACATTCTTCACCGCGGAGAACTCGTTGTGCAATCCCTGGTTGAAGGTCTTGGTGACGTTTTCGAGCCGGATGGTCATCAGCGCATCACCGTATCGGGGTCACTGACCGCCGCCCGCCAGACCGGGATGATGGTGGCAACGGTATAGGGGAAGACGGTAAAGAAGAACAGCGTGGCAATCTGCAGGCCATCGATGGCGGGAATGGGCTTGAACTGGGGGTAGAGGGTGGCCCACCCCTTGAGCACACTGCTGAACAGCTCCGCCGAGGCATGAAATACATGCAGATAGGCCAGCAGGTAGCCGAGCAGAAAGGCGGTGACTGAGACTACGGCGCCTTCCCACAGCTTCATGGCGAGTATGTCGTTGCTGTCCCAGCCAATGGCCTTGAGAATGCCGATTTCGCGTTTCTCCTCGGCGGAGAGTCCGGAGGCCTTGTCCCAGGCAAAGATCACGAAGGCCATCAGCGCGCTGCTGAGCAGCACAAAGACAATGCCCTGACGCCAGTTGAAGATGGCATCGTAGGTTCGCAGGATCTCCTCGCGCAGAATGGGGCGGGTGTCGGGCAGGCGCAGCGTCAGTTTCTCGGCAATCTTGCGGGTTTCGGCCGGGTTGCGTACCGTCAGCGCCAGATCGGTAAACAGGTTGTTGGCGATACCGAAGAAGCTGCGGAAGGTGGCCGAAGGCAGCAGGATCAGATCGGCGCTGAGCAGCTCGGTGTCGGGGTGCAGAATTTCCCTGATCCGGAAGCTGGTCGGCTCGCCCCTGGAGGATCGCAGGCTCAGACGGTCGCCGATCTCCAGACCCCGGGCCCGTGCCACGCCGGCACCAATGGCAATATCGCGCTCGCCGAGTTGCTTGTGATCAGCCGCCATCAGCGTGTAGTTGGCCTTGACGACCGGGTCGTAGAAATAGCCCCAGAGCCGCCCGTGCCGTTCACTGACACCCCGCAGCCGGCCCATTTTTTCCAGGTAGTCGGCCGGGATCAGCGCGTGTCGTCCGGCCACCATGCGCTGCACGATGATTTCCGGTGCATTTTGCAATGTGCGCGCTGCTTCCTGACGCAGCGACTGGGTGAACAGCATGACCGAAGCCAGCAGAAAGACGATCAGGGTGTAGACCAGTAGCAGGCCCAGGTTCTTGCCCTTGTGACGATAGAGGGCCGACAGCGTGTAGTCGATGAGATAACGCTGTCTTTGCAGCAGCACCATTAGTACAACCTCGCCGGTGGCGGTAGTAGCGAGCCGGCCGGGAAGTGCTCCAGTGCCGAGGGGTAGTCCTGAAAGGCGGCATGGTAGTCGGCCTGTGACCAGTGACGGGTATAGCGCGCTTCGGTCGAGATGACCAGGTCGGTCAATTCCAGCCCGGCAACCAGCTGTGCTTCCATCACTAACCTGTCTGCTGTCTGTGTACGGCGCATTCCGGCATCCAGTATGGAGAGCAGCAGCGCTATTGTCAGTACAGCTATGAGCAGCAGGAATGTGGTTGATTTTCGCAAAATTGACGGCAAGATTGTGACTTGAAAACAGCGGCAGTGTATAACGCCTGAATGCGGAAACTCATGATTTTACTCAATTCCAATCACGCGCAGCCTTTCGGCTCGAGTGGCGGCGTCTGCCGTGGCTGGCGAAAGCAGCTTGGTTCGGGCCTGCTGCTGGTGCTGCTTGCGAGTCAGGCAGGAGCAGACTGGAAGACCTCGGTGGATGGCGTGCTCGACAGTGCGCGGCAGTATGGTGAAAAGGCGCTGAGCACATCGCGGCAATACAGGGAGAGCTGGCTCTCACCGGTGCCTGCAGAACTGACCGATGCCGAGGTCGAGGCGCAAAAGCAGGCGCAGTTTCGTGAAATCTGGGGTAAGACACTGCAACGGCTCGATGAAACCCAGGCGCTCGATGCGCGGCTGGAAAAAGCGCCGGAATCGCGCTGGTTTGGTGCGGATCGCAAGTCGTTGTTGCAGGATCGCAGGGAAGTCTTCGACACGCTGGCAGCCTTGCTGAACGACCCGGTCATTGTCGAGCAGCGGGAGCGGATACTGCGGCTGGAAGAGGAGATTGCCAAACGTCAGCAGGAGATCGGCAGACTCAAGGAACAACGCGTGATTGCCGTAGCCGGGAAGAAGGCCGCGCTCGATGCCGATATTGCAGAGGTCGAAAGGGACATCGCGGAGTATCGCCAGGCCATCGACGTGGAAAAGCGCAATCTGCAGAAACGCTTTCAGGCGCACGGATTGCTGTTGAATCAGGCACAGTTGACGGCGTTGCTGTCACGGGTCGACGCCGACGATCTGATCGGCATGACGGTCACCTTCGATGTGCTGGCCGATATCACGACCCAGCTGATGCAGTTGATGCAGGAGTCGGGTGAGGATATCCACCAGGCGCGCAAGTATTACGGCATGTATGTCGCCATGCTGGAATTCGTGCTGTACATGCAGGATCGCTATATCGACAAACTCGACAACCAGTACCTGCCACGCATCAAGGAGGTCATTGCCGACACCCGGCGGGTTCAGCGCGACTCGCGCAATATACTCGCCAGCGAACCGCAGGCAGCACGCAAGCGCATAGTGCGCAAGAATCTGGAAGCGCAGCAACTGACACTGAAAGTCGCCAGCCTCTATACCCGGCAGCTGGAACAGCAGAAAGCCAGAGTGCAGCGCGCCAGAAGCGTTGTCCGGCGTGACTACCGCGTGGCAAAGAATACCTATGACACCGTCAAGATCGGCGCCGACCTGGTGCGGCTGATGCAGGTTAGCCAGGCCTCGTTCACGGCATTGATGAATCTGCAGATACCCGAGATCGTACCGTTCGAGAATCTGGAAATGCAGCGGAAATACGAAGAGCTGTCGCGAATGATTCGGGAGTAGGTTTTTTCGCAGGTTTTCTGTTCCCCATGGTGCATTACGCTGTCGCTAATGCACCCTACCTGATGCTACCCCGGCTTCTTGCAATGTACATACCCGCCGTCATACCGGATGGACCGGCATCCAGACCACAGGGATGTGAGCGCCAGGGTTTGGGCAAGATACCTTTTGCGGATCCTGTTTCCATGGTGCATTACGCTGTCGCCAATGCACCCTACGCCTTCTCTCCGAGGTGCAGGCCATCCATATTTTGGTTCTTGAGCCAACTACACCCGGCAAATGATTGCGATCGGCGCCAAATAAGCTCAATTTTTTCTCAAGCAAGACGCTGGTCGAACAGGAAGGGTGTTGAGGTGAGGGTTTCTGCCAGCGTGGGGAATGCCGGGTGCGCAGGGTTGATCACCAGGTTGTATTGCTGCGGTACGACGGTGCTGGGAACGGCCAGCGCCAAGGATTGCTGACTCGATAGCCAACCGTCTCCGAGCGTTTGTGTTGAACGGGGCGGTGGATCGTCCCGCCAGTCAGGTGGCAGTGCCTGATTGTCGAGGGTCAGTATGGCTTTGTCAGGTAGTTCGACAGTGACCAGTACATAGTGATTCAGGATGGTGCTGCGATGGAGGTGAACCAGTAGCTCCAGTGCTGCCAGTGATATCGAGTCGGCGGCGTACAATACGGCCTTGCCCTTGCTGTTCCAACGACCCCCGTAGCGTTTGGCGCCCTGGGGGTCGAGTGGGTCGCTGGCATAGCGGGCCTTGATCAGGCGATAGGCCTGCATCAGGAGATGACACCATGCTCCAGACGGCCAATCAGATCCTGTACTTCATCGGCACCTGCTTCGGTATCGAGATGCTGCAATGGCGAGTTCCCTCCCAGTGCCTTGGAGGGCTCATTCAACCAGCTTCGTGCTGCTTTCCGGTCGCCCTCGAACAGTTCCAGCGCTGCGCGGTAGGCGGTGGCTACCCGATAGACCCGATCGCTTTCCAGGGGGGTCAGGCGCTGCTGCTTCTGCGCCCGCCGTCGGGTCAGGGTTGCCGAGGACAAGGTGATGGTTTGCAACAGTGTTTGCTGAGGGATATCCAGCTCGCCGACCAGCTTGTCGATCACACTGACCGAAAACCCCTGTCGGATCTCGGTAACCAGGTCCACCTTGTCGGCTGATGCCAGGCCCAGGCGGGTAAAGAGGCCTTCAATACCGGATTGGATGGTGTTTTGTTTTCCGTCGGTAGTGGGGTGATATATCTGTGCAGCTGTGTGCATGGATGTGGCTCCCGGAGTAGCTGTGACCATATGAAGTATGTTATCCGATCATATGATCAAGTCAAGGTTGATCCCAAAACTGTGTGGTGTCTGTCTCTGTGAGGTGGCTGATGTCTTGTTGTTTGGTGGGAATGGTGCCAGAGCTTGTGCCAGTCGCGGAGTTTAAGTCTCAGGTTCGGGTTTCAATTAATGCGGCAACTGCTTGCTCCGTTATGCCGGATGGACCGGCATGGCGTGAAATTACTCTTCATACCGGAGATGCCAATAAGCTCTCCCTGAGGACGATCAAGCGCCTTCCGAACTTCGTAATTGGGGTTACCCATCCTGTAATCACGCCACTTCCACCTCATAGCTGGTGAATTTGCGGATGTTGATCACTCCGGTGTCAAAGTACAGGTATTGTCCTTTGATGCCTTGCAGTACGCCTTCCACGGTGGGGTTCTTGTCGAAGTTGTGTGAGGTGATCTTTTCTGGATAGATGTCGACAGGGTAATTGAGGGTGACGGTTTCTTCGTCGAGCAGGGTAATGGCGGTGTCTCCAAACTCCCTTTTCAAGTCGGTCAGATGCTGTTCGATGTCGGGGATGAGTTGTTGTGCGCGTTCCTTCAGGTCGATATCGCTCTGTCCCCCCTTGAGCATGGTGCGCCAGTTGGTCTTGTCGGGGATGAGGTCGGCCAGAGCGATTTCCACCAGGCCGGAGAGTTGTCGGGTCATGACCTTGAAGATGGGCAGTGCCTGCGTGGCGCCCTGGTCGATCCAGCGAGTGGGTATCTGGGTGTGGCGGGTGATGCCAACCTTGATGCCGGAGGTGTTGGCCAGGTAGACATAGTGCGGAACCATGCAGTGCTCGTCACCCCATTCCGGTTCCCGGCAGGTAACGTCGGCATAATGGCAGGTCTCAGGCTTCATGATACACATGTCGCAGCGGGCGAGCTTTTTCATGCAGACAAAGCAATGACCCTGGGCGTAGCTCTTTTTGGTTTTCCTGCCACAGGCATTGCAGTGGATATTGCCGGTAAACCGCATTTTCAAGGGTTGGCCGAGTAGCGGGTTGAGGGGTAACAGGTCGTCACCGACAGGGAGTTGGTAGTTGACGTTGCCTTCCTGCAGCGTTGCGCGCATTTTTTTCAGTGTGCCTTTCATGTTGTGCTTTCGTTGGGAGCAGGGGGGAACAGTTTACGCTAATCGCCTGCTGCCGAGCGTTAATCCTGACCAATTCGCCGGGTGATTGAGATATATCAATAAGAGGCGGACTGCCTGTGTCATTCTTCCCAGTCAAATAGTCGGTTTTTCGGGAGCAGGAGTCCTGATTTATGGCAGTGCGGAAATGTCCCCAGGGGATTCGGAAGATGAGTCCGTTCTACCTGGAAAATCAGGATCAATATCTCAGATGGCGTGATGCCAAGCTGGAACACGCTGCGACTTGTCTCGATGATCTGGTGGTCGAAGTAGAAGACCCGCATGATCTGAGCGGGCGTGAGTACGGTGCAATCCTGCGGCGTTGCATCGACAGCAATATGGCGATCTATGTGACGGGGTCCGGTACCAATCCCGATCGCAGTATTCCTCAGGATCTTGCACGTCAGTTCCGTCTGACGCGGCTCGATCACAACTGGCTGGCCGATGATGACGGTTTGACCTCGCTGACAACAAACGATGATGACAATCATGCGGGCTACATTCCTTATTCCAACCGTCCCATCAAGTGGCATACCGATGGCTACTACAATCCCCCCGAGCGGCAGATACACGGCCTGCTGCTGCATTGTGTCCAGAGTGCAGCGCGCGGTGGCGCCAATGCCTTGCTGGATCATGAAATCGCCTGGCTGAAACTGCGTGAGCAGAACCCGGATTTCATTCGTGCATTGATGGCGCCGGATGCAATGACAATCCCGGCTCGGGAGCGTGATGGCGAGGTGGTGCGCAAGGCTGAGACCGGGCCGGTATTCTCGGTCGATGAGGAGAGTGGCAACCTGCATATGCGCTATACGGCGCGCACGCGCAGTATTGTCTGGAAGGATGATCCGCTGACTGAGGCGGCGGTACAAGCTCTGGCTGCGCTGCTGGATTCCGACGATCCCCATATCATCCGCGGACGACTTGAACCCGGGATGGGGCTGATCTGCAACAATGTCCTGCATGACCGGGAAGGATTCGAGGATTCACCCGAGCACAAGCGACTGCTTTATAGAGCCCGTTTTTACGACAGAATCGCCAATACGGATGTATAATTCACGGTCTTGAAGAAACCGGGGCTCTCCCGCCAACATGAAAATCGTCGCCGACGAAAATATCCCCTGTGTGAGGGATGCCTTTGCTTCGCTGGGCAATGTACAAACAGTCAGCGGGCGTGCGTTGTCGGCTGCGGATGTAACGGATGCCGAGGTGTTGCTCGTTCGCTCGGTCACACAGGTTGACGAGGCGTTGCTGCGGGGCACTGCGGTGCGTTTTGTGGCATCGGCCACGGCGGGTGTCAATCATGTCGACCTCGACTATCTGGCTGCCAACCATATTCATTTCGCCAATGCGCCCGGCAGCAATGCGATTTCTGCTGCCGAATATGTGATTGCCGGGATCAGCTACTGGTCGCTGCGCAATGGCATTCCTCTGGCCGGGCTTTCCATCGGTATTGTGGGCTGCGGTAATGTGGGGTCGCGGGTGCAGCAACGTTGCGAAAAGCTGGGTATGCGCTGCGTGTTGAATGATCCGCCATTGGCCGATCAGGGGGTGGGAGGGCTGCAATCCCTGCAGGCAGCGCTCGCCTGCGATATCGTTACGCTGCATGTCCCGCTGGTCACCACGGGGCCGCACCCGACGCTGGAAATGCTTGATGCGCAATGCGTTGAATCCATGCAACCCGGCACATTGTTCATCAATGCTGCGCGTGGTGACGTTGTTGATGAAGCAGCGCTGCTGGCGAGGATGAAGAGGTCGGGGGACTTGTCGCTGGTTCTCGATGTCTGGGAAAATGAGCCGGATATCGATCTGGAAATGTTGCGTCATTGCCTGCTGGGTACCGCGCATATTGCTGGCTACAGCATTGATGGAAAAATCCGGGGCACCGAGATGATCTACGACGCTTGCTGCAAATATCTGCAGGTTGCACCGCAATGGAGTGCCGCTGATGTGGATTTCCCCGTTGCACAAACGCTAGTCGAATTGTCCGAGAGCAACGACCAGGTGCGCCAGCAGATTCTGCAAGCCTATGATATCGAGGCTGATAGCCGGCGTCTGGGAAAGCTGTTGGTTGATGACAGTCTGAAGAGAGGCGAATACTTTGACGCATTACGCAAGAATTACCCGGTACGAAGAGAGTTCACGCTGGAACAGTGAGGTAAGCTGATATGAAGACATTTATCGAAGCCATGAACTTCCG
>CAYTPO010000198.1:0-17159 GCA_964439815.1 uncultured Thiotrichales bacterium
GGATATGCGTATGGATACCGAGTCCGGCGAGTCGGTGGCGCAATGGATCAATTCGGCTTCGGCGGAGGAGATTGCCAATGTGCTCTGGCAGTATGGTGAGGAGCGGTTTTCGCGCCGCATAGCAAGGCGAATCGTGGCGAGTCGTCAGGATACGCCGATAGCGACTACTTCAGAGTTGGCAGATCTGGTCAGGGCTGCCATTCCCAGGAAAGAAAAGCACAAGGATCCCGCAACCAGAAGTTTTCAGGCGCTACGGATATTCATCAACCGTGAGCTTGACGATCTGCAGGTCGGGTTGGAAAAGTCAATAAACATGTTGCGGCCGGGGGGTCGATTGGTGGTGATCAGCTTTCATTCTCTTGAAGATCGAATCGTCAAACGGTTCATGCGCAGGCTGTCGCAACCCGCGCCGTTGCCGCGTCGGCTACCGGTCAGGGATGTTGATACCCTCATGCCGATGAAGCTGGTGGGCAAGGCCGTCAAGGCCGGCAAGGCAGAGCTGGCGCGCAACCCGCGTGCGCGCAGTGCCGTGATGCGCGTTGCGGAGAAAGTGCTGTGAGCTGGCAGGTTTCCGTCATCTGGTTTTTGCTGATTGCCGTATTGTTGTCGGCGTTTGGCGTGGTGATCAGCAAGCAGAAGGCGCGCCAGGAGTACAAGGAGCTGGTGCGACTGGAAGCGGTGCGTGATGAGCTGGAAGTGGAGTGGGGGCGCCTGCAGCTGGAGTTGGGCTCGCAGAGTACATTGGCCAGGGTGGAAACCAAGGCGCGCCGTGAGCTGGATATGAGTATGCCCGCCATTGGTGATGCAGTGATGGTATTGCCATGAGCAAGAATCAGATCGACAACCCGATTTTTTCCTACCGCCGTTACATGGTGCTGTTCCTCTTTGTGATTGGCATGGCGTTACTGGGAGTTCGGGCAGTAGAGCTGCAGATTTTTCAGCATGATTTCCTCAGCAAGAAGGGGCTCAGAAGTCATACGCGTGAAGTGGAAATTGCCGCTCATCGAGGCAATATCCTCGATCGCCAGGGCCAGCCCGTTGCGATATCGACGCCGGTAGATTCGGTCTGGGTCAATCCCCGGCAGATCGAGTTGACGCCGCGTACGGTAGCCGGGCTTACCGGTTTGCTGGGTCTGCGCGAGACTGATCTGGTGAAGAAGGTCGAGGCGAATCGCAGCAAGGGTTTCATCTATCTCAAGCGGCATTTGATGCCTGAGGTGGCAAAAGCAGTTGCCCGGCTGGATATCGAAGGTGTGGGTATTCAGCGTGAGTACGGACGCTACTATCCCATGGGGGAGGTCTTTGGTCATGTCGTCGGATTTACCGGTATCGATGACAAGGGGCTGGAGGGCATCGAGCTGGCCTACAACGACTGGTTGCGCGGTGAGCCGGGGCTCAAGCGTGTTGTTCGAGAGGGGCGGGGTGGTGTCATTGATGATATTGAATTGATTTCGCCAGCACGACCCGGCAACTCGATCACCCTGAGTATCGATGGTCGCATTCAGTATCTTGCCTATCGTGAACTCAAGGCTGCAATCGAAGCCAACAAGGCAGAATCGGGTTCGGTGGTTGTGCTTGATCCAGTCACGGGAGAGGTGCTGGCGATGGTGAACCAGCCTTCGTTCAATCCCAATGATGGCAGCCAGCGCAAGGGTAAGCTGACCCGCAACAGAGCCGTGACTGATGTCTTTGAACCGGGTTCCACGGCCAAGCCCTTCACGATAGCGGCCGCGCTCGACAGCGGGGCTTTCAAGGTCAATTCCAGAATCGATACCTCGCCCGGGCATTATCGCGTCAGTGGTTATCCCATCAAGGATCCCAGGAACCTCGGCAAGATCGATCTGGCAACCATCATCAGCAAGTCCAGTAATGTGGGTGCCAGCAAAGTAGCGCTTGGTCTGGAGCCGGCTGACCTTTTCGATGTATTTCACAAAGTCGGCTTTGGTCGCAGCACCGAATGCGGGTTGCCGGGTGAGGCCACGGGTGTGCTGCGCAATTATGCGCAATGGTACAAGCTGGATCAGGCGACCCTCTCTTTCGGCTATGGTTTTTCCGTGACGGCGCTGCAGTTGGCGCAGGCATATGCGGTGCTGGCAGCCGATGGTGTTTACCACCCGGTCACCTTGATCAGGGGTGAATCGGATCAGGAGCCGGAGCGGGTGCTTGGTGCCGCCACGGCCCGGACAGTCCGCAGCATGATGGAGCGGGTCGTGCAGCCACAGGGCACCGGATATCGCGCAGCCATCGAAGGATATCGCGTTGCAGGCAAGACGGGGACGGCACGCAAGATTGTAGCGGGTGCCTATTCCGAAGAGTCCTATACAGCCGTGTTTGCCGGTATGGCGCCGGCGCATAACCCCCGGCTGGTAGCGGTTGTTGTCGTTCATTCTCCCAGTGCGGGCAAGGTGTATGGTGGGGAAGTGGCTGCCCCGGTTTTTTCCAAGATCATGACGGGTGCGCTGCGCTTTCTGAATGTACCGCCTGATGACGCGCTGGATCATGGCTCCCGGCCCTTCAAGGGGGATCCGGTATGATGTCCAGACAATCAGCGTCAGTGACTTGCCGTATTGCCGATCTGCTGGGTTCCCTGGGGCAGGTGTCAGGTGGCAATCCGGAGATTGCCGGTCTCACGATGGACAGCCGTGCCGTACGTCCCGGTTACCTCTTTCTCGCCTGCAAGGGTGCAGCATCGCATGGGCTGGAATTTGCCGCCGAAGCTATCGAACGAGGTGCCGCGGCGATTGCCTGGGAACCCGCGGGCTTTGACGTGGCCCGGCTGTCGGTACCGATGGCGCGGGTGGAGTATCTCGCTGCGCGTGCCGGAGAGATTGCAGCGCGATTCTACGGTTTTCCTGCGGAACAGCTGCGTGTGATTGGGGTAACGGGGACCAATGGCAAGACATCGATTGTGCACTATATTGCCCAATGTCTGGACCGTGCCGGGTCAACGGTTGGTCTGATTGGCACGCTCGGGGTGGGGCTTTATGGCAAGGCGGCGGCATCGACCCACACCACGCCGGATGCGGTGCGCAACCAGCAATTGCTGGCTGAATTTCTGCAGAACGGCGCCGGTAGCGCAGTGATGGAGGTCTCTTCTCATGCGCTCGATCAGGGACGGGTCAATGCCATTCGCTATGCGACGGCCGTATTCACCAATCTTACCCACGATCACCTCGACTACCATGGTGATATGGCCACCTATGCTGCAGCCAAGAGAAAGCTCTTTGCCACGCCAGGTCTGGAGGCAGCCGTCATCAATGCTGATGATGTGGTGGGATCAGCGCTGCTGAGCGAGCTTCCCCGAGGAGTGCGTCGTGTTGCCTATTCACTCCGTGGTCCGGTACCGGGGGTCATGTCTGTCTGGGCCGACCGGCTCGCAAGCCATCCTGAAGGCATGGCCTTCGAGCTGCACACTCCCTGGGGTGATGCATCGCTGCAAAGCCGACTGCTGGCCGATTTCAATGTTGCCAATCTGCTGGCTGCGGCGTCGGTTCTGCTGTTGGCCAGCATTCCGTTCGATGAAGTCGTGTCGTTGTTGCAGCAGGTAACGTCGGTTGTCGGTCGCATGGAAACCTTGGGTGGTGGCGAGCAACCGCTGGTTGTCGTGGATTATGCGCACACTCCGGATGCCCTGGCACAGTCGCTGATGGCCTTGCGTGCTCATACGCAGGGCAAGTTGATCTGTGTCTTCGGGTGTGGCGGTGACAGGGATGCCGACAAGCGTCCGGAGATGGGGCGGATTGTCGAGCAAAAGGCCGATGTCGGCATTATTACCAATGACAATCCACGCTTTGAAGCGCCGGAAAGCATTGTGCAGGATATTCAGCGCGGTTTGAGGCATGTGGATGTGATGCCGGTGGTGCTGGATAGAAGGGATGCCATCGAGGCAGCGCTCAGGTTGGCCGCTCCAGGTGATGCTGTGCTGATTGCCGGCAAGGGGCATGAAGAGTACCAGATCATTGGTCGCCAGCGTTTTCCCTTCAGCGATCGGCTTGTTGTCACAGAGTTTCTGGAGGGTGAGGCATGAGTTGGCTGATGCTCTCCGAGGTTGCTGCCATGCTGGATGCCGAGATGGTTGGGCCGGATGTGGCGTTGACGAAGGTGTCGACCGATACCCGTGAGGATGTTGCATCGGCACTGTTCTTCGCGCTGCAGGGGCCGAATTTTGATGCCCATCAGGTGCTGGATAAGGAGACGGCCCTCCCGCTGGCCGGTCTGGTGGTTGCACGCAAGGTGGCGCACCCAGCCTCGTATATAGTGGTGGATGATACGCGGATGGCGCTGGGCAAGCTTGCGGCAGCCTGGCGTCAGCGCTGCAAGGCACTGGTCATTGGTCTGACCGGAAGCAATGGCAAGACAACCGTGAAGGAGATGCTGGCCAATATCTGCACCGAAAAGGGTGCAACGCTGGCTACGGCCGGCAATCTCAACAATGATATCGGTGTGCCGCTGACGCTGTTGCGGCTGCGCCCCGAGCACGCCTATGCCGTTATTGAAATGGGGGCCAACCATCCGGGAGAAATCCGCTATCTGAGTGACTTGGCCAAGCCTGATGTGGCGCTTCTGCTGAATGCAACCGCCGCGCATCTCGAAGGCTTTGGCTCGGTGGATGCGGTGGCCGATGCCAAGGGTGAAATCTTTTCATCGCTCGATCAAGATGGCATTGCTGTGATCAATGTGGATTCTCCCTTTGCATCCCGCTGGAAGGCACTGAATTTGCAGCGCAGCGTCGTGACCTTTGGTATCGGTGAAGCGGCTGATAGTCGTGTAGTCAGGATTACCCCCCTTTTGCTGGCTCTGGCCGGAGAGCTGCTGGATATCGAGCTTGACCTGCCCGGCAGGCACAATGCGCTCAATGCGGCAGCAGCTGCGGCTGCTGCCCATGCGGCCGGTGTTGAGTCGGCGGCTATCGTGCGCGGGCTGGAGGCTACCTCTGCCGTTGCCGGCCGTCTGGCACAGATGACGGGATTGCAGGGGGCGGTGTTGATCGATGACAGTTATAACGCCAATCCGGCGTCCTTGCAGGCGGCCATCGAGGTGTTGGCTGCCAGGTCAGGCAAACGCTATCTGGTGCTGGGGGATATGGCCGAGCTGGGTGGTGATGCTGCAGCCCTGCATGCGGGTATCGGACGGGCAGCGAGTGAGGCGGGTATCGAGGGACTGCTGGCGCTGGGTGCGCTCAGTGCCCGTGCAACCGAGGCGTTTGGTCGCGGTGGTGAATGGTTTGCAAGTATCGATGAATTGCTGGACCGGCTGCTGCAGCTGGTTGCCCGGGATGTGACGTTGCTGGTCAAGGGTTCTCGGTCAGCGGGCATGGAGCGAGTCGTCCGGGCGATGCAGGCGGATACTGCCAATGGCAGTGAGGAGACGCATCATGCTGCTTAGTCTGATGGAGTACCTCACGCAGTACCATTCCGGTTTCCGCGCTTTTGAATTCATCACCATGCGCGCCATCATGGGGGTGTTGACCTCGCTGACGATTTCGCTGCTGTTCGGCCCGTGGTTGATCCGCCGTCTGGTCGGTGCGCGTATTGGTCAGCCGGTTCGTGATGATGGGCCGGAAAGTCACTTCTCCAAGGCGGGCACGCCGACAATGGGTGGCATGCTGATCCTGGTGTCGATAGCCATCTCCACACTGTTATGGAGTGATCTTGGCAACCGCTATGTCTGGGTGGTTCTTCTGGTGACGCTGGGGTTCGGGATCATTGGTGGTATCGATGATTACCAGAAGCTGCGTTATGGCAACTCCAAGGGGATTTCGGCCCGAGCCAAGCTGCTGGGCCAATCGGTGGTGGCACTGGCCGCTGCTGTCTATCTGTACATGACGGCGGAGACGCCGGCGGAACTGACGCTGTTGTTTCCGGTCTTCAAGGATTGGCAGATCTATCTGGGATGGCTCTTTATTCCCTGGGTATTTCTCGTGATCGTGGGGGCCAGTAACGCAGTGAATCTGACGGACGGGCTGGATGGCCTGGCAATCATGCCGACCGTGCTGGTCGGGACGGCATTGGGCGCCATTGCCTATTTTACCGGCCACTACAAATTTGCCGAGTATCTCAATATCCCGTTCATTCATGGCGTGGGCGAGATAGCGGTGTTCTGTGCTGCGCTGCTTGGCGCGGGACTGGGTTTTCTCTGGTTCAATACCTACCCGGCACAGGTTTTCATGGGGGATATCGGTGCATTGTCGCTGGGTGCGGCGCTGGGTGTCATTGCCGTCATTTCACGCCATGAGCTGGTGTTATTCATCATGGGCGGGGTATTCGTGATGGAGGCTGTTTCGGTGATCATGCAGGTGATCTCTTTCAAGCTCACCGGCAAGCGAATCTTCCGTATGGCGCCAATTCACCACCATTTCGAACTGAAGGGCTGGCCGGAGCCGCGGGTCATCGTGCGTTTCTGGATCATTACGCTGATTCTGGTGATGGTCGGTTTCGCGACGTTGAAGGTGAGGTGATGCAGAGCGTGCAGAACAATTCGGGCGTGTTTACCCTGCAGCTGCAGCGGCCTTTCGACACCAGTCTTTTTATCGTGATCGTTGCGTTGGTGAGCATCGGGCTGGTCATGGTGGCATCTGCTTCCATCGGTATTGCCGAGAACAGGTTTCATGATCCGCTTCACTTCATTATCCGGCAGATTGTCTATGTGGCTTTGGGTGCGGGTCTGTGTGCACTGATGTACCAGATTCCCCTCAGAGTCTGGGAGACTGCTGGCGTGATTCTGCTACCGGTGGCCTTCGTCTTGCTGATTGCGGTGCTGATTCCCGGTGTTGGCCGGACGGTCAATGGCGCGACCCGCTGGATTCAGCTTGGTCCCCTTGGCATTCAGCCCTCTGAGTTCGTCAAATTGCTGATGGTGCTCTATACCGCTGGATATATCGTGCGCCACGGTGATGCGTTGCGCGGCACGCTGGTGGGGTTCATCAAGCCGTTACTGGTTGTTGGTGCCATGACGGGATTGCTGCTGCTGGAGCCTGATTTTGGTGCTGCAACGGTCATATTGCTGGTGACTATGGGCATGCTGTTTATCGGTGGGGTGCGCTTCATTCAATTCGTGGCGTTGTTTGCCGTGGCAGCCGGCAGCTTTGCCGTGCTCGCAATGACATCGAGCTATCGCATGCAGCGGCTGACCAGTTTTCTCGATCCCTGGCAGGATCCCTACAACTCGGGGTTTCAATTGACACAATCGTTGATCGCCATTGGCAGCGGTTCGTGGCATGGCGTCGGGCTGGGCAGCAGCGTGCAAAAGCTGTTCTACCTGCCGGAGGCGCACAATGATTTCATGTTCGCGATTCTGGCCGAAGAGCTGGGCCTCTGGGGGGTATTCCTGATCCTGCTTCTGTTTGTCTACGCTGTATTGCGCAGCTTTGCGATAGGCGCCAGGGCAGAAAGAACCGGGCATTATTTTGGTGGATATGTCGCCTACGGTATTGGTTTATGGCTGGGGATTCAGGCATTCGTCAATATTGGCGTCAATATGGGAGTGCTGCCGACCAAGGGGCTGACACTGCCTTTCATGAGCGCCGGCGGCAGTTCGATGCTGGCGATGTGCGCTTCCATCGGCGTGCTGCTGCGGGTTCACCGGGAAATCCATGCGCTGGAGCAGACCGGGATACGCAGCAGAAGCGCAAGAAAGGGGAGCAAGCAGTAATGATGAGTGATGCACCTCTCATGATCATGGCCGGTGGTACAGGTGGCCATATCTTCCCGGCGCTGGCCGTTGCCCGCCAGGTAACCGACCGCAATATTCCGGTTGTGTGGCTCGGTTCCCGCGGGGGGATGGAGGAAACACTGGTAGCCAAACAGGGTATCCCAATGGTTGCACTCAGCGTCCGAGGGTTGCGTGGCAAAGGTCTCGGGATGCTGTTGCTGGCCCCTTTCAAACTGAGCTTGGCCGTGTCACAGGCCGTGATGGCGATTCTTCGCTACAAGCCTCGCGCAGTGCTTGGCCTGGGTGGTTTTGCCTCCGGTCCCGGCGGTATTGCTGCCTGGATTCTGCGCAAGCCGCTGTATGTCCATGAGCAGAATGCCATTCCCGGTATGACCAACCGATGGCTGGCACGGATTAGCCGATGTGTGATGGAGGGTTTCCCCGGAAGTTTCCGTATGGTTGCAACCATCTGTCCTGTAGTCCATACCGGTAGTCCGGTGCGCCAAGAGATTGTCGCGTTGCCCCCGGTGAATACGCGCATGGCGGAGCGTACAGGTGCGTTGCGGCTCCTGGTCATTGGCGGCAGCCTGGGGGCGCTGAAACTGAATCAGGTTGTGCCAGCTGCCGTGGCAAGCCTGCAGAACCGACACATCGAAATTCGGCATCAGTGCGGAGCGCGTCACCTGGATGCCACGCTGGAAGCCTATGCCGATACCACGGTGGCTGCACGGATCGAACCTTTTATCGAAGATATGGCGGAGGCCTACGGATGGGCAGATCTGGTAATTGCCAGGGCTGGAGCGTTGACCGTGTCTGAACTGATTCAGGTGGGTGTCGCCGCGCTTCTTGTCCCCTATCCTCATGCCGTTGATGATCATCAGACGGCCAATGCCAACGTGCTGGTTGATACAGGTGCAGCACACATGATGAAGGATGCTGAGTTGACGGCAGAATCCCTGGGTAGTGAGCTTGCGGAACTGCTGACTGGTCGCGATCGGTTGCAGGCCATGGCAGAAGCTTCAGCGTTGCTGAAGACGCCAGAAGCAGCGGAACATGTGGCCCGAATCTGCCTCGGCGAGATGGCACCCGAACAGCAGCTGACAATGGAGGCATCGGCATGAAACCCATTGCGGAATCCGGACTGGCGCAACGTATCAGCCGAATCCATTTTGTCGGTATCGGAGGCAGCGGCATGGGCGGGATTGCCGAGGTGCTGGTGAACCTCGGCTATGAGGTCAGTGGCTCGGATCTGGCTGACAATGCGGTGACCCGCCGGTTGCAGGACCTGGGGGCCAAGGTGCACAAGGGGCACGCCGCAGCGCTGGTGGATGGTGCCAGTGTCGTGGTCATCTCCAGTGCCGTAAAACCGGACAATCCGGAAGTGGTGGCGGCGCGTGAGAAGCGCATTCCCATTATTCCGCGAGCCGAGATGCTGGCCGAGCTGATGCGTTTTCGTGAGAGTATCGCCGTGGCCGGGACACATGGCAAAACCACCACAACCAGCCTGTTGGCCAGTATTTTGGCAGAAGGTGGGCTGGATCCGACCTTTGTGATTGGTGGTCGGCTCAACAGCACAGCGAGTCATTCCCGCTTGGGCAACGGCCGTTATCTGGTCGCAGAGGCTGATGAGAGTGATGCTTCGTTTCTGCACCTGCTGCCGGTAATGGCCATCGTGACGAATATCGATGCCGACCACCTCTCCACCTATGGCGGGGATATCAGTCGGTTGCGGGATGTTTTCGTCGAGTTTCTGCACCACTTGCCCTTCTATGGCGTGGCAGTCATGTGTCTGGATGATCCGGGAGTTCAGCAGATTCTGCCGCGGGTTACTCGCCCTGTCATCACCTATGCCATCGATGCCGATGCCGATATCAGGGCCAGTGATCTCCACTACGAGGCGGCTACCAGCCGTTTCACTGTCAGTCTGCCTGGTCGAGATGATCCGCTGATGATCGAGTTGAACATGCCGGGTCGGCACAATGTGCTCAATGCGCTGGCCGCGATCGGTATTTCGATCCAGCTGGGTTTGTCCGATCAGGCCATACAGCGCGCGCTGGCAGGCTTCGAGGGTGTTGGGCGACGTTTTCAGATAGCCGGTGAATTTGCTACCGCAGCGGGCAAGGTCATGTTGGTCGATGACTATGGCCATCATCCCACGGAGGTGGCGGCGACCCTTGCGGCAGTGCGCAATGCCTGGCCCGAGCGCCGCAATGTGCTGATCTTCCAGCCGCATCGCTATACCCGCACGCGTGATCTGTTCGAGGATTTTACTCGTGTGCTGAGTGATGCCGATGTGCTGCTGGTGCTGGATGTCTATGCCGCCAACGAGGAGCCAATTCCCGGTGCCGACAGTCGTACCCTGTGTCGTGCCATCAGAGCACGGGGCAAGGTTGATCCGGTGTTTGTCGAAGATGCCGGTGAGCTGTTTTCCACGCTCGAAAACCTGTTGCAGGAGGGCGATATCGTTGTTACTCAGGGCGCGGGTAGCGTAGGTATGTTGTCAATCCAGCTAGCAGCGCAACTGAAAGGGGGAGCGCAATGACCAATATGGATCCTGCAAGGTTTGGCAAGGTGGCTGTCCTGATGGGGGGGTGGTCTGCCGAACGGGAGATCTCGCTGCTCAGTGGGGGTGCGGTACTCAAGGCGCTGCAGTCACGCGGGGTGAATGCCAGCGGTATCGATGTCGGGCGCGACGTGGACCGGCAGCTGCGCGACGGCGGATTTGATCGTGCATTCAATATGCTGCACGGCATAGGTGGGGAGGATGGCCTGATTCAGGGTGTGCTGGAATTGCTGCAACTGCCGTTTACCGGAAGTGGTATTACGGCCTCTGCGCTGTCCATGGACAAGGAGCTAACCAAGCGTGTCTGGCAATCTGCAGGAATACCGACACCGGATTTTGTCGAGCTGACCATTGCAAGTGACTGGCAGGCTGTGGTCGCCAAGCTCGGATTGCCCTTGATTGTCAAGCCTGCGAGAGAGGGCTCGAGCATCGGCATGACACGGGTTACCAGCGTTGAACAACTGCCCGCGGCCTTCAATCAGGCGGTTAAATCCGGAGGGCGGGTTTTTGCCGAAAAGTGGATTCGCGGCGGTGAATATACCGTTGCCATCGTGGACTCCCAGGCGCTGCCGTTGATCAAGATCCAGGTTCCGGGTGCTTTCTATGATTTCAATGCAAAATATCAGTCTGATGACACGCAATATCTCTGCCCCTGTGATCTGGACTTTGTTGCAGAAGATGCCTTGCAGAAGTTGAGCCTGGAAGCTTTCGAAATGCTCGGGTGTCGTGGCTGGGGCCGCGTGGATCTGATGCTGGATGAGAATGGCAAGCCCTATCTCATCGAGGTCAATACCGTACCGGGGATGACCAGTCACAGCCTGGTGCCCAAGGCTGCGGCAGCCATCGGTATCGGTTTTGAATCGCTTGTCATGCGTATTCTGGCTCTGACGCTGGAGCAGGATGCAACGATCAGGCACCAGGGTAGTGAGGTAGTCGCCAATGCGCGCTAGAAAGGCATCCGCCCGACAGGCCAGACGCCGCAAGCAGTGGCGTCGTCGTATCGATCTGCAGTCGGTCAAACGCTGGTTATCGCCTGCGCTGATAGCAATTTCCATTGCGCTTGTGGGGGTTGGGGCCTGGCAGGGTTATCACTGGCTGACGCTGCCGACAACGCTGCCAATCCGCTCGGTGACGCTGGCTGGTGAGTTGAAGTATGTGGATCCGGGACGCCTGCAGTTGCTGCTGAAGGATGAGGTCAATGCGGGGTTCTTCAGTCTGGATCTGATGGGCATCAAGCAGAAGATTGAAAGCCTGCCGTGGGTATATCAGGCATCGCTGCGAAGAATCTGGCCTGACAAGCTGCAGATCACTGTTGAGGAGCAGCGGCCGATCGCTCGTTGGGGTGATTCCGGGTTGATCAACCGTTACGGCGATATCTTCGAAGTCGCGGTCGCACCGGGAGAGCTGGAATTGCCGGTTATTGTCGGTCGTCGGCAGCGCTGCAAGGCTTTGATCAAGAGTTTCAATATGGCGGATCAATTGCTCTATCCATTGGGTCTGAAGCTGGTTTCCCTGACGGAAGACCAGCGAGGGGATCAGCGTTTGCAGCTGAATAATGGCGCGCTGCTGGCGTTGGGAAGAAAGAATCGGGGTGAGCGGTTGCAGCGTTTCATTGCGTCGTACCGGAAGACGCTGGCGCCGTTCATGGACGAAATTGCACGACTGGATTTGCGCTATGCAAACGGGTTTGCGGTGAAGTGGAAAAATGACATGATCAAGACCGGAGCGAAAAGTGCCAAGGGGCCGTCGTGAAGAGGAAAGTGATTCTCCACAACCGTGCTGCAGGGTTGCTGAAGGTTTGGGGCTTGTTCATTGAAACAAAAGGAAGATTCACGTGAAGAAAACTCAACATGAAATGATTGTGGGGTTGGACATCGGAACCTCCAAGGTGGTGGCCATTGTTGGAGAAATTACCGAGGACGGCGACATCGAGGTGGTCGGCCTGGGTTCCCATGCTTCACGAGGAATGAAAAAGGGCATTGTGGTTGATATCGAATCGATCGTGCAATCGGTGCAGCGCGCAGTGGAGGAGGCTGAGCTGATGGCGGATTGTGAGGTTCGGGGTGTCTACGCCGGGATAGCAGGCAGCCATATCAACAGCATGAATTCCCACGGCATGGTTGCCATCAAGGACAAGAACGAGATCACCGAAGGTGATGTCGAGCGGGTCATGGTGGCGGCTCAGGCAGTGGCGCTCCCCGGTGAGCAGACGGTGCTGCATGTGTTGCCGCAGGAGTACATCATCGATGACCAGGAAGGTATTCGGGAACCCGTCGGGATGTCGGGAGTACGGCTTGACGCCAAGGTGCATCTGGTCACTGCCGCGGAAAGCGCTGTGCAGAATATCGAGAAATGCATTCGGCGCTGCGGACTGGAGGTGGACGATGTGATCCTGGAGCAGTTGGCATCGAGCCATGCGGTACTGACGGATGATGACAAGGAGCTGGGAGTCTGTCTGGTTGATATCGGTGCCGGAACCACGGATATCGCGGTATTCACCGAGGGTGCCATCCGCCACACCGCCGTGATTCCGATCGCAGGTGACCAGGTGACCAATGATATTGCCGTGGCGCTGCGGACACCTACCCAGTATGCCGAGGAGATCAAGATCAAGCATGGCTGTGCATTGCGACAGCTGGCCAATGATGATGATCTGATCGAGGTTCCGGGGGTGGGGGACAGGCCACCGCGCAGTCTGTCACGGCAAATGCTGGCCAGTGTACTGGAGCCGCGCTACGAGGAGTTGTTCGAACTCATCAAGGCGGAGCTCAAACATGCCGGATTTCTGGAGTTGCTGGGAACCGGTGTGGTGCTGACAGGTGGCAGTTCGAAAATGAAGGGTGTCGAGGAACTGGCTGAGGAGGTATTCCACATGCCGGTGCGAATCGAAACACCCAAGCATGTAAAGGGGTTGAGCGAGGTGGTGCGCAATCCGATTTACGCAACAGGCGTTGGGTTGCTGATGTATGGCCAGCAGGCCATGAGTCGGCCCCAACCGTCAGGAGAAGGTAGTTTATGGACGCAAATCAAACGATGGATGAGCAGTTTCTGAAATTCAGGTTAGTTAGGGTAGTTATTGGAGGAGTGGTAAATGTTTGAATTAATAGACACATACGAATCGGGCGCCGTGATCAAGGTCATTGGGGTTGGTGGTGGCGGCGGCAACGCTGTTCAGCACATGGTTGAAAACGAAATAGAAGGTGTGGATTTCATCTGCGCCAATACAGATGCGCAGGCATTGAAGAGCACATCGGCCAAGACGGTGCTGCAGCTGGGCGGCAATATGACAAAGGGACTGGGTGCTGGTGCCAATCCCGATATCGGCAGGCAGGCTGCCATCGAGGACCGGGAACGTCTGGAAGAGGTGATCGAAGGTGCTGACATGCTCTTCATCACCGCTGGCATGGGCGGTGGTACCGGGACTGGTGGTGCTCCTGTTGTTGCCGAGATCGCACGGGATCTGGGGGTATTGACGGTGGCAGTGGTTACCCGACCCTTCCCGTTTGAAGGTGCAAAGCGCGCCAAGATTGCCGACCAGGGCATCGAGGAACTTTCCAAATATGTGGATTCGCTGATCACCATTCCAAATGCCAAGCTGCTGAAGGTGCTGGGCAAGGGTGTCACGCTGCTGGATGCATTCAAGGCGGCCAATGACGTGCTGCTCGGTGCAGTTCAGGGAATTGCCGAGCTGATTACCCGTCCTGGTCTGATCAACGTGGATTTTGCGGATGTCAGAACAGTGATGGCTGAAATGGGTATGGCGATGATGGGCTCGGGTATTGGCCAGGGACAGGATCGTGCACAGGATGCTGCTGAAGCGGCAATCTCCAGCCCACTGCTTGAAGATATCGATATCGCCGGTGCCAGAGGTATTCTTGTCAATGTGACAGCCGGTCTGGATGTCTCCATCGAGGAGTTCGAGCAGGTTGGCAATACAGTGAAGGAGTTCTCTGCAGCCGAGGCAACCATTGTGATTGGCACTGTGATCGATCCCGAAATGAGTGGCGAGCTGCGTGTGACCGTGGTGGCCACCGGTCTCAATGCACAGGGTGAGGACGTCGAAGAGGCGCCAGCCGACCGGAAGATGAGTGTGATTGAAGGGGGTGGCAATGCATCAGCTGTCGAACTACCCATCAATCTGGCTGACAAGCACAAGGTGCAGCATGCGGCCAAGGCGGCGGGTGCCGGCAAGACTTCAGCGGCTTCAAAAATGGACATCCTCGACATTCCGGCATTTCTGCGCAGACAGGTAGATTAAGTGTTGTTTATTTGAGACAAGATTGGGTGTGAGTAGTGGCATTTTGGATACAGTTGTGTACAATATCGCTATTGGTTCCGCACGGCAGTGTGCTGTGCGGAGCACCCTAACTCTGTCAGGCTCTGCCCATGATTAAGCAAAGAACACTAAAAAACTGCATCAAAGCAACTGGTATCGGTGTCCACACTGGCGACAAGGTCACGCTGGAGCTGCGTCCGGCAGCGGTCAATACCGGAATCGTCTTTCGGCGGATCGATCTGACCCCGGCCGTGGAGATCAAGGCAACCGCTGAAAACGTCGGCGATACCTCATTGTCCACCACGCTCATGGCAGACAATGTCCGCATTTCCACCGTTGAGCACCTCTTGTCGGCAGCAGCAGGTCTCGGCATCGACAACATGTATGTGGATGTCAGCAGTTCCGAAGTACCCATCATGGATGGCAGCGCGGCACCGTTCGTGTTTCTGCTGCAATCGGCCGGCATTGCGGAGCAGGCAGCGGCCAAGCGATTTATCCGCATCAAGAAGCCGGTCAAGGTGGAGGATGGGGAGAAGTGGGCTTCCTTCGAGCCATTCAATGGCTTCAAGGTAGGGTTCTATATCGATTTCGATCACCCGGCCTTTTCGCCGGATTCCCGTTTTGAAGAACTGGATTTCACCTCGACTTCCTTTGTCAAGGAAATCAGCCGTGCCAGAACATTTGGCTTTATGCGTGATATCGAAATGCTGCGCAGTCGTAACCTGGCGATGGGTGGAAGTCCCGACAATGCCATTGTGCTGGATGACTTCAGGGTATTGAATGAAGACGGTCTTCGTTATGAAAACGAGTTCGTCAAGCATAAGATCCTTGATGCCGTAGGTGACATGTATCTGCTGGGACATAGCCTGATTGGTGCATTTCGTGGTCACAAGTCGGGACATGCACTCAATAACCAACTGTTGCGCACCTTGCTGCAGCAGCAGGATGCGTGGGAAGAGGTCACTTTCGATGATCGCAGCAACGTACCTGAATCCTATACCGAAGGTCTGGAATTCGCTTCCTGAATGAATGAGCGCCGCTGTTGATGCGGTAGTGTAGTGCTATAGCCGTTTCAGCAGCTTTCTCAACCGCGCCTTGCTCTCCTCGATTGCCGGCGTTGAGACAGGACGGGCCGACTGGCTTTTCCTGGTACGTTGTTCTGATTTCACGCCCGAATCCGGACTGACCCTGATCATGATTTTTCTGATATCGAGCCCATGATGTGCTCGCATTGCAGCAATGATGTCGTTGCTGAAGAACCTGAGGTTTCCTGCAATCGCTTGCCGGCTTACCACCAGAGTCATCTGCCTTTCATCAATTTCTCCAATGGCTACCCACTCCTTGTAGTCCTGGGGCAGCACCTTGTTCAGAGTTCTCTGGTAGCGCCTGTGCTGGCTCAGTTTCTGGTCCAGATCATGGGGAAGAAACTTGCGAAACTGCTTCATTTTGGTCGTTTTCCGGGGCAGCCCTTGGTTTAAATTACTGGAATGATGTCACATTTCTGGGCTAATATGCGTTGCCGACGCCTTCATCTGATCAATAAACTGCCATGTACAAGAATAAACCTTCCATCCTCTATCGACGGTCGCCCTCTCGGGAAAGCTGGTGGTTCTATCCATTGTTGATTGTCGGAACCATTGGTGTGCTCGGGCTTGCCATGGGTGCCGGGTATTTCTGGGGTGCCAAGATACAGCCGCAACAGTACGTCGAACAGTTTCGCGGCGAACTCAAGCACCAGTGGGAGGCACTTGAAGAAGCCGAGCTGACCGTGCGAACAAATCTGGATGCCCTGACACATCGTATCGGAATGTTGCAGGCACATGTAACGCGCCTGAATGCGCTCGGCAGCAAGATGGTTTCCATCGCCAAGCTCAAGCCGGGCGAGTTTGATTTTGAAGATGTCCCAGCGATGGGTGGTGCGGGTTCCGAACTCTACCAGACAGGTATCGAGAGTGAGAGTATCTCCCGGGTGCTCGAATCGCTTGAGCTGGCGCTGATGGAGAAGGAGCAGCAGCTGCAGTATCTTGATGAAATGATGCTATCGAAAAACCTGCAGGATGCTGTCAGGCCGAAGGGTACGCCAGTAACCGAGGGCTGGATTTCGTCTCGCTACGGTTATCGAACCGATCCGTTCACCGGGCGGCGGCAGTTTCATCGCGGTATTGATTTTGCGGGATCCGAAGGAACGCCAATCTACGCGGCAGCCGGAGGTATTGTGATCAATGCCAAAAAGCATCCCCAATATGGCAATCTGGTGGAGATCGACCACCGCAACGGCTACGTTACTCGCTACGCACATACCTCCAAAATGCTTGTCAAGGCAGGCGATGTCGTCAAGAAGGGACAGGAAATCGCCAAAATGGGCAGTACCGGCCGTTCTACGGGTACTCATTTGCACTTTGAAGTCATCAAGAATGGTTCCACGACCAACCCGGCACTCATTCTGGAAAAGCGCAAGAAGCAGGCCAAGAAGAAAAAGCCCTCGGAAAAGAAAAGCTAGGAGCCTGTCCGAGAATAGTAGTCGTAGCGAGGGAAAGCCATATTAGGCCATTTTTTTCACTGATTTGAGGAGAATATTGGCTATATTTGACGAAAACCAGGGGGGAAAAGGGCCAAAATAGCTTTTCCGCAGTAGGCTTCCTATTCTCGGACAGGCTCCTAGGAGGCTGG
>CAYTPO010000199.1:0-2920 GCA_964439815.1 uncultured Thiotrichales bacterium
TGCCTGCTGCATAGGTCCATTTGTGCACATCATGTTCCAGACGCAGGCTGTCCAGAACCGCGCCCTGGGATTCCTGCAGGCTTGCCTGGCCCAGTAGTCGGGTCTTGCCATAGGCGAGAATGCTCTGGTCGCTGATCTGCGAGCGGGCATCGGTCTGACTACCGCCGGATATGACGCTGCTGAACAGGTGGATGCTGGAGAAATGCTGCGAAGGTGGGGGCAGAAAGAGCGCTGTGCCGAGGTCGGGAGTGGCGAGATAGGTCGGGTTGATGAACAGATCGGCGCGAAACCGTTCGGCATCGAAGATCACAGCGGCGACATCGGGTGTCAGCGTACCGCAGTGGAAGGTCTGTTCACCCGTACAGCGTTGCTCGTCATGGGTAGGTAGCGCGCCACTGATGGCGTCGATGATGCGTTGCCGGTCGAGAATTTGCGGGATCTGCTTGACCAGCTCCTCGGGTTCACTGAAGGTGATCGAAGTCGTATCGAAGGTTGCCATGATGCTGGAAATCAGCGTATTGCCAAAATAGACATCGACCTGGGTATGCTGGACTTCGGCGAGATTCTCGAAGCCGGGTGGCGGTATATCACTGAATTCGATGCGCAGTTTTTGTGGCGGGGAAGGGGGATCCTCAAGAGGAGCAGCTGCCGGGGCAACTTGGCAGGTAAGCACAAGCAGCAGCAGAACAAGGCTGGCCCTTACCAACGCGTGGCTTACCCGTAAAAGGCACTGTTGCGTCATGACTGCATGGCCGCTGCAAGTGTCGCCGTACCGACAACACAATAGTGGCACTTGCCATTATCATGTTGCCGGTGCGGCGGGTTCACGGAATCAGTCTGACGGAATTGCTGCTGCCCACCGCCATCTGGAACTGCGCTGGCGCGTCATGCGGCAATGCAAACTCCCAGCGGTTGCCGGGATAGAGGCGCCTGTCGCGCAGATTGGCACACTCGCTGCTGCCGGACTCTTCTGCGGGGCACTGTTTTCCCTGAAAAAGATAGATATCGGTATTGCCGTTGTTGACCATGATCAGGTTGTGACCGGTGCGCTCGACCAGTAGCTCGGGTACAGGTTTCCGTGGCTGAGCGAGTACCAGGATTTCATAGCCGATCATGACCTTGAGGCCGGTTTCCTGAGCGATGAGCTTGCTGGTGACCGGCTCGATGGTGACCCGATAGATGCCCTCGGTATCGCGCCGGGGATCGAGATTGACAAAGCGGATCAGTTTTCGTCCGCCGGGTGCAATGACCAGCTTGTTGGGGGATACCAGCAGGCCAGCCGTCTTGGGGTTGATGATCTTTTCGCGGGATTGCCGGGCAGTTCCCGGATTCCGGATGACCGAGGGGGTGACCTTGATGTAGAGCGGCTTGTCGCCGTTGTTGGTGACCGAGATATCCTGGCGGGCAGACTTGCCTGGTTCGAACTGAATGATCGAATTATCGACGATCATGTCGGCGCTTGCAGGCTGGAAAATGGTTGTGAGTGACAGGAGGAGTAGTGAAACCACACCTGCAGACAATTCCTTTGTCATGTTGCGTCCTTTGCTTGTGCCTCCCTTGAGCAATCAGGGGAGGCAGGGTTTACAGTATTATTCCGGTGCGATGATCAGCGTCAGCGTGCCGGTGTAGTCGCCGGCTGGCGCACTGCTGAAATCAGCTGTTGCGACAGTGATGGCAATGGTTGCGTTGGTCGTGCCATTACAGGTGGTCGAGAGCGTGTCGGCGTTGCTCAATCCGGTGAGTGCCGTGTTCTTGGTCAATGCTGCGGCACCACTGCCGTCATCAAAGGTGACTGTATACGGCATGACATTCGAACCCCCATCAGACAGCGAAAAGGAGCTGGCTGCGCCATCGCCATTGGCCGTGAGGCTGTAGGAGCCGGTGCCGTTGCGATAAATACAGGCGGAAGTGGTGCCGGTTGCGCTGCCATCTGCCTGCACCGCCAGCGCGATGTCTTCGAGCCCGGAGATCTTCACCTCGGAAGTCTTGGTCACGGAAACGGTAGTCGTACCTGTCGATGTGGAACCCTGGTCTCCATCAGTGGCGCCAAAGAGCGTTCCTGCTGCCAGCAGAGATGAGGCGATTACCGCAGTTCGAAGCGTGTTTGAAAGCATCATTGCTAAATCCTTGAATTATTATTGTTTTTAGATTGTCAGTGATCCATTCAGGTCTTAAGCATTCATTGCATGGCGCTTGTTGCGGGAACTGAGGCATCTCCCGGACAAGACCAGACTCGGGTTGGATATCGGCGGCAAACGAGGTTGCTTTAGGGCGTTATTGGCCGGATGGTCTGTTTTGTGAGGAGGGTTGATGCGGGTGTAGGGGGCGGATGCCGTGGTATGAATCGATGCAATAGCAAATGCATTTCCCCGTTGGGCAAGGGGGCGACGTGCCCAACGCAAAGGTGGACATGTTGGGTACGTTGCAAACTCCTTTGTCCAACCATCTGGTATAACGGGTGTGGTTTGGTAAATGCTCCGTCATGCCGGTTTGGATACCGGTATCCAGTTGCCATGGAGGGCAGCATGGTTGGTCGGGAAGTTGGTGAATGCCGTTCCATCAACCACCTCAGCAAATGCGTACAGGGTAATTTGGTTATTTCCGAGCTGCGGAGCGCCCTTCCCTGGAGTCTGGATACCGGCTTCCTGCTGGTACGACGGGTGTGGTGGGGTGGTTGGTAAATGCTGCCGGCATTGTAACTACTCACCGAACCGTTACGAGGTTACCCGGCGATCCGGGGGAATTCGAAAGTAGTCGTTTACCACTGCCGTCTCATATTCCTTGCCTTGAACTGGTGTTTCTCAGGGATGAGCTGAGTAGTTATTGTCAACAATAATACGCCATGAATTCAGCGAGTTCACCATGGAGTATAATTTTCCCAGCCTTTAACCTGAATCCGAGGTTTAAGCCTCAGATTCGG
>CAYTPO010000200.1:0-5712 GCA_964439815.1 uncultured Thiotrichales bacterium
ATCCCCCAGGATCGCCGAGTTGCACTCGGCAATGCCGACCACAAGTCGGCGATCCAAAACCAGGCAACTTCGGAATGGCTCGCCGAGCAGCTACCAATCCCTTTTACCCGAACCCAAGGTAACAATGGTGGCCGATGCAGCAATAGAAGTAGGCAACTATTTTCAAATCCTCCAGGATCGCCGAGTTGCACTCGGCAATGCCGACTGCAACTCGGCGATCCAAAATCAAGCAACTTCGGAATGGCTCGATGAGCAGCCACCAAATCTTCTTACCTGAACCCAAGATTCAAATAGGTGTCGATGGTGCAGGATATTTGTCCCACAGTGGAATCAATAGCCTGTGCCAGACTTCGCAGTCAAGCTTTAGATTCAGTTTTTATTCAGGCACAGGGAACTACACGATTATTATCACCATCGGGCGGTGCCCAGGGGGCATTGTCAGGCGTGCGATAGACAGCAGGCCAGGGGTGTGTTGCAGGGAGATCATGATGTATGCAGAAGAATTGATTATCATGACTCTGGCCACCATGAAAATTGACGTCCACCGCCATCTCCAAGCGTTCGAACCGATTGAAGGAAGAACTCCACTGCACGGTCAGATGGCGGATATTGCTGATGCTACTGTCACTAATGACATTACGATGGCTGCGTGAAATACGTACATAGCCTGTACCCTTCTTGCCCTTGTTCCAGGCGCCATCAATCGACAGATGGCGGATGCTATTATCAGTGCTGTTATTCAGATGCAGTGGATGCCTGCCCGCCATGGACAGCGCAATATTTTCCAGCGTGGAATGCGCAGCATATTCCAGCCTGATCAGATCGATCAGATAATCAGGGTAAAGATTGGCGTAAAATCCTTTTGCTGCATTACCATTGGCTTGTGGAATCACCAGCTTGATAGAAAAATCGGCCAGCATCACATTTTCCACCATTCCCACCCTTTGCAGCAGGGTGCCTGCTGGATAATCCTCTCCAACAGCCACGGACAATGCCGTCTTTCGGGTCACATCAGACTTGAGCGGAAGAATTTCCTGCCGCAATCTCGGCAGACGCTTGTTCCATTTTTTGGACCCGATATCCGCCAGATAGGCCGAGGTATTGTCAGCTTCCAGCTTGATCCAATCCAACGTGCTGAAACCGGATACCTCTGGAATAACCCGACTGCCTTTCTCCAGCGCTTCCGTCAGATAGTGTTTTTTTCCATACCTGCCCCTGCCTTGAAGCTCGATGACGGCCAGATCAGTCGCAGAGGAAGGTGGAAATCGCGCTACGATATGTGTTTTTCCCGCACCTTTGCCAACAATACTTGTATTACTGCGGCGAATAACCAGCGGATGGGTAAAGTCAAGCCGCCCTTGCGGCAAGAGTATAACCAGTGTTTTTTCTACCGGTGCCGAATCAATCAGGTGTTGTATGGCCGCTGCATCATCCTTTCCATCATCAGGAATGATGCCGTAACGGGTTGCAATACGAACCATCTTTCCACTCTCTGCCTGCGCTGGTCCCGGCAACAACAGCAACCAGGGTTTCATAATACCGGTCAGCATAGCCACCGAGAAAACGAATAGCACGACGCTGGTCGAGAGCATTATGAATGGCAGGCTGTTCTGCAATCGGGGCATGCAGTTATTATGTTCACAAGTATGCTGCGAGGAGTCACGCTTGCCCCAGCGCTGCTTGCTGATAAAGGAGAGATTATAGATTTTGGTGATCGATCCGAACCACTGGTCATACAGCTGCAGTGGTACATCATAGATAGTGGGGCGATGCCCATGTGGTATCAGCATGATTATCTGCATGACCCTGACCACGATGATCCATGACAGATAGAACGGCAATACAAAGACACTCTTGGTCAGCGACAGCATAATGGCGCTGACTGGCCCGATCAGCGAAGTCCACATCGAAATCCGCTGATCGAGGATGCAGACCCAGATGAACAGCCCAGTTTTCCGATACCCCAGCGCCAACGCCCGGCCATTGTTGCGTAGCATATTGCCATACCAGCGCACCATCAGTGACCTGCTCAGCTTGAAGAACGGCTCTGTCCTGCTCTCCAACGCCCTGATCCGCACATCCGGGACATACATCATTTCCCAGCCATTCTTCAACAGATTGAACCAGCTGCTCTTGTCATCACCCATCAGAAAGCGAAAATCACCAAACAGCCAGTGAGACAGATGATCGGCCTCCATATGACGAATGAAGTCTTCATCGGTCACCGCAGAGGCACGAAACGCCGAAAATCTCCCGGTCAGTGTCATCACACGTTTCGACAAGCTGTGGGATTTCATCATCAACTGGCGCTTGCTGAACTTGAGGGCAAACCAGGGTTCGACCCATCGGGAGGGTGATTCATAGATAATCCCTTCCTCATCGGTCGTCAGCGCACCCAGCCTTGCATTCAAGCAGAAAAAACCGGCTGTATTCCGTAGCGCTCCTGGCTCGATCTCGGTATCCCCATCCATGAAAAAGACGACATCATTGTCCATCTCATCATGCAGCGCGGTAATATCATTGAATTCACGCGATACGGCCCGCAAGGCATGGCCCATTGCAACCCGCTTGCCATTGGACTGGATCTGGAAAATAACCTTGAAATTGTCGCTCTTGGCATACAGTTCGACAATTGTGTTGATCAGTTCTGCTTCCTCTCTGGAGCCAACCGCAACGACCAGCACCACTGCACTGGGCAACCGCGATATTTCGTCGAGCAATGCAGAAAATACCTTGCGGGAAATGAAGGCCTCCTCACCATAGGAAGGCACCACAATAAACAGTCGCCGGGGAAATACCGCACTTTGCCGGGCAAGCGCTCGCAATCGTGGAAACACACGATGGCTATATATCCAGGCGCGTACGATGTGAATGAGAAACCAGCCATAGCGCCAGGCTCCGATAATGAATATCGTGACAAAGCCACTTTTTTTCAGATCCCAGGCAACATCAGGCAGCAACCACAAAATAGACGCCGCAATGCCCAGCCACAAAAACGCGGGTGAAAACAGCAGCATCAGCTTCCGGAGGTAATCCATCCTGCGAACGCCCACGACCGGAGAAGAAATTACCAGCTCCAGCGCGACGCTGACCTGGCACGCACAATGACCGGCTGCCCATATATCAGTTCAGCCGGGCTATCCTCCAGCATGATTTTTACCGGAACCAACCGCTCACCCAGTCCGGCAACTGAATCTGTCGAGATTCCCGACCTGCGGCCAAACTGCACCACCTCTCCGCTATACTCGGTATTCATGGAGGGTAACACCACATTGACTTTCATGCCGGGCGACAAGCCCTGTGCATCAGATTCGGAAAAGGCTGCATTGACCCAGTAGGCATCCCGGTTGTAACCGGACAGCAGTGTACTACCCTTCTTCACCGTTGCACCTTTGGAAAATCCCAGTTCGGTGACTATGCCATGATGCGGGCTTCTGACTTCGAGATTTGCCCTGGACTTGCCAAGAATTTCCAGTTCCTTTTCGATCGAGGACAATCTGGAAGAGGCCCGCATTCTTTCGGAAGAGATCGTGGCACGATCATCGACCAGCTCACCACTCCTGAAAATATTGCCCTTGTCCGCTTCGTCAACGAGTATCTGCTGCAGCTCAACCTCTTTTTCCAACTGTTTCTGCTTCTCTGACAACGCCTTGTGTTCGCTGCTAACCGTATCGAGCTTCCGTGGTGTCAAAACGCCGGTCTTCACCAGCTTTTTGGTACGCCCCAACTCCTTCTTGATTAACGCCAGCTTGACCTCGTTACCTTTCAGCTCCTGTTGCTTGATATCAAGTGCCTTGCGCGCAATCAACTGATAGGCATCGACATTGAGATTAAGCTTCGCCAGCCTGGACTCCAGCTCCTGAATTTGCAGGTTGAGGCTTACCCGTAAGGATTCCTTCTCCCTGATCGCCAACTCCAGCTCATCACTCGCCAATAGCGCCAGTCGCTGCCCCGCCGAAATGATATCTCCCGGTGCGACATCGAGTTCCACGATCCGCGCATCAAGTGGAATACGGACTTCAAATGTCGGTGCATCGACCCATGCCGTTACCGATTCACTGTACTGCAACTTCCCCGCCAGTAGTGTAGCCAGATACAAGAGACCCAGCAGCACCGCAACAATCAGCGCCGTGCGCCTGACGATGCCCTTTTTCTGGATCTTCAGCCCAGCCTCATCCATCGGTTGCTCAGTAACGGTAGGCACAACCGGATCATTAGCGGGAACAATCACCTCATCGACCGTATCGAGGTTGCCCTCCAGTGCAGCCTTGACGAGACTCTGGAGTTGCTTGCGGCCCGACTCATCAAGACCGATAAACCTGAAACCCGCCTCGTCCTCCTCCAACCAGATAACCTCACACGTGAGATGCAGCGATATATCATGGCCCGAAAAAGGCAGCACAAACTTCAGCGGCTGCTTTTTCCCAGATTTGAATGCACTGGATTTTCCCGACAGCGCGACCCTGAAACCATCAAGCGACCAGTCGAGCACTGAAAAACGCTGCCCATCGATCATGGCAGAAGCCGGCAGGGAGATTCGGTAGGATTTTCTCAGATGATTGGGTGTTATTTGCGGTATCGCATTCATTTTGGCAACGGCCCCCGAGGCATATTCTTGATTTGATTGTTTGCACTGCGCTGCTGCATTATGACCTGATCCAACCCTTGCCAGGGTTCAGTAAGTCGCCTTTTCTGCCCCCTCTCTGAATCCTGTATCTACTTCCTGGATGTTCAATCCATTGGCGCAGGGCTGCAGCGCACTACCGGATTGACCGCTGCATCCCGGCAAAGTTCTGAAAAAATCCCACCACCTGGCATTTGCCAGCCACTTTCCCCTCATCACCCCACGCCCTCCAGTGCCACAATCAAACAGCAATGCAATATTTATCGTTGATAAACAGGAGATTACACCCACTCAGGTTTGATCCCCTCCCACCATCAAAAGGCCATGCATCATCACTCGACCATTTGTGAACAATTATTTCCATACTCGACTACCGGCACGCTCTCTCCCCATAAACGATGCTTCAGGTACAGCCCCACGCTACCCGGGACGAGGAGATTACCCACCCCGCCTTTCCCTGAACTGCATTTGATTTCATGCCTTATGGTTTGCCATTGCAAACTGAAATACCTGCCAAATGTGTCACGAGTGTTGGCGGCATCACAACATTCATCCTGCTTGCTGCATTACCTGTAGCCATTCCCCTCAGTTGGGTGACCGTGGTGTTGTACCGACGCAAGGTACTGCACAACATTACACAGCCTTACCGAGCCCGGACACGTCCCTCCCCCCTGTATCAGCCTCCCCCTCATACGCTTCCGTATGAGATCACATCGATATCAGGGTTGCAGACGGAAGGACCAGGGGGCTGTCCGAGAATAGGAGTCGTTGTGAGGGAAAGCCACAGTAGGCTCCCTATTCTCGGACAGGCTCCGGGTTGACGCCTTGCTACGTCGTGAGAAGCTATACAGCTACCAGCTCTCACCGTGGAGATAAGAGAGTGCGGATCAGAGCATCCTCGCCGCAGAATGCACCCTCATCTGGCTGGACGAACCAGCAAATATTCACAAAGAGAAGAACTTTTTAAGACCAGAGTAACGGAGCATCAGACTGGGGGGCTTTGAACTGGGATTGTTGTGCGTCGATTGTGCCAATCGAAAACGGTCAATCGCATGATCGCAAGACCGGACTCCAATGGTAGCAACCAT
>CAYTPO010000201.1:0-32377 GCA_964439815.1 uncultured Thiotrichales bacterium
CTGGGTAGTTACATAATCTTTAACAATTTTCTCATGGAAATCAGACAGTTGTATCAAGGGGTCAACGATTGGTTTTGTGCTGTTCGCCACATTTTGCAATTACTTGGCGCATCCCCGAGGAACACCCGTTCAAGGCGGGGAATGCGACTCTGCAGCGGTAAACGACCACTTTTGATTCCCCCCGGATCGCCGAGTTGTACTCGGCCCTGCCGACTGCAAGTCGGTGCTCCGAAACCGAGCAACTTCGTAACGCTTTACTGAGCAGTTACATGATCTGCAACAATTTGCTCATGGAAATCAGATGGTTGTATCAAGGGGGTCAACGATTGGTTTTGTGCTGTTTGCCACATTTTGTAATTACTTGGAGCATCCCCGAGGAACACCCGTTCAAGGCGGGGCATGCGAGTCGGCAGCGGTAAACGACCACTTTTGATTCCCCCCGGATCGCCGAGTTGTACTCGGCCTTGCCGACTGCAAGTCGGCGCTCCAAAACCGAGCGACTTCGTAACGCTTTACTGGGTAGTTACATAATCTTTAACAATTTTCTCGTTGAAATCAGACAGTTGTATCGTGAGAATCAATGATTGGTTTTGTGCTGTTCGTCACATTTTGCAATTACTCGGCGCATCCCTGAGGAACACCAGTTCAAGGCGGGGAGTGCGAGTCGATAGCGGTAAACGACTATTTTCGATTCCCCTCGGAGCGCCGAGTTGCACTCGGCCCTGCCGACTGCAAGTCGGCGATCCAAAACCGAGTGACTTCGTAACCGTTTACTGGGCAGTTACTGCATTTTTATATTAACTCCCTGGATTATCTGGCAGGTTGTAGCTGCTTGAGGCTACTCCGGTAATCTGGTGGTTCAGCACCCTCCAATCAATACAGCTCTCTCCGGGCGTTGGCTGCATAATCGTGGCGGCTCGCGCCGGCTTTACGCACAAGGATGTGGGCTGGGGATCTAACGGAATAGCGGATGCTTTTAAAAGTCGCCAATTTGCAATGAATTGGGGAGGCTTTCGCCCGATAGAAAACCGATCGATCGGCTGAATTCACCGCGCCCCCTCTGTTACCGGCCACTTTTTCAAGCTTCCCCCGTTTGTACATGTTGTGTCACAAAAATTTGCGACCACTCAGTAAGTGGCTGCGAAACTATTAATAACAAGGAGTTATACCAATGAGTCTTGAAAACTTGCAGCTCGACAAGCTGTTGGGTCCATTGCAGGAAAACCTGAGTGGGGTGTTGCCCAATATTCTGAAAGTTGTTGTCATTCTGGTGATTGGCTGGTTGATCGCAGTGATTGTCCGTGCCGCAATCAGACGTATTCTGAGTGCTGTCGGACTGAACAAGCGGCTGTCTTCCTCCACCTCTAGCTCGATGGATGTGGAGCTGGGGGTTGCCAAGGGCGCCTACTGGATCATTATCCTGATGACGCTGGTGGCGGTATTCAGCAATCTTGATTTGCCCATGGTCTCCGAGCCGTTGAATGCGCTGGTTACCCAGGTGTTCGAATACCTGCCAAAATTGATCTCCGGTGGTGTACTGGCGCTGGTTGCCTGGGTGCTGGCCACCGTTGTTCGCAGTGTCTCCACCAAGGGGATCAATGCGACGGGGCTGGCGTCCCGGCTGGGTGATGAAGTGGGTCAACCATCGCTGGGCAGCAATATCGGCAATATCCTGTTCTGGCTGATTATCCTGCTCTTTCTCCCCGCCATTCTGGGTGCATTGCAACTCAATGGGCTGCTGGAACCCGTCAAGGGGATGGTCGACAAGATTCTGGCCATGATTCCCAATATATTGGCCGCAGGTGTAATCGGTTTTGTCGGCTGGATTGTGGCGCGCATTCTCCGCGATATCACCGCCAATATTCTGGTAACGACACGTCTGGATACCTTTGCCGCGAAGGCCGGCATGTCGGGTGGGGCTCGGCTCTCGAAAACGCTGGCGACCATTGTCTTTGTGTTGGTTTTTGTTCCTGCGTTGATTGCCGCGCTCAATGCGCTGAAAATCGAAGCCATTTCCGGGCCGGCGGTTGCCATGCTGAACAAGATGATGGCGGCAATCCCCAATATCATTTCGGCTGCCGTGATTCTTGCAATCACCTACTATGTGGCACGCTTTGTCGCGTTGACGCTGTCGCTGATGCTGAGTGGGCTGGGTATCGATGAGCTGCCGGAAAAGCTGGGTGTGGTCGGGCTCAATGACCGCTATGCCCCTTCGATCCTGATAGGTAAGATCGTCCTCTTTTTTGCTATGTTGTTTGCGACGGTCGAAGCCGCCAATATGCTGGGTTTTACCCAGGTAAGGGATGTGGTGACGATGCTGATCCGGTTTGGTGGTCAGATTCTGCTGGGCTCGGTCATTCTCGCTGCCGGTTTCTGGTTGTCCAATCTGACCTATCGTGCAATTACTCGCATGGGGACCAGCGCCACCATGGCCAATATTGCCCGTTTTGCCATTCTCGGGCTGGTGACCGCCATGGGGCTGCGTGCCATGGGCTTGGCTGATGATATTGTCAATCTGGCATTTGGGCTCACGCTGGGCTCGGTAGCGGTTGCGGTCGCGCTGGCATTCGGCTTGGGTGGCCGGGAAGCGGCAGGCAAGCTGGCGGAGCACTGGGTCAGTAAACTGAAATAGTCTCCAGACCTGAAAAAGAGCCGGCTGACGACGCCGGCTTTTTTTTGCTCCTATTCTGGCGCATTGCCTCAGGTTTTCGTACAGTGCCGCTCTGTCAGCATTCAAACGACCTGCACACTATGAACAGACATCTGAAAATAGCCTTTATCGTTGCCCCGTTTCTCGCCATCGGCGGGTATGCGGTGATGGATCAATACGATTATTACCAGAAAAAGAAGCTGGCCAAGGCGTTGTATACGTTGAAAGCAGAAGGTGCTTGCGTGCTGTCATCAGGGGCTTGTGTGCTGAAGAATGAAAGCCTGACCGTCAGCCTGAGCAGTGCCGCGGCTGAAACGAATGGTGATGTACCGATGTATCTCGAATCGAGTGTGGCGTTGGCAGGGGGCAAGCTGGGTTTTGGTGACGAGGGAGCGGAGATACCGCAGCGATCGCTACAGCAGCTGCAGGATGATCAGCATTGGCGTGTCGGGCTGCCGCAGGCGGCGATTGGCGAGGCATCTGCGGTTGGCTTGCGGATGGTTCTGATGTCTGGTGGTCGGGTTTACATTGCCGAAGTGGAGGCCGCTATCCGCTGATGCCTCTGCCGGGATCGAGGCGGGAGAGCAACGACTCGGCAAGTGGTTACTACCTGCCTGATTGTCTCGGGCAAGCGCCGCTATTTTTCCATCGACTTGAGATACGCCTGTATTCTCTTGACGGCTTCATCGATATTCAAACCGGTCTTGTGATTGATGAAGCGCAGCAAGGGGGTCATTTGCTGCAGCAGTCGGGCGGATTGTCGCGCGACCTGGGAGGTCTGGCCGATTCGCAGCGCTTCGACAGCTTCATCCAGTGTCATCAGGGTATCTTCGAGATTGGTGGTTGCCAGGTCATCATGGATGATCTGATTGCCACCACCATTATAGGCGCGCTCCAGGCGAACATCCGCCAGAGCCAGCACCGTCTTGAATTGTGTTTTGCTGTCGATTCGTGGTGTGGACAGGCCGCCGCTAAGGGTCATGCGGAACTTGAGATCGCCATAGCGGAAAATGGTGTGGCGGATCACCCGGAAGATGTTCTTGCCAATTTCCTTGGCCTCGTTGTTGTCCGTATTGGGCATGATCAGCGCGAAGTCGGTTGGTCCCATTCGCAGCAGCAGATCCTTGTGGCGCGTCTCGAACTCGATGGCCTTGTGAATGCGGTAGAGTGAACGCTTGGTAAACTCGGTGTCGGTCTTGTTCAGCAGCGCCTTGACGCGATCCACCTGCAAACGCAGTACTGAAATGGGCTGGCGTGTTCTCAGCGCGTTGTTGAGAATTTTCTGCCCTTCGATATTGAGGTGCTCCTCGCGTCGGCGACGGATCTCCTCGGCGGTTCTTGGCCGTGGTTTGCTGGCAACGTCCGTATGTTGCGTTGTTTCGGTACCGGCCTTGAACGGAATGACGTTGGTGCGATCCGGCGGCAGGATGTAGTGCGCGACGTTGTTGCGCAGCTCGACTGCGCTGAAGGGTTTGCCAATGAAGTCGGATGCGCCGATATTTTCTGCGCGGGTACGTATCTCGGCATCGTCTTCATGGCCTGTCACGATAATGACAGGCAGACCGGCGATTTCCGGGTTGCTGTCCTCGCGCACCGCCTCCAGCACTTCAAACCCGTCCACATCGGGCATCCACAGATCCAGCAGGATGAGGTGGATATCGATGCCGCTGTGAATAATGCGTAGTGCCTCGCCCCCGTTCTCTGCTTCGATAATCGTGTAATCGTTGGCCAGAATGGTATTGACGGCCTTGCGTATGACGCGAGAGTCGTCGACAACCAGGACGGTTTGCGGGTGGGCGGTTTTTGCAGCTGAGTCAGTCATGCAGGAATAGTACGTGGGTTTGATCCGCCACGACCGGCAATTTGTCATGATTTCGAATACGAACCCCGCACCCGGTTTGTGATGGAGTTCAAGGTATTGCCATTGATTGTATCACTCCCCGTTTCCATTGCGGAAACGGGGGACAGGCGGGAGGTGGATCAGGTTTTGGCAGGGCGGGCGGCCTTCTTGCGCTCATGCTCCTTGAGGTGCTTCTTGCGAATGCGCAGGAAGTTGGGTGTGACTTCCACCAACTCATCGTCATCGATGAATTCCAGCGCCTGCTCCAGCGTCAGCTTGATCGGTGGCGATAGGATCAGGTTCTCGTCGGTGCCGGCGGCGCGGATATTGGTGAGCTGTTTCGCCTTGAGCGGGTTGACGGTGAGGTCGTTCTCGCGGGAGTGAATGCCTATGACCTGGCCTTCGTAAACCTCTTCGCCATGGCCGATCATCAGGCGGCCGCGGTCCTGCAAAGAGAACAGCGCATAGGCCAGCGCCTTGCCCTGGCCGTTGGAGATCAGTACACCATTGTTGCGTTGGCCGATCTTCTCGGGGCGGTAGGGGCCGTAATGATCGAAGACGTGAAACAGCAAGCCGCTGCCGGAAGTCAGTGTCATGAATTCGGTCTGAAAGCCGATCAGCCCACGTGCGGGAATGATGTAATCGATGCGAACCCGGCCCCGGCCATCGGGCACCATGTCCTTGAGGTCTCCGCGGCGCTCACCGAGTTTTTCCATAATGGCGCCCTGGTGCTGCTCCTCGATATCGACGGTCAGCTGCTCATAGGGCTCTTCCTTGACGCCGTCCACTTCGCGTACCACGACTTCAGGGCGAGAGACGGCCAGTTCGAAGCCCTCCCGGCGCATGTTCTCGATCAGAATGCCAAGGTGCAGTTCGCCGCGACCGGAGACGCGGAATTTGTCCGGGTCGGCGCCGGGCTCCACCCGTAATGCCACATTGTGCTTCAGCTCTTCCTGTAGACGCTCGTCGATGTTGCGAGAGGTTACGTACTTGCCGTCCTTGCCGGCAAAAGGCGAGTTGTTGACCTGGAAAGTCATGCTGACGGTGGGTTCATCGACAGTCAGCGGAGGCAGCGCCTCGATATTGTCCGGGTCGCAGAGGGTATCGGAGATGTGCAGTGTGTCCATGCCGGTAAAGGCAATGATGTCGCCTGCATTGGCTTCCGGTACTTCGATGCGCTCCAGTCCGTGAAAACCGTGGATCTGCAATACTCGCCCGGAGCGAACCTTGCCTTCGATATCGATGACCTTGACCGGAGAGTTGCTCTTGACCTTGCCGCGCTTCACCCGGCCGATACCGATCAGACCGACGTAGCTGTTGTAGTCCAGAGAGCTGACCTGCATCTGGAACGGACCATCGGCATCGACGTCCGGATGGGAGACGTGCTTGACGATGGCCTCGAACAGCGGCGTCATGTCACCGGAGCGAACATCGGAGTCTTCACTGGCGTAGCCATTGATGGCCGAGGCGTAGATCACCGGGAAATCAAGCTGATCGTCATTGGCACCCAGGCGGTCGAACAGTTCGAAGGTCTGATCCAGCACCCAGTCGGGACGTGCCCCTTCGCGATCGATCTTGTTGACGACGACAATCGGCTTGAAGCCCATGTCGAAGGCCTTCTGGGTGACGAAACGGGTTTGTGGCATCGGCCCTTCCACGGCATCGACCAGCAGCAATACCGAGTCCACCATGGAGAGTACCCGCTCGACTTCGCCGCCAAAATCGGCGTGTCCGGGGGTATCGACGATATTGATGCGATAGTCGTTCCAGGTGATGGCCGTATTCTTGGAGAGGATGGTGATGCCGCGTTCCTTCTCCAGATCGTTGGAATCCATCATGCGCTCGGAAACTGCGGCGCGCTCGCCCAACGTCCCGGATTGTTGCAGGAGCTGGTCGACCAGAGTAGTTTTGCCATGGTCGACGTGGGCGATGATGGCAATGTTGCGCAGTTTTTCGATCACAGTTTGATACCGTCTGTAGGGTTGAAGCGCGCGATTATAATGATGGTTGGGGGAATTACCTAATTTCGCCGGTGAATTGTTTTCTGCGGGTTGTGACGTGAAGCGGCAAATTTTGTGTCCTGATATTGCACACTATTGTCAATAACGGTAGCCGTTAATGGTTCTGTCCGCCTATCCGTGCCATGGTTGCAGGGTCGAGAAGGTGGCCGGGCAGCGTTCCCGTCAATTTGATGGACTATAATTCAACGGACATCGTGCAGGGATAGTATGAAGCAGAAACTCCTTTTAATAATGGCTTGTGTTGTCGGCACTGTCGGTCTGGTACAGACAGGGCAGGCTGATACGGTCTTTTTCACCCATGAGCAGCGGGTCTTCCTGGATGCCTCGCGGGCGCTGTCGGCCGGTAAAATGGAGCGCTATCAACGCTACAAGAAGGAGCTTGCAGGCTACATACTCTATCCCTATCTGGAATATGAGGAAGCCAGAAAAAAGCTGACCGACAGCAGTAAGGTTCAAGCCTTTCTGGACAAGTATCCCGACACGCTGCTGGCAGAGCGGCTGCGTACCGCCTGGTTGAAATCCCTGGGTGGAAGAAAGCAGTGGGCGCAATATCTCAAGGTTTATCAGCAGGATGACGATACCACGTTGCGTTGTTACTACCTCGATGCCGCCATGACACAGCAGGGTCCCAAGCGTGCGCTGGTCAAACAGGCCAAGACGCTTTGGATGACCGGCCGTACCCGCCCGAAGGCCTGCAATGGCGCATTCAAGCATTTATATACGCACAAGAAGATCAAGGCTTCCGAATACTGGGATCGGCTGGCGCTAGCGATGAATCGCGGCAACTCGTCGCTGGTTCGGTTTCTGGCAAAGAAGCTCAGCAAGTCGCGTCAGCGGTGGTACAAGCAGTGGCAGAAGATGAAGAAACAGCCTCGGCAGACCCTGGTTGCGGCGCGTCAGTGGGTGGACACACCTGAATCACGCGACATCATTGTCGATGGGATCAGGCGCTATTCCCGCGAAGATACCCTGGCTGCATGGAATATGTGGCAACAATATTTCAAGCATGACAATGCCTTCAGCCGTAAACAAATCGATGAGCTGGAGCGCAATCTGGCATTGCGCGCTGCATGGCGGCATTTGCCGGAAGCCACCGACCTGCTGGCCCAGCTGCCGGCCTCGGCCATCAATACCGAGGTGCGGGAGTGGAAGGTGCGTAGCGCCCTGCGCAACTGGAACTGGAAAGCAGCGCAAAAGGCGCTGGATGCCATGCCGGCCAGTGAGCGTAAGAAAGAAGAGTGGCGCTACTGGCAGGCTCGGGTCTTTGCCGCGGTTGGTCGTGAGCAGGACGCCCGGCAGATTTATGAAGCCCTGATGAAGGAAACCAGTTATTACGGCTTCCTGGCAGCAGAAAAGCTGGGCAAACCGTATCGCTTCAACCATGAGCCGGTGGTTGCTTCCTCGCTGCATGGCGAGGTGATGGCACTAAGCCGCAAACCTGCCTTCAAGCGTATACGCGAGCTGTTCGATATTGGCCGCAAGGTTGATGCCAATCGTGAGTGGCGCTTTGCGACCCGCAATTTGTCGGCGGGAGACAAGCGGGTGGCCGCACAGCTGGCCTCGGATTGGGGCTGGCATTTCATGGCGATTGTGACCACCGCATCAGCGCGCCACTTTCGCGACCTCGATCTTCGCTTCCCGCTGCTGTACCGCAACGAAGTCGAGCGAGAAGCCGCGCGCCAGCGTCTGCCCATCAGCCTGGTTTACGGCGTGATCCGCAGGGAAAGCGCCTATCGCGAATCGGTCGAGTCGCCTGCAGGTGCGCTGGGACTGATGCAACTGATGCCGCGTACTGCAAAACAGGTTGGCAAAAAGCTGGGCATGAAGAAACTGAACAACGCATTGATCAAGAAGGCGGATACCAACATCCGCCTGGGTGCACGTTATCTGCGGGATGTCATGGATCGATACGGTGACAACGTGATACTCGCAGCTGCCAGCTATAACGCAGGCCCGCATCGGGTAAAGAAGTGGTTGCCGGAAGATGAATCGCTGTCAGCCGATATCTGGGTTGACACAATCACGTTTGACGAAACCCGCAAGTATGTAAAGGCCGTACTTTTCTACAGCACCATTTTTGACTGGAAACTGGACAATAAAGTGGATCACTCGCTGCGCAACCGCATGCAGCCAGTCGTGCCACAGCGTGACATCAATGTCGCATCCAGCTCCAGAGGCAAGCCGGGGTAAGGATTCGATTCTCGCATCCCCCGTTATGCCGGAAGGAAGTGAGCACCAACATTCAAGCAAGGTGCACTTTTCCGAATCCAGCACTCCAATCCTGACTCGATGGAGTGCTCTGTGTGTAGCCCCAGTTCATCCCTGGAATACAAGCCCCCCCGAAACTCCAAAACTTGAGTCAGAACTGGACACTGCTGTAGATATAGACACTGTTTTCTCCCAACTTGTCATCCAGCCCGTGAGCGAAGCCAATGGTCAATGGCAGTGTCAGTGCGTCATAGCCCAACAGGAGTTCGGTTGTTACTTCGAGGCCCAGGCCGGAATACCAGCTGGAAGTTTTGCTTTCCCGAGTTACCTGTGCCGATTCCAGGAACGTTGCGCCATGCACTCTCCCCAGTCCGACAGGTGGAATGAACAGCCCGTTATAGATCGTCGCGATGGGAAAACGCCACTCGGCTGTGGCCTTGAGGAAGCCTTCTCCAGTCAGTTCGGGTTGTCTCTTGTAGCCTCGCAGTGGAAATCTTCGCTGTCCAAATTGTGTAATGCCACTGATCGATTCGAGCGATGTGATTGCGTCCCCGAGTGAAAACGGCTTGATGGTGTTATCTCCGCTCCCGTAGAGCAGTTGTCCCACCAGAGTCTGGTTGGGTCGGATATTGGTCAGTGCCGCAAGCGATGTGATGACTGCGGTACCTTGGTGGTCGCTGTCCATGCCCAGGTCATAGCTTTCCAGCGTGATGCTGGCGCCAATACCGTCGGTTGCGCTGATGGAGCGGCCATAATGCCTCAGGTTGTTGAAAGACAGCTTCAGACCGGTGATCTGGTCCTGGTATTGCGCTGAATTTCCCGCTTCGTGATGTTTGATGCGCTCCCAGGCAGTTCCTACGGCAAGTTTCCAGGCATGGTCGCGGTGATTCCAGGGCTTTTGCAGCAACAACTGTGCTCTACGTTCGTCATCCCAGGCTGTGGTGTCCTGCTCATCTTCAAGGGAGCTGGTCTCGATGGTTCGTGAAGCTGACAGCATGAAGCGATCGTAATAGTTGTAAAAGGCGGCACCGCCCAGCACTTCGATGTCCTGGTGCGTAAAGTAGGCTGGTGCCAGGGTCCACTCATGAAAGCCGAGCACATCACTACCCCTGATGCCAAATCCCAGGCGTGAGTCCTGTTGATCGTTCAGCGCGAAGAGCGGGGTCCAGCCGCGAGGGCGCAGACTGTCGAGAGGGTGATAGGGGGTGATTCCGGAAGCCGCCGGCTGGTTGGGTTGTCGAGTGGCCAACTGCAAGGCGTCAGATGTACCTGCCATTGCATTGAAATCCGGGCCAAATGTTCCACTCTGGTCATCAATTCGCTTCAGGCGTTCCCCGCTGCCGGTGTACTCGGTTACTGTGATGGCTCCATGCTTATCGATGGTGAAATTGTCGATGTAGCCGAGCGTGTTCGTCAGGGTTGTTACGTTGTTGCTTGCGAGCGTTTGCCGCCGCAGCTCCATTTTCCCGTCGTGGTCGGAAACGTAATACAGCGTTTTCCCGTCAGCAGAATAACGCGGGTGAACCTCGATGTCCGGATTGCTGGTAAGGGGGGTTACTGTTCTTTCTGTCAGAGAGAATTGTGCAATATCCCAGCCGATACCTGGTTGCTGCAGCTGCAGGGCGATATGAAGGTTGTCGGGGGAGACGCTGAGGTCGCCGATTACATGACCGGAAGGGGCGTGGTAGAGCGGGGTGATTTTCCCGCTGGGTGTGATCTGTGTCAGCGTACTTTGACCCCCGTCCGTCTGCACGCCAAACATACTGTCGCCCTGATGGCTCCATCGTGCGTTTCTCATTCTTGCGCAATGCGTGATGCGAACGGGCCTTGCCTGATTCTCCCGAAGTACCAGCAAGTCGGTGAAGAGCTTGGTGTTATCACAGACCTGCTCCTGTCCGATCAGCAGTCCTTCTTTGGGGTGCCAGTCCAGAAAGGTGACTCCGGTCAACTCGATGATGCTGTTTACCTCTCCTGAGGGGTAGGCCTGACGAATCTCCGGTGCATCGTCCAGGCTGGCGTGATAGTAGAACACCGAGCCATCCGGGCCAGCCGTGATGTGGCGGTTGAAGTAGTGTGCAGCCTCGATAATGGTTCCGGGAGTTTCTCCCCTGGAGTTTATCTGTGCAATTTCGGGTTCGAAGCGGGTCTTCAGGTATTGTTGAAACTCGCTCCACAGAGCTTTCCCCGATTTGTCGAAAACAGTCCTTGCACGGTTGTCCATGCGAAAGGGAATCAGATTGTCGCTGTAGCGAGTGATGTATTCGAATACCTTCTCCTGCCCATAGGTCTCTTCGATGAACTGGAAGAAATAGGCGCCATACAGATAGACGTGTCCAAAAGGCCAGTGCCCTGTAGCGTACCCCTCGAAACTCTCGCGTGTCAGGGAATTCAGCCCACGGCGGACCTCTTCGCGCATCTTGCCGTTGTATATGGCGCTGTGATTGCGTCCCTGGCCACGCAGTGACTCCAGGTAGATCGCAATGCCTTCCGCTACCCAGTGGGGTGCCCAGAGTTGTGGATAGGAGGCGAAAGTGAGCAGCGCATCGTCGTTGGCGCCAAAGATGCGCCTTATCTTGCGTGGAACCCCCAGCGCCTGGTCGTTATGCAGGATATGCGCATATTCATGGGTAAACACCTCCTCCAGCCAGTTGTCCCGTGAAACCAGGTCGCCATTCGTTGGCGTGTTCATGAAGAGGAAGAGCTGGTTGTAGGGGAGGGGTGTTGAAGCACCGTTGGAGCCATCAACCGAGTCGTTGAGTACGACCTGGGTTTTTCCTGCCGGTGCCCAGTTTAGCAGCGGGGATAACTGCGAATGTGCTTTTTCAGCGATCACCGCGAGCTGATGTGCCGTAGCTTTGTGCTGTTTGACAAAATGAATCCTGAAATGCGGAGTAGACAGCGTCATCCACTCCTCGGAGGGGGAGGGTGCCGTAATCTTTCTATCCAGTGTAAGGGCATGGGTCGAGCTGACGATCAGCCAGGTTAGCATCACAAGAAGAAAGCGGGGTAGCACGGCAGACAGTCCTTTGATTCAACGGGCCACCGATGGTCTGACAGATCAATGGAAATAGCAAACCCGATTGCTGAGAGTAGATGCCGGTTGCCTGCTGTGGCAGCCGGTGCGTTATAGTGCGTGTTGGAGATTAATCAGGAGAATTACCAGATGAACTATCGGAGATTACTGGCAGGATCAGTGATTGGCCTGGGATTGGTTTCGTGCGCCAACAATCAGGATCTGCTGGGAGCCGCCAGCCGTGTAGCGCAGCAGGTTGGCCAGTCGGGCGCCATGGGTAGCGTGCTTTCCAGCGGTGAAATTGCAGCGGGTCTCAAGGAGGCGCTCAAGGTGGGATCCAGCAATGTGGTCAGCAAGCTGGGTGTGGTCAATGGCTTCAACAATGATCCCGCAATCCATATTCCGCTGCCGGAGAATCTGCAAAAGGCGAAGAAGATTGCGGCAAAATTTGGCCTGGACAGAAATTTCAATGAGCTTGAGCAGAAGCTCAATGCGGCCGCAGAGGCAGCAACACCCAAAGCCAAGGCACTGTTCCTCAATGCCATTTCGGCAATGACACTGGATGATGCCAAGGGCATTCTCAATGGTCCACCGGATGCGGCTACCAAGTACTTTCGGGAAAAGACCTCAGGCAAGCTGTCGGCCGAGATGAAACCGGTCGTTGATTCGGCGATGGCTGAGGTGGGTGCACTGCAGACCTACAACAAGACCGTGTCCGGGCTGGGGATGGCCGCCGGGATGATGCCGGATCTGCAAACGGACTTGTCATCCTATGTCGTCAAAAAGGGGATGGATGGGATCTTCCATTACCTTGCGCAGGAAGAAGCGGCCATACGCAGTAATCCCGCCAAGCGTACGACGGAGTTGCTGAGGAAAGTGTTCCAGTAGTCAGGAATATCGTGACTACTCAGCGAGTAGCCAAAATCGAGTGTAGCTGATTCAGGTGAAAGACAGGCATAAAAAAAGGGTCGCCGAGGCGACCCTTTTTCATGACTTCGGAAAGAACTGAAGTCTTATCTGACGTTAACGCCGAGTGCGTTGATGGTTTCCATGGTGAGGAAACGTGTTGCAGTCAGCCCTTTGGCATCCTGGAACTTACGCATTGCGCCGATAGTCTGTGAAGCAACGATACCGTCGATGGGGCCACGATAGTAACCAGCCTTCTTCAGTGCCATCTGGATTTCCTTGATCTTGTCGCGGGTCATGTTGACCTGGCAGAGAACAGGCATCCATTCCATGTGGCCGTCAGACACTTTCTCGGTACGAGTAACGGTCTGGTAGGACGCAGGGATGGTCACGCGACGCTCGGCTGGTGGTGAAACCAGCTTGCGAACCTTCACAGTCTTGTACCGTGCAGGGATGCTCACACGCTTGGTAGTAGCCGGAGTTGCAACAACACGCTTGGTGACAGTCTTGTACTGAGCAGGCTTCGCATTCAGACAAAGAACGTCACCCGTGGCTTTTCCAACCTTGCCAGAGCCAGCCTTGCAGCTCTTGCCGTTGGTACCCACTGTGCACCAGTATGTCTCGGCATCCGAAATCTTGGCAGTCTTGGTGACTGTCTGATACTGCTCGGGAATGTTGATGACACGTTCCTGGGGAGGAGTAACCATCTTGCGAACAGTAACGGTCTTGTACTCGGCGGGAATGCTGATGCGCTTGGTAGTCGGTGGTGAGACCATGACGCGCTTGGTGATGGTCCGGTACTGTGCAGGAATCTCGACCAGACACATGACCTCGCCGGTAGCACGGTCGATGCGATCCTTGGAGCCAGATACACGGCCGGGAACCTGATCAGGCAGACATGCGCCGCCAGAACACTCGGACACCTTCCAGGTGGTGTAGGCTGGCTTGACCAGAACCTTCTCGGTCACAGTCTTGTACTTGGCAGGAACCTTCACGACTTTCTCGGAGGCTTCCTTGACCAGAACCTTCTCGGTTACGTTCTGGTACTTGGCGGGGATAACCTGAAGCTTGCTGGAGGCTTCGCTCTTCAGCATCTTTTCGGTGCGAGTACCGTACTTGGCAGGAATGTAGTACTCGGCAAAACACTGTCCAACCTGTGCGTTGTCGGTGTTCAATCCCATGGTGCGAGCAGCATTCAGGCGATTTGCATCGGCCATCTTGGCGCTGGCGCCCTTGGCTGTTGCGGGACCGCGTGTACCGAACGTCCAGTAGGTTTCGGCATCACGTACCAGAACCTTGTCGGTAAGCGTCTTGTATGTGGGGGGAACTGCAATCATTTTCTCTGCGGGCTCGCTGACCAGAACCTTCTCGGTCGTCCACTCGTATTTGGCAGGAATGATTTCCAGCTTCTCGCCTTCAGCCTTGGCCAGAACCTTCTCGGTTACAGTCTTGAACTTGGGTGGCAGCCATACGCGAGCATAGCACTCACCAGGGCGAGCATTGGGTGGCAGCAGGCTGTCACCGGAAGCAACTACAGCGGCAGGCGCTTGTTGTGCGGAGGAGCTCATGGCGCTCTCTCTGGAACTCAGTGAAGACTCCTTGGAGGCCAGCGCGGCTTCGCGCTCTTGCAGGGCTTGCAGTTTTGCTTCGTATTCTTTTTCAGCGGCGGATGCGCTGGCGGCAGATGTCGTTGCTTTGTTGTTGGAGCAAGCACCAGTCATGGCGACTAACAATGCAACGGAAGCGGCGGTCATAATCCGTGTACTATTCATCGGGTTCCCCCCTTTCCAGGAAATTTGTTGTGGGTCAAAAGGTCAAAAAATTGTGACGTAATGTGTAATAAACCACAAATAACGCCTTGTCCGTGAAGAATATTAGCTCATTTTGAGATGAACGCAACATAAAAGTCTTGATTTTTATGTTAGGCATTTTAGCTGTTGCGGTAAAGGTACCGGTCAATCTACAAGATATTGGGGTTGTGCAACAAAGTTTGGAATATATTGTGGCCAAATGGGCGAGCAAGTGAAAGATGGCTGGTAGCTGATTGAGAATATGTTACAGTTGTTAACAAGAGTTGGCTGTAACTATTGCATCTTTCTCATTGAGTTTAAAGGTTATTTTGCTGAAATATTCAAGCGGGTCAGGATAGCAGGATTGCGGCCCAGACGATAGCCGCCAGAATCAGCGTCAGAAGCACCGCAGCCGACCCCTGATCCTTGGCCCGGCCGGAGAGTGTGTGGTGCTCCGGCCCGATCCGGTCGACAATCGATTCCAGCGCCGAATTGAGCAGCTCCACGACGAGGATCAACAGCAGCGTTGCAATGAGCAACGCCTTCTCCAACAGGCCATCCCCAAGCCACAGTGCCAGTGGTGCCGCCAGCAGTACCAGCCAGAGTTCCTGGCGAAAAGCTGCTTCATTGCGCCAGGTGGCGATCAGCCCCTGGAGGGAGTAACCACCTGCCAGCACGATTCTGCGCCAGCCGGTGTTCTTGGCGGGAACTTGCTGCATCATGGGTTCTGCCATCTCAGGTTGGGTTGGCGAGCGGCCCTGACTTCATCGAAGCGCCGGTTCGGCATGGTGTGTGGGGCCGAGCGAACAGTGTCCGGGTTCGTATTGGCCTCTTCCTGAATCCTGATCATCGCCGCGACGAAATTGTCGATTTCCTCCTTGCTCTCGGTTTCCGTGGGCTCGATCAGCAGACACTCCGGCACCAGCAGCGGAAAGTAGGTTGTCGGTGCATGAAAGCCGAAGTCGAGCAGGCGCTTGGCAAAATCCATGGCAGTGACCTTGAGTTCGCGAGCTTCCTGCTTGAGCGTAATGATGAACTCATGACTGGCGCGTCGTTGTGGAAAGGCAGGTGCAAAGCCGGCGGCTTGCAGGCGGGCCTGCAGGTAGTTGGCATTGAGCGTGGCAAACTCGGCGATGCGGGGCATGCCGGCCTGTCCCAGCATCCGCATATATATGTAGGCACGCAGCAGCACCCCGGCATTGCCGGCAAAGGCCGATAACCTGCCCATGGTGTCGGGCAGCTCGTTTTCCGTGAGCCAGTGGTATTGCTTGCCGCTCCTTTCCACCACGGGAATGGGGCGGTAGGGCATCAGCCGCTTGGCAACTCCCACTGCGCCCGAGCCGGGACCACCCCCGCCGTGTGGTGTCGAAAAGGTCTTGTGCAGATTCATGTGGATGACATCAAAACCCATATCGCCTGGGCGCACCTTGCCGAGGATGGCGTTCAGGTTGGCGCCGTCATAGTAGAGTAGGCCACCGGCCTCATGGACGATGGTGGCGATTTCACGAATGTTGCGCTCGAACACGCCCAGCGTGGATGGATTGGTTAACATCAGTCCGGCGGTCTGTGGGCCGACAGTATCCCTGAGAGCTTCGATATCGACATCGCCATGCTCGTTGGTTGGAATCTCCCTTACCTTGTAGCCGCACATGATGGCTGTGGCCGGGTTGGTGCCGTGAGCCGCATCGGGTACCAGAATCTCGCAGCGGGCGCTGTCCTGATTGGCATCGTGATAGGCGCGAATCATGGCGATACCGGCAAACTCCCCCTGGGCGCCGGCCATGGGTGTCAGCGAAACGCCCTCCATGCCGGTGACTTCCTTCAACATCTCCTGCAGCTCGAACATGATCTGCAGAAACCCCTGGCTGTGAGACAGTGGGGCATGGGGATGTCGGTTCAGCAGTCCCGGCAACATAGCGAGGCTGTTGCAGGCACGGGGATTGTATTTCATCGTGCAGGAGCCGAGCGGATAGAAATGTGTGTCGATGGAGAAGTTCTTCTGTGACAGCTGGGTGTAGTGCCTGACCGCCTGCATCTCGGAGACCTCTGGGAGTCCGGTGGCAGAGCCGCGAAGAAATCTTTCCGGCAAATCGACGCTGGCGGTCGTCTGTGGAGCCTGGGCTGTGGCGCGGCGGCCGGGCGTCGAGTGTTCGAAAATCAGCTTGCTGGGGTAGGTATTCATGAGTGATCAGGCTTCCAGGCTGGATTGCAGGACGGAAATGAAATGGTCCAGATCGGCATCGGTCTTCGTCTCGGTGGCGCAGACCAACAGCAAGTTGTCCATGGTGGGGTCATGCTGGCCGAGGTCATAGCCTCCCAGCACGTTCGCAGCGGCCATCCGTTCCAGCACCGGTGCGACCGGCTGATTCAGTCTCAGCACCACTTCATGGAAGAATTCCCCGGAAAAGTGAGGGGTGATGCCGATGGCCTGTGCCTTTTTTGTCAGCGCATGGGTGTTGGCGAAGCTCAGGGCTGCCGCGTTTTTCAGGCCTGTCGGGCCGAGCAATGCCATGTGAATGGTGGAAGCGGTAACGACCAGCCCCTGATTGGTGCAGATATTGGAGGTCGCCCTGGAGCGGCGAATGTGCTGCTCGCGAGCCTGCAATGTCAGCACGAACCCCTGCTTGTTGTCGGCATCGGTGGCGCGACCGACAATGCGCCCCGGCATCTGCCTTGCATGCGCCTGCTTGCAGCAGAGAATGCCATAGTAGGGCCCGCCGGAGGAGAGTGGTGCGCCCAGCGGCTGGCCATCGCCGCAGACGATATCGGCCCCCTTCTCGCCCCACGCTCCGGGAGGCTTGAGCACCGCCAGTGAAAAGGGGTTGACCAGACCAATGACCAGCGTGTTGTTGCCTTCGGCCCAGGTGGTCAGGGCATCCACTTCCTCAAGCACACCAAAGAAGTTGGGTTGCGGAATCACCAGTGCGGTGATGTCTTCACCGTTGTATGGTGCCAGTGTTGCAGGATCGACCCTGCCGGATTCCTGGTCGATGGGGACATTGACCAGTTCGATCCCCTGGTTCCTGACAATGGTTTCAGCGGTATCGCGGTAGGCGGGGTGAATGCTGGCCGGGACTAGCACCTTGCGGGATTTCGATTTGCGATGCACCCGTACCGCCATCAGGATGGCTTCGGCCAGTGCCGAAGCGCCGTCGTACAGTGAGGCGTTGGAGATATCCATGCCGGTCAGACCGGTCATCATCGACTGGTATTCGTAAATGATCTGCAGCGTCCCCTGGCTGGCTTCGGCCTGATAAGGCGTATAGGCCGTGTAGTATTCTCCCCGCGTTGCCAGCTGCCAGACGGCGGCGGGAATGTGGTGTTCGTAGGCACCGGCGCCGATGAAGTTCAGTGCCCCTTCGTCCTTGCCGGCCAAAGCCTGTACCTCCCGTGAAATCGCCATTTCGGAGGTGGCGGCGGGTATGGCGTCCAGCGATTGACAGCGGATATCGGCGGGTATCTCATCGAACAGCGACTCGATATCGCTGACACCAATGGTGGTGAGCATCTGCTCGATTTCTTCCGGGGTATGGGGAATAAAGGGCATTGAAAACAGTCTGTGAAGGTTGGGGTGGATTCAGCGGGCAAACAGACCAATAGCGCCCGGCGGGAGCGCTAGGAGGCTGTCCGCGCGGTGGGAGCGCGTGTTACTCGTCGTCGGATTCGGCGGTGTACTCGTCAGAGCTCAGCAGGCCATCGAGGATTGTGTCGTCCGCCAGCTTGAGCTTGAACAGCCAGCCATCGCCGTAGGGATCGCTGTTGATCAGCTCGGGCTCTTCTTCCAGTGCTTCGTTGACCTCGACCACTTCTCCCGCGATCGGAGCATAGATATCGGAAGCGGCCTTGACCGACTCGACGACGGCGCAGGGTTCCCCGGCTTCGAGTTCCTTGCCCACTTCCGGCAGCTCGACAAAGACCAGATCGCCCAGCAGCTCCTGGGCATGGTCGGTGATGCCTACCGTGATGGTGCCGTTTTCATTATTGTTGATCCACTCGTGGGACTTGGTGTATTTCAGATCTGCAGGGATATTGCTCATCGTCTTTTCCTGGTTGCAGTGAATTAGATCAGGGGTTTGCCATGACGTACAAAAGGCATCCCGACTACGCGGGCCGGCAGCCGTTTGCCCCTTATTTCAACATGGCAGTACTCGCCGATGGTGCCGGGTACGCGCGCCATCGCGATCGATTTTTGCAGGGTTGGCGAAAATGTGCCACTGGTAATCTCGCCTTCGCCACCCTCATCGGTAATGACTTTCTGGTGGCCTCGCAGGACGCCACGACCTTCCAGCACCAGTCCTACAAACTTCTTCAGGTTGCCGGCCTGCTTGCGTGCTTCCAGCGCCGGGCGGCCAATAAAATCGCGATCCTCAGGTTTTAGTGACAGTGTCCACCCCAGCCCGGCTTCTAGTGGTGAGGTGGCTTCGTCCATGTCGGTGCCGTAGAGATTCATGCCGGCTTCCAGGCGCAGTGTATCGCGCGCGCCGAGCCCGCAGGGCTTGATACCGGCGGTCAACAGCTTGTCCCAGAAGTCGGGGGCTTCGTCGTTGGGCAGCATGATTTCAAAACCGTCTTCGCCGGTGTATCCGGTGCGGGCGATAAAGTAGGGGCCAATGGCCTGGCCGAAAAAGGGTGCCAGCGCTGCGGCCGCTGTCGCTTCCTTCTCGTTCAGCAGGCTTATGGCCTTTTCACGGGCATTGGGGCCTTGCACCGCAATCATGGCGAGATCGTCACGCTCGACAACCGCTACATCAAAGCTGGCGGCATGTTGCCGAATCCAGGCGATATCCTTGTCGCGCGTCGCGGCATTGACCACCATGCGGAAGAATTTGTCATCGAGATAATAGGTAATCAGGTCGTCGATCACGCCACCTTTCTCATTCAGCATGCAGCTGTAGAGTGCCTTGCCGGGTTGCTTGAGTTTGGCGACATTGTTGGCCAGCAGATATTGCAGGAACTCCCCGACCCGCTTGCCCTTGAGGTCGAGCACGACCATGTGGGAGACATCGAACATCCCGGCATCGCGACGCACCTGATGGTGTTCCTCGATCTGGGAGCCGTAATGAATGGGCATTTCCCAGCCGGCAAAATCGACAATCTTGCCATTGGATTCCAGGTGTTTGTCGAACAGGACGGTGCGGTGGGTCATGGGCGGCTCCAGGGCTCGGTGATGCTGAAAACAGCGATACGTGCCGCCCCTCTGTCCTGAAACCTGAGAGATTAACCCCCTTCGGTGGACGCTGCTGCGTCGCTCTCCAGAGCCAATATGGCGTGCTACGGTCCTGAGGCCTGAGCGTTTCCGGGCGGAATTGCGCCTTCGGCGGAGTGGTCAACAAAGGATTGTTGCCGCTCGCTCTCCCATAGATGCGTCCATTGGAGGCGGAATAATAGACCAGTTGGCGGTTTTTCAAAACCCCTGGTTCACTGGGGGTTGCACCGGATGAACGCAGGCAACCTCAAACCGGTCGCCAGTGGTGAATTGCGGAGTTTCCCAGGGCGTGATGGCATGCAAAAGGGTTGTTTGACGCAAGAAAATACGAAAGGCCCGGATAAGGATACGTTCCGGGCGATGCGAAGCTGCGATCCCGGATTTACCGGGTCGCGGGTGAATCCTCAGCCCAATTGCTGGTGGGAACCATCGCAGAAAGGCAGATTATTGCTGTGTTTGCAGCGGCATATTTGTACGGGGCCGCTTTTTTCGGCGACGATGACGACCGGGCGGAAGGAGGTTCCCTTGTGGGCGCCATCGCAGAAGATGCCATCCTTTGAGCGGCCGCAGCTGCAGAAATAATACTCCTCGCCTTGTTCGAGGGTGACTTCGGCGGGTGTCCGGGCGGCAATCGTGGGTTGGGTCATGGTCGTTTTCCTTATTTGCTGGAGTGGCTCAGCCCAGTCGATAGCGGCTCAGTGGTGGCAGGTCGCCGCGGGTACCCATGGCATAACGCATCATCTCGGACTTGATCGGCAACAGGTTGTCGGCAATCGTCAGCCCCAGGCCGCGCAGTCCGGCCAAAGGCGGTATGTTGTTGATAAACAGCGTCTGAAAGCCTTCCATCAGCTTCTGCATGGCGGTATTTTCCCCCTTACGTGCCCGCTCGTAGCGGCGCAATACCGACAGGCTGCCGTAGTCCCGCTGCGTGGTCGAGAGCACGTTGGCCAGTTCGGCCACATCCATGAATCCCAGGTTGACCCCTTGTCCGGCCAGCGGGTGAATGGTGTGGGCCGCATCTCCAATCAAGGCGATGCGGGGCTTGATGTACGTGTCGGCGTGTCGCCCGATCAGCGGGAAGGCGGCGCGTTTGGATGCCGTGAGGATCTTGCCCAGATGGAAATCGAAGGCTTCGCCAAGCGCCTGTTTGAAGGCTTCGTCATCGAGCGCCAGAATTTCCTCGGCGCGCTGCGTGCTCCAGACGATCGATGAACGACCATCGCTCAGCGGCAGGAATGCCAGCACACCATCAGGCAGAAAGCGCTGCCAGGCCGTCAGGTCGCCCGGATGCTCGGTACCGATGATGGCAACGATACCCTGGTGGTGATAGTCCCTGCTGTGCAGTGCGATACCGGCGGCCTCGCGAACCTGGGAGAATCTGCCATCGGCGCCAATGATCAGCTGGGATGTGAGTATGCGGCCATCCTCCAGCGTGATAATGGCATCCCGGGTATCGATGGCGATGTTCTTGATGCGGATGTTGTCGATCCAGTCCACCGATTCCAGAGATTGTGCCACTTCAAACAGGGCGCGCTGGATCAGGTTGTTCTCGACGATATGCCCCAGGTTGGGTTCACCAAGATCCGCAGCGGAGAATGAGATATTGCCCGAATTGCCGGCATCCCAGACATGCATGCGCTGGTAGGGCGAGATTCGCCAGCCCCGCAGGCGATTCCAGGCGCCCAGATTGTCGAGCAGCGCCTGACTGGCGCGGTTGAGCGCGACCACCCGCAGGTCGGGTTCGCTCCCCGGCGCAAATTCTGCCGGTTCGGGGCCGGCTTCGAGCACGGCGACCTTCTTGCCCTGCTGTCCCAGTGCGCAGGCCAGCGCCAGCCCGGTCATGCCGCCACCATTTACAACGATGTCGTAGCGATGAATCATCTCAAGTGTTCTCCCTGAAACAGTGGACCCTGAAGGTTGTGGCGAAAGCCCATGCCAAGCCGCGCCAGTCGTCGCTTCAAGGGCGTCATGCGGTTGAGAGCAATCAGTGCGGCGCCCCGGGCATGGCCGAGTGGTGCCCAGGGATTCATGAAAATCCGTAGCAGGCCATCGGATGTGTTGGCGGTGGCATTGATGTCCGGCAGGCGTCGCTGCGCGTAGATTTGCAGCAGCTCGTCGTCGCCGGGATCATCATGGCCGGCCAGCAACTCGGCCAGTACCGCCACATCGCGCAGCGCCAGGTTGAGCCCCTGTCCGGCGATTGGGTGCAGTGCGTGGGCGGCGTTACCCAGCAGCAGGCTGCGTTGCCGGGTCAGCGATCTGGCGACGGTCATGGTCAGTGGAAAGGCTTCGCGCTTGCCGGTTCTGATGACCTTGCCCAGGCGAAAGCCGAAATGTTGGGGGATTTCGGCCATGAACTCTTCGTCAGAGCGTTGCAGAATCCGTTCGGCATTTGCCGGTGATTGTGACCACACCAGCGCACAACGGTTGTCGTCCAGCGGCAGTAACGCCATGGGGCCGGAGGCGGTAAAACGCTCAAAGGCGCAGCCTTCGTGCGGCTTGCTGGTGGTGATATTGGCAATGACCGCCATCTGGTCATAGGGCTCGACCCGGGTATCGATGCCCAGCAGGCGGCGGGATGCGGAAGCGCCACCGTCGGCCCCGACCAGCAGGCGGGTCGTGATCGTGAGGGGCTTGCCTTCGTTTTCGATTGTCAGTGTGGCCGCTTCGCCATCGGTTTCAATCCCCGTCAGCGTTGCCTGATGCAGGCGGGTCAGGTTGGGCTGGGAAGCGATGTGGTGTTCCAGTATGGTTGCCAGATGCCGCAAGGTGACGACATAGCCCAGCGCGCCAACCCCGGACTCGGCGGCGCTCAGCCGCGTGCTGCCGAGGTGCCCCTGCTCGGAGACATGAACCGTTTTGATGGGTGTGGCTGCCGTGGCGATCTTGTCCCAGACGCCGATGCCACTGTAGATCAGCCGGGAACCAAAGCCCAGCGCCAGGCTGCGTTCGTCATAATCGTCAACCTTGCCGGATGGTTCCCTGCGTGAATCGATCATCAATATCCGCAGTGACAAGGGTGCCAGTGCTGCTGCCAGCGACAGGCCGGCAAGGCCGCCGCCGATGATTGCGATATCGTAGTCCGTCATGTCTATGCCGCCATTAATGCTTCGATGTCGTTGATGGTCTTGGGAATTTCGGCCGTCAGGACTTCGTTGCCATCCTTGGTGATCAGCACGTCATCCTCGATGCGGATGCCGATATTCCACCATTGCTTTTTTACACCTTTCACGCCGGCCGGTATATAGAGTCCCGGCTCGATGGTCAGCACCATGCCAGGCTCCAGCACCCGCCACTGGTCGTCAAACTTGTAGTCGCCGACATCGTGCACATCCAGCCCCAGCCAGTGGCCGGTGCGGTGCATGTAGAACTTGCGATAGGCTTCGTCCTTGATCAGCTTGACCGCCGAGCCCTTGAGTAACCCCAGCTTGATCAACCCCTTGGTCAAGACGCTGATTGCTGCCTGATGCGGGTCGTTCCAGTGATTTCCGGGTTTGGCGCGCTTGATGGCCGCGGCCTGGGCGGCGAGTACCAGTTCGTACAACTGCTTCTGCGGCTCGCTGAAATGGCCGTTGACCGGGAAGGTGCGGGTCACATCACTGGCGTAGCCGCCATATTCGCAGCCGGCGTCGATCAGCAGCAGGTCGCCGTCCTTCAATTGGGCGTCATTCTCGGTGTAGTGCAGGATGCAGCCGTTTTCGCCACTGCCCAGGATGGAGGGGTAGGCTGGCTCGGTGTTGGCACGGTGAAAGGCGTGCAGGATTTCAGCCTCGATCTCGAATTCGTACATTCCGGGCTCACAAGTGGACATGGCGCGAATATGGGCTTCACGCGTGATCCTGGCTGCTTCACGCATCAGCCGCATTTCCGAGCGGGACTTGAACAGCCGCAGTTCATGCACCAGATACTCCAGATCGATGAACTCATGCGGCACGCTGGCGCCCGAGCGCACACTCTGGCGCAATTGATTGATCCACTCCATTAGATGGGTGTCGAAATGTGTGTCCTTGCCCATGGTGTAGTAGACCCGTTCGCGCCCCTCCAGCAGGCCGGGCAGGATCTCGTCGATGTCACCAATGGGGAAGGCGTCATCGGCATGATAGTCGTGCACCGCGCCCTCCTGTCCGGCACGCCGCCCGTGCCAGGTCTCCTTCTCCTCGTCACGTTCGCGGCAGAACAGGATGTATTCGCCCTGCTTGCGGCCGGGTACGAATACCGCGATGGACTCCGGTTCGCTGAAGTTGGTCAGGTAGAGGAAATCGCTGTCCTGGCGGTAGGGGTAGGTAACGTCGCGGTTGCGGGTGCGCTCGGGAGCCGAGGGGATGATGGCGATCGAGTTCTTCTCCATCATCCGCATCAGCGTCCGGCGGCGGCGTTGCATTTCGGTCTTGGGCAGTTGCTTCATCAATTTATTGTTCTTCGGGAATGAGTCAGTGGAGTTGCGGGGAGGATTTGGTGGGCTGCAGTTCTTCCTGTGCCATCAGGGTGCCCATGCGCAGAAATTCCAGCAGCTCCATGTAAAGTTCTTCATTCTCCTCACTGCTGCCTTCATCCGCGGTGTATTCATTGTTGGCCAGTGTCAGGCAATCCTGCAGGAAGTCGGCAGTGTCGGTAGGGCAATCCCTGGTCTTGACGCCTTGCTCAGCCAGGCCATATACCAGGCCACGTGCCCAGTCGCAGGCTGCGGTAATCCGGTTTTCCAGTGGCTCGTCGTCATCGGGGCAGAGCAGTTCGAAGCCCAGCTCGCTATCCTGCAGCTGATGCAGCGTCGTCGTGTGCAGTTGGTCGATCAGCCGTGATGTCTCGGTAGCGAGTACATCATTGTTGTCGATCTGCCCAAGGACAATTTCCTGCAGACGTGAAGGCGGCGTTGCAGCGTCCTTGATCAGCAGGCCACTGGCAATGCCATGCAACTCGGCTGGCGAGAGAACAACGGAGCTGCGTTCCAGTGCATCCACTAATTCATCGTATTCGGGTAATTCCACATTCGATCCTGGAGGCGGAAGAGAAAGTTAATGATAGCGGATTTTTTTCACAACTTCCTTTTTCGACAATTGACCGTGGCGGGAAGTCAGCCTAGTATCTGTGTATGGCCGACGATATAAATAAGACCTTATCCGAGCAGGCGCTCAAGAAGCTGGAAAACCGGATTGATGAGCTGGTGAACCTGGGTAGCCGACTCAAGCAGGAGAATGCCAGGTTGCGTGATGAAAATGCACATCTGCTGGCCGAACGTGGACAGTTGCTGACCAATCGCGACAAGGTTCGTTCGCAGGTTGAAGCCATGATTGGGCGGCTCAAGGCAATGGAGAGCAACTGATGTCTGCAGAGAGTATCCCGGTTACCATAAAGATCATGGACAAGGAGTTTCAGGTTGCCTGTCCCGCTGAAGAGCAAGCCGCACTGGAAGAATCTGCCGCTTTGTTGAACCAGCACATGAAACAGGTAAAGGATTCGGGTAAGGTGTTTGGTACTGATCGAATCGCGATAATCGCTGCGTTGAACCTGACGCATGAGTTGCTGCAGCACAAGGATGAGTCACGCAGTTTTGGCAAGACTTTTTCCGAGCGAATCACCGCGATGCAGAACAAGGTTGAAGCAGCATTACAAGATACGCAGCAAATGGAGTTTTGAAGTAGAGCCGGCAACGAGTTGGCGGCTTTATTGATACAAGTTGGACGTTTTAAATTTGGGTGCCTCTGGGGTATTCGCTAATGGCTGGGTAGTATCCTTGAGCCTAATTGCTTACCCCGGGAGTCGTGTTGTTGGTGTTGGTGTGCATTACCGTATTATTCGGGAAGCCTGAAGATATCACCGTGATTCCCACTTGAACCTTCGGTTCAAGGTCGATAGTCAAACCGGTACTCCCGGAGTGTACCCATCCCTATCCCGTCAGGGTCATGTAGCAGCTACATGGCCCTTTTTTGTGGTGATTTGGCGCACACACCCCGTTATTGCGATGGAAGCTTCCCCCCTGAATTCCCCGCCCCCATGTTGGGAAAACGCACTCCCCCCTGTAAACTCACGTATACCACCACGATCTGCTAGCCCGTTGAAATCCACATCGGGAATTGCGGACAGGCGTTAGCGTTTCCTGCAAGCCCGTTGAATCGCGATGTGGTTACCAAGGAGCATCCTTAAATGACCGCCACAGGTTTTCCGGATTTTTTATCCAATACAACAATGCTGCGGCAGAATCTGAAACAACGCCGTGCCGCCGTATCACCCCGTCACCGGGCGCAAGCTGGCCGGCGAGCATGGCAACATCTGCGGCACTGGCCACCCCTCCAGCGAGCACGAACCGTTGCCTGCTACATCGCCATGCCGGGAGAGTTTCCAACCGAAACGATTCTTGAAGGGTTACTCGAACAGGGCAAGCGAGTTTATGTGCCCATTGTGGATCGATATCACCACAGGAAAATGGTCTTCCAGCGATACAAATCCGGTGCCCCCATGCGTCAAAATCGCTACGGCATCAGCGAACCCGTGATCCGTTCAAGAGAACAGCTCTCCGCCGCAAGGCTTGACCTCGTCATCATGCCGTTGCTGGGGTTTGACCACTGTGGCAGGCGCATTGGCATGGGGGGCGGATACTACGACACCAGTCTGGCATTTCGCCTTGAACGATGGCGGGTGAAGAAAACGAAGCTACTGGGGCTGGCATTCGACGTGCAGCATTGTCACCAACTGGAGCGGAAACCCTGGGACGTACCGCTTGATGCCGTGTTGACAGAATCGGGTATTAAAAAATGTGGTAACTATTCAGCCCACCTCTGAAATCCATCATCTCTGTGTTGAAAAATGGTCATTTACGCTTGCAAGCTCATATTTTTCGCCTTGATCTGACGGGCATCAAAGGCAATCCGAGCAGCTACTGCTTAGGTGAATTACTCGCTGAGTAGTTACCCCGTCTTATTCAAGGTGGTAGCTAAAGCCTGTGATAAGTGAATTGACTGATAACCTGTGGTTGTCAGTGGCTGGAAGTTCGTCCGATCGATGATGAGTTCCCCTTCGTCCAGCAGTGGATTAGTGAAGAAAAGGGATAGATTCTTCGGGTGTGAAGAAAAAGCGCTATGAACGCTTGTCATCATCCGAATTAAGGGGGCTGAATATAAAGTCCGGGTTATTGCTGCAATGTGTGATTGCAAGACGTGATCCTAAATGTCCCGTTAAAAATACCTGGCGTGTTATCAATTCAAGGTGAGCTTCGAACCGTGAGCTATCAGCCTGTCTTATTTATGGTGGATCGCGGATCCTGGCGCTGGGCTGGTGCGTCTGGGCGCCGCTCTGGAACGAAATTTGTAGCAATAGCTACAACTCTGAGTGAAGAGGAAGTATAGGCGTGCCAGAATAAGCCAGGGCCGTGACAGGCCGAAGCCTCTCACCATTTGGATGAAACGGGATTGTCAAGAGTTTGTCATTGTTTTCATTTACTTATCATAGGCTTCAGCCGCCACCTTGAATAAGACGGGATCAGGTCTCTATTGATCGCGAAATGGCCTCCGAGGCTCGCGGAGTAGGCGCATGGTCATGCAGAAGATTTGTTTGGTCGGATCAGGAATGTTTTTTAAGCAGGTTTGTTGGTTACTGCCTACTATCCATGAGGTATGCAGGGTGCCCCGGTCACTCACCCAGCAATTCCGTATCTTCATGGCTGTAAGCAGGTGCGCAGCTGCAGAGTATTGTCAGGTTTTGTTCGCCTGTGTTCCTGATGCAATGGGGTGTGCCGGGTGAGATGAGGATGGTGTCTCCGGGGGAGACTTCAAATTGTTCCTTCCCTAGCGTCATCAATCCGTGGCCGGTGGTGATGTGGTAGATCTCTTCGGTTTTTTGGTGGCGGTGGAGCAGGGTGGTGGTTTGGGGTGGGACGGTGGCTTCGGCGAGGCTCTGGTTCTGGCTTCCATGCAGTGTGGGATGCATCAGCTCGCGGATGGTGGAGCCGTCTTTGGTGGTGTAGCTGGGAAGGTTTTTGTGGTGGGTGAGCATGATAATGCCCGACCGGCTTGGCCGGGCTGTGTGTTGGTGTTTATGCGATGCTCTGGTAATAGAGATTTTGCGGGTGCCTGGCTTCGGCAAAGAAGTACCAGCGTTCGGCGATGAGGCCGAGGTACTGAACGATAAAGGCGGACAGTGGGATCAGGTAGGCCGGGTTGTAGAAGCTCATGACGATCAGTACCGTGGGTACCAGGAAGGTCAGTACAAAGAAAATATATTTGACGTTTTTGACAAAGGCGGCTTTTTTGCCGTGGAAATATTCCCGGGTATTGAATGATCCCCCCATCGAGCCCTGGGCTTTCTGCGCCATGTTGGTATGACGCACGCCGATGGCCGAGCGTAAATCCGATTTTGGACGCAGGCGTTTGTTGCGCATCAGTGAGGCACCACGAAAGATCAGCCCCAGCAAGGTGAACAACAAGGCCCAGCCACCGTAAAAGCGGGTCAGGCTGGTATCGAGAAAGGCTGACAGGGTGGTTGCAATCAGGAATCCGGAGGCACTGCCAAGCAGGATGAAGTTGATGATGGTCAGTGGCGTATGCCACTCCTGCAGAAACTTGATGCTGGCGTAGATCATGCCGGTGCAGATGAAGAGTGCGAACGAGGCAATCGTGGCAATCACGCCCAATATCAATGTGAGATCGACCTCGGTGCCACCAGGTGCCTGAAACAGAGGCCGGGTCAGCTCCATATAGTGGGCCGCTCCCCACAGCGCAATCGAACCCATGGCAAGGGGCAGCACTATGACTTCACGCGATAACCAGGAGGTGCGCCATTGCGAAGCGGCGCGCCAGGCGCGCTCCGGGTGCCCCAGGTGGAAGAACGAGGCAATCAAGCCGCCGATCAGCAGCAGCACGGCAATCAGGCTGCCGATGGCATAGAACAGGCTCATGTGTTCGGTCGGCAGCAGCTTGAACAGCGAATAGACCTGGCTGGTATACAACGCCAGAAAAAGCCCCTGACCCGCGCCAATCAGGGTGGTGAGAAAGATGACTGAAAATGCTGGATGCATGGTATTGGTCCAAAAATAAACGTGTTGCTGCGATGGGTTGTCCGGCGTTGGTGACCTGGTCGATTACCAGGAAGCCATGTCGTCGATGGAAGGTCCGTCGCTTGGTCCAACGCGCAGTTTCCGCTCCTCCTTGCTCAATGGGTTATCCACTCGCTCGAGTTCGTCTTCGTGAATCTTGACGTGGATCTTGCGGCGCGGCAGATAATGGTTGGAGGGGTTGGTGCCCCATTCCGGCATCAGCTGATAACCGCCGTTTTCACGTATGGCGATGGACACTTCGGAATCCGGGTCATGCACGTCGCCAAAGAGTCGCGCTGTGGTGGGGCAGGACATGACGCAGGCGGGCTTGCGCTCGTTCTCCGGCAGGGATTCGTCATAGATCCGGTCCACGCAGAGCGTGCATTTCTTCATGACCTTCTGCTTCTCGTCCAGCTCGCGCGCTCCGTAAGGGCAGGCCCATGAGCAGTACTTGCAGCCAATGCACTTGTCGTAATCCACCAGCACGATGCCATCCTCGGCGCGTTTGTAGCTTGCGCCGGTGGGGCAGACCGGTACGCAGGGTGGATCTTCGCAGTGCAGGCAGCTCTTTGGAAAATGTACGGTCTCGGTATTGGGGAACTCCCCCACCTCGAAGGTCTGCACGCGGTTGAAAAAGGTGCCGGTCGGGTCGGTGCCGTAGGGTCGCTGATCCGTCATCGGGCCGGCTTCGCCCGAGGTGTTCCACTCCTTGCAGCTGGTAACGCAGGCATGGCAACCCACACATACATTGAGGTCGATGACCAGAGCCAGTTGAGTCATGTCATTCAGCTCCCTTTTTCAGGCTTTTATTGAATTTTCCTGCAATATAGGCCTGCCATTTGCCCCGGCCCTTGCTCATGCCGGGTAGGGGTTTCAGTGGTGTGAACTGCGGGAAGGTCTGTTTGGGTTCATCATCGCTGGCCTTGTAGACACGTACCCGGACATCGTACCAGCCCGCCTGACCGGTCACCGGATCGGAATTGGAGACATGTTCGCCAACATCGTGCGGTGGCAGCTCTTCGGAAATCACATGATTGAGCAAAAAGCCCTTTTGTGATTCGTTGGCGTTGGGTTCCAGCCCCCAGGCACCGGAGGCCTTGCCGATGGCATTCCAGGTCCAGACGGTACCCGGCTCCACCGCTTCGGAAAAGCGACACATGCAGCGCACCTTGCCATGCATCGATTCCACCCAGACCCAGTCACCATCGCCAAATCCGTTGGCCTTGGCCAGTCGCGGATTCACAAACAGATAGTTGTGGGTATGGATCTGCCGCAACCATGCATTTTGCGAATCCCAGGAGTGGTACATCGCCATCGGCCGTTGTGTCAGTGCATTCAACGGGTATTTGTGGGTGTCGGTGAGTTGTGACTCCAGCGGCTCATGGAAGAACGGCAATGGGTCGAAATAGGTCTTGATCCGTTCGCGCAACCGGTCAGGCGGCTGGCGGCCATCGGTCTTGCCTTCGGCAGCGAGGCGGAACTTCTGCAGCACTTCGGAATAGAGGTGAATATTGATCGGCTCGTCGTAGCGCGTCATTGCGTGTTCCTGCGCCCAGTGGAGGTAGCCCTTGTTCCAGTTGCGCATGTACTGGAAGGATTTGGGCAGTTCGTAGTGGTAGACGCAGTTGTTCTTCTCGTACATCTCCCACTGTCGCGGATTGGGTTCACCCTTGAGGAACTTCTCGCCGCTCTTGCCGCGCCAGCCTGCCAGAAAGCCGATGCCGGAGCCGGGAGTGGTTTCGAAATTGATAATGAAATCGCGGTAGTCGCGAAACTTGCGCTTGCCGGACGGGTCGACAAAGGCAGGGAGTTTCAGCCGCGTGCCCATTTCCACGATGACATCCTGGAAGGGCTTGGTGTCGCCCTTGGGTGGCACCACGGGAATCCGCACCGAATCCACCGGGCCATCGTATTCCGAGATTGGCCGGTCGAGCATCGACATCGCATCGTGGCGCTCCAGATAGCTGGTATCAGGCAGGATCAGGTCACCAAAATCGACGGTCTCCGAGCGGTAGGCGTCGGCCACGATAATGAAGGGGATCTTGTATTCGCCGCTCTCATCCTTGTCCCGCAGCATCTTGCGGACTTCGGTGGTGTTCATCGACGAGTTCCAGGCCATGTTGGCCATGAACAGCATCAGCGTGTCGATGGGGTAGGGGTCACCGCGCCAAGCGTTGGTGATGGCGTTGTGCATCAGGCCATGAACCGACAGCGGGTATTCCCATGAAAACCCCTTGTCGAGGCGGATGGGGTTGCCGTCGTCATCGACAAACAGGTCGTCGGGATCGGATGGCCAGCCCAGCGGATTGCCGTTCAGAGGTGTGTCTGGCTGTACATCGTCCGGGCTGTTGGGTGGTTTGGGGCAGGGCGGAATCGGCCGCGGGAATGGTGGTTTGTGGCGGAAACCGCCAGGGCGGTCGATGGTGCCCAGTATGGTCATCAGAATGCTCAGCGCGCGAATGGTCTGGAAACCGTTGGAGTGCGCTGCCAGCCCGCGCATGGCATGAAACGAGACGGGATTGCCCTGAATGGTGTCGTGGTCCTTGTCCCAGCAGTCGGTCCACTGGATGGGTAGCTCGATCTTCTGGTCACGTGCGGTAATTCCCATTTCATGAGCCAGACGGCGAATGGTATCGGCATCGATACCGGTAATGCCCTCGGCCCACTCGGGAGTATATTTTTCCACTCGTTCCTTGAGCAGCTGAAAGGCGGGTTTGCAGGGGGTGCCATCGGGAAGCGTGAAGCTGCCCATCAGGTAGGGGTCGACGCCCTCGGTGTGAGTGGAGATCGGCTTATCCAGCTCCTTGTCCCACCACAGCTTGTTCTGCGGATCGAAGCAGCCTTCGTCTTCGGGAATCTCGAAGCGCAGGAACATGCCGTATTCGCTGCTGGCATCGTCCTGATTGACCAGCTCGGCAGAGTTGGTATAGCGCACCAGAAAGTCGCGATCGTAGAGCCCCTGCTTGATGATTTCGTGAATAAAGGCGAGGAACAGTGCGCCATCGGTGCCTGGCTTGATCGGCACCCACTCGTCGGCGATGGCGGCATAGCCGGTGCGAACCGGGTTGATGGAGATGAAGCGGCCACCGTTGCGTTTGAACTTGGCCAGCTCGATCTTCATCGGGTTGGAGTGGTGATCCTCGGCGGTGCCGATCATGAAGAACAGCTTGGAGCGTTCCAGGTCGGGGCCGCCAAATTCCCAGAAGGAGCCGCCGATGGTGTAGATCATCCCGGCTGCCATGTTGACTGAACAGAAGCCGCCATGAGCTGCATAGTTGGGCGTGCCGAACTGCTTGGCGAACATGCCGGTCAATGCCTGCATCTGATCCCGGCCGGTGAACAGTGCGAATTTCTTCGGGTCTTGGTGGCGGATCTTGCCGAGGCGCTTCTCCATGATGTCGAAGGCTTCGTCCCAGGAAATCTCGTCATACTTGCCTTCGCCGCGCTCCGTGCCTTCCTTGCGCAGCAGCGGCCGGGTCAGCCGGGCAGGGGAGTATTGCTTCATGATGCCGGAGGCACCCTTGGCACACATCACGCCCTTGTTCAGCGGATGATCCGGGTTGCCCTGGATGTAGCGAATCTCGCCTTCCTTGACCGTTACCCTGATCCCGCAACGACAGGCGCACATGTAGCAAGTGGTGTTCTTGACCTCTACGGCTTCGTTGCCGGACGATTTTTTGGGGCTCATTAGTATTTAACCCGTCTTATTCATGGTGGC
>CAYTPO010000202.1:0-5993 GCA_964439815.1 uncultured Thiotrichales bacterium
CGATGGCGGATACACTTCACATCAGCTTTATGTGGATTACGCTGATTCTTAGTCTGGGGCTTGGTGCACTTGTTGTTCTGTCCTTCAAGGATGCGTTGGTGAATGAGTTAAAGGGATTGTATTGGGTATTCAATTCGTTACTCGTGTTTTCCGTCAGTATTGGCATAGGTGTCAGCGCCAGTGCACCCCCACCGCCACCTCCAGCACTTCCTGAAGTACTTCAGAATATCGTTGGTGCTTCAGGATCAACTGAATCCAGTGGGCATTTGTTGGGGGTTCTGGGTATAGCCGATGCCATTGCCGATGGACACGGAGCCCGGAATAGCGATCAGGACTTGATTCGGTCTCCCGGTGAGGGTGAGGGGAGATCCCAGAGGAACGGAGGGGTGGAAGAAAATTTGACTGATGAGCAGCAAGAAGCTTTGAAGCGTTATCTGGAGGCGCAAAAGGATTACCAGCGTAAACAGCAGGATTACAACCAAAAATGGTCCTGGTAAAAGTAGCTGTGACAGCGGTAGGTTCTGAAAGTGAGCCCAAACTTTATAGGCTTCATTCCTGCTGACATGGACCGGTCTTGCAATCCTGCGCAGCGACTGATTGGTGTAAACTCATAATTTCACGACGGATCCAAGAATAATAATCGTTGCATCATGATTGGCTTGATGATGGATGCATGTTTTCATTATCCACCCCGCAGTCGCCTCCATGCCCGAGTAACCGCTTTGAATTTCCCGGAAGGGTCTTCTTTTTTCACGCAGCTCAATGCCCAGCGTGCTCTGTGATTGGACATCCAATCCTGTTTGTATCCCTCATTCCCGGTCAGAAAATCGACTTCTTCCACCTTGTCGATATCGATCACATATTCCATCAATGCGCTGGTCAATATCGATCCGGGAGAATACTGCTGCCAATTCTCATCGTAGGCTAGTCGGAATATATTCGCCTTTCCGCATAGCACGAACCACAGTTGTGCCGCCGCTGCCTGACCATCAATATAGAGTACACCAAGCCTTGACCAACCCTGCTGTGACGTGCGTGCAACCCATCCTTCCAGCAGATCGTGGTACTGCTCATGGGCTTTCCAGCTCGCTCGGTAGACGGAATGATAGTCAGCCATTGCGGTGGGTACTTCGGCTCCGGTATAAATGCGGATTTCCAGATGATGCTCTCGCTCGAGCTTGCGCCGTTTTCGGGCAACTGTATTGCGTAACTTACCGGACCTGCCTGCCCAATACTCGCTGAAGGATTGGCTTTCGATGCGCAGATACCAGTTGTGGAAACGAAACCACCAGTGACAAGCAAACCCGTGGGCTTCCATTGCCTGTGATAAATGCCTGATTCCAATATCTTCCTTGCCGACAGGTTCCAGCAGCAAGCCACGAAAGGGCAATCTGCGTAACCCGTTGGCAAGGCATGAGAGAACAGCATCGTCACCTTGATCTGCCAGTAATACGGAATGAAACGATGAGTAACGATGTGTCAGCGCACGCAATGAATTATTGGTACATTTGACAAGAGGCAGCAGGGCCAGCACCTCATCGTCCGATACGACAGAAGCCAGCAGGATGTCGTGAACCTCTTCAGGTGAAGTGGTGATGAGATTTTCGAGCCAGGGGCGTGAGAGGAAGATGCTGCTCTTTTCACCCTGCGCGAATAACGCAGACACATTCTGCGGGAGTTGATCAAACGAGGTATAGCAGTGGAAATTCATTTGGTATTGGGGATGGTCCCGGTGGGTAGTTCTGAGGTGCGAAGCAAATTGTAGCATTCCTGTTCTGGCGCTACCAAAGCCGTGAATTCGTTGAGGCCGTCCTGTTTCTGATCAAGGTGAAACCCATATATTCACTCTCAACGTGCAACAAAGTGATCGACCTTTTTCACTCGGGCCAAATCCACTCGCCAGAGTGTGGCTTGAATGGCTTTTTGGGATCACGGCCATGCCAGGTACTCTTCCTCCCAGTCGAGGTTGAATATGCGCTGCCAGCTTTTATGGATGGGGAAATCCAGATGTTGGGCAAGCGGGTTTGTTTTCCCATTTTGTAGTCATGGTTGATCTGGGATGGTAAGGACGCAACACTTTACTCTTCCTCCTCGCGGGGATTCAACTAGGGCTGGTTATCCATTCAGCTTTTCGCAAACCGTGTATCCACCCTGGTTTGGGGTGATACGCTATTGTGGGGGGGGGGAACCCGTCTTTTTCATGGTGGCAGCAGAAATTTCGTTCTGATGGCTATTGGCAAAAACACAATTTTCCGATCTGGGCATCCGTGGCATGAATCTGGATCCGAGGTTTGACCCCGGATCCAGACTACAGGCTTTTTGTCTGTGTTTTCCCGCATCGTCGGCAGCGATAGACTGTTACCAGTCGGCCGAGTTTTACGTCAAACTGCTTTTCCTTTTGGATCTCCCATTTGTGGAAGCCGCGCCGGCACAGGGTATTGCCCTTGTGTTTTTCCGAGACTTTGGGTTTTTTGAACGGGAGAACGTCTCCCATCAGGCGTTGCTGCCTCCGAGGCAGGGGGGGGATTGGGGTGATTTTTCGGTGCGTTCGAACCATTGGTCCGGAGTGTAGGTATGTAGTGCCAGGGCATGGATGCGGGGGATTTCGTCTTTTAATGCGGCGTTGATGGCGCGGTGCTGTTTGATCAGGCTGATGCCATCGAATGCGGCGCTGACCAGCGTCACCTTGTAGTGGGATTCTGCATCGGGTGGCACATTGTGCATATGCGTTTCGTTTTTGACCTCCAGATGAATGGGGTCGAAGGTGTCTTTTAATTTGCTTTCGATGGTTTCCTGCATGCTCATGACAACCTGCTCCTGTTATGTTTCATCCGACGATCATTGTCGGCTGCGAATGAAAGCTATGAGCCTGTTGGACTTAACGCCATTTGGATGCGCCCGCAGGAAGTGCCCTTGGGGTGCAAATCCCTGGATGACGATCAACTCAGCTTCTCCTGTTCGTCAAATAGCTCGGCTATTCTCCTCACACGATAAACTGATTTAATTCGCCCCCAGAGATTTTCGCTTCAAACGGTTAAGTCCGACAGCCTCCTAGTAAAAATCAAGATCGATAATATCGTGAATGCGTTTTACTGCGATAACTTCCATACCTTTCATCTTCTTTTTGGGGGCATTGGCGTGGGGAATGATGGCTTGTTTGAAGCCATGCTTGGCCGCTTCGCGCAGGCGCTCTTCGCCGTAGGCTACCGGGCGAATTTCGCCGGCCAGGCCAATTTCCCCAAATGCGATCAACTGCGAGGGCAGGATGCGGTCACGAAAGCTGGAGAGCGCTGACAGCACCACGGGCAGATCGGCGCCGGTTTCCGATACCTTGACGCCCCCTACCACATTGATGAAGACATCCTGGTCATGCATCGTGATGCCGCCATGGCGCTGGATGACGGCCAGCAGCATGGCGAGCCGGTTATGCTCCAGTCCAACTGTGACGCGACGCGGTTGTGAGGCGTGGGTATCGGTGACCAGCGCTTGTACCTCCACAAGCAGCGGTCGGGTACCTTCGCGGCTGACCATGACAACGCTGCCGGAAACCGGGTCGTCGTGCCGGGAGAGGAAGATGGCGGAAGGGTTGCTGACGGCCTTCAGCCCGGTCTCGGTCATGACGAAGATGCCCAGTTCATTGACGGCGCCAAAGCGGTTCTTGACAGCGCGCAGAACGCGATAGCGGCCGTCGGGGTCGCCTTCGAAATAGAGTACGGTGTCCACCATGTGCTCCAGCACCCGTGGCCCGGCCAGGGCGCCTTCCTTGGTGACATGGCCAACGACAAACAGTGAGATGTGGTGCTGTTTGGCCATCCGCACCAGCTGGGCTGCGCTGTCACGTACCTGCGCAACTGAGCCGGGGGCGGATTGCAACTGTTCGGTAAACAGTGTCTGGATGGAGTCGATGACCACCACGCGTGGGCGGCTGTCGAGGATGGTGCCAATGATGTTCTCGACGCAGGTTTCGGTATAGAGCTGAATGTGGTCGGCATCCAGCCCCAGACGCTGGGCGCGCATGCTGATCTGCTGGGCAGATTCTTCGCCGGAAACATAGAGCGCCGGGATATTGGGCAGATAGGCCAGGGTCTGGATCAGCAGTGTGGATTTGCCGATGCCGGGATCACCACCAATCAATGTGACCGAGCCGCCAGTGATCCCACCTCCCATGACGCGATCGAGTTCGCTGAGGCCGCTGCTGATGCGTGGGGCTTCACTGAGATCCACTTCGTGGAGCTTCTGGATACTGTTGCTGCCGGCGTAGCCTCCAAAGCGGTTGCTGCTGCCGGTGACCTTTTGGGCGGTTGCGTTCTCCTCGACCAGGGAATTCCAGCTGTGGCAATCGGGGCACTGCCCGGTCCATTTGGGTTGCAGGGAGCCGCAGTCCGAGCAGCGGTAGCGGATTCTGGCCTTAGCCATGATCGGTATTGTCCTCGTATCCCGGCAGTCTGGGCCATATTCTCACCAGCGCAATGCTGCTGCTGGTGGTCTTGGTGATCTCCAGCGGGTAACCATTGATCAGTACACAGGTCGGCGCCTTCGGGATCGATTCGAGATGTTCGATGATCAGCCCGTTCAATGTGCGCGGGCCGTCATCGGGTAGTTTGAGGTGCAGTGAGCGGTTGAGCTGACGGAGGTTGATGCCGCCCTCCACGATATAGCTGCCATCGTTCTGGGGGACGATTTCCGAGAGGATGCCCGAGTCCAGCGTAAACTCGCCGACGATTTCGCCGAGCAGGTCTTCCATGGTCACCAACCCCTGCACATCGCCATATTCATCGACGACAATGGCATGGCTGCGGCGGGCCTTCTTGAAGTTGATCAGCTGCTGCGTCAGTGAGGTGGACTCGGGGATGAAGTAGGGCTTGCGCATATGCTTCTCGATATGCTCGCGCGTCAGCATGTCGTTGTTGGCCAGTGCCAGAATCCGCCGCATGTGTATGTAGCCGACGATGTTGTTGATATTGCCTTCGTAGACAGGCATCCGCGTGTAGTTGGCCTGGTTGATGTCTTCCTCGATCTCCTCGGCGGGTGCTTCCAGGTCGATGCCTTCGATTTCGGCGCGCGGTATCATGATGTCCTTGACGGTAGCCTGCTCCAGCTCCAGCACCCGCAACAGCATCTCCTGGTGGCTCTGGTCGATATGTTCGCCGGCCTCCTTGACCACGCTTTTCAGCTCCTCGTGGCTCAGTGCATTGCCATTGTGTACCTGTGTCGGTACGCCAATCAGTGCCAGTACGCCATTGGCCATCATGTTGATCAGCCACACCAGCGGGTAGCTGAACTTGAGCAGTGGGGTATAGATCAGGGCGGCCGGAAAGGCGAGTTTTTCCGAGTGCATGGCGCCCAGCGTCTTGGGGGCGACCTCGGCAAAGATCAGCAGCACCAGCGTCAACACGCCGGTGGCGATGGCGATGCCGGAGTCGTCGAACAGCCGATAGCCTATGAAGGTGGCCAGCTGGGTGATGATGATGTTGATGAAGTTGTTGCCCAGCAGGATCAGGCCGATCAGCCGGTCGGGTTTCTGCAACAGCTTCCAGGCGCGTCGTGCGCCGGCATGTCCCTGGTCGGCCATGTGCTTGAGCCGGTAGGGATTGAGGGACATCAATGCAGTTTCGGAGCCGGAAAAGAAGGCCGACAGCCCCAGCAGGACGATCAGTGCGCCAAACAGTACACCCAGTGGAATTTCACCCAAGAGTCATGATCTCCGATTACTTGGCGAGAATGATTTCGAGCACCAGCTTGCTGCCGAAATAGGCCAGTGCCAGCAGGGAGAATCCCACCAGCGTCAGGCGGACCGCGGTGCGGCCTCGCCAGCCGGCAAAGGCGCGTCCCAGCAGCAGGGTGCCAAAGATCACCCAGGCGACGAGCGAGAGTATGGTTTTGTGTGCCAGGTTCTGGGTAAAGATGTCGTCGACAAACAGCCAGCCACTGATCAGCGACAGGCTCAGCAGCACGAAGCCGAGGCCGATGAGCTGGAAGAGAAAGCTCTCCAT
>CAYTPO010000203.1:0-6264 GCA_964439815.1 uncultured Thiotrichales bacterium
GGCCTTTCTGTTTGGCAGCCTGTTGATGATGAAGGGTGACATGGGGCAGATACTGGGTGTGCTGCCCGTGGTGCTTTTGTCGGTGCTGACCATCAGCCTGATCGAGGCATTTCTGGTATTGCCCCATCACCTGACCCACTCGCTGGAGCATACTCATCACAAGGAACCACCGCGCTGGCGGCAACGTTTTGAAGCACGCTTTGGTCAACTGCGGGACGCTGTTGGGGGGGCGGCCAATACCGCGATCAGATATCGCTATGTAACGGTCGGCATTGCTCTGGCCATGCTGGTGCTGTCCATTGGCCTGATTGCAACCGGCACGGTCAAGTTCAAGGCTTTTCCTGATCTGGAAGGCAATAATTTCGAAGCGAGGGTGTTGCTGCCGCAAGGTACGCCCTTGTCTGAAACCGAAAGGGTTGTCCAGGTATTGCTTGACTCCCTGCACCAGACCAATGAGGAATTGAGCGAAAAGGAGAGCGAATCACTGGTCAAGAATATCCAGCTTTCCTATGGCGTCCATGGGGATGTGCCGGAAAATGGTGCACACCTCGCCACCTTGAGTATCGACTTGCTCAATACTGAAAAACGCCATACCCGTATTCCCGAGCTGGTGGCGCAATGGAAAGGCAATACACCACCGTTACCGAATGTCATCAGTATCCAGTACAAGGAGGGGCGGGTTGGCCCCGCCGGTAGAGCAATTCATATTCGCCTCAAGGGGCAGGATCTGGCGCAGTTATCAAAGGCATCGTGGGAGGTGCAGAATTGGTTGCGAGGCTATGCCGGTGTCACCAATCTGCTGGATGACCTGCGTCCGGGCAAGCCGCAATACAGTATCAAGCTGAAGCCGGGAGCGCTGGCTGCGGGAGTCGATTCGCGCAGTATTGCATTGCAATTGCGAGCAGCCTACCAGGAGTACAAGATCAGCGAAATCTATCGGGGCCGTGAGGCTTATGAAATCATTGCCAGACTCGATAGCAAGAAACACCGGGAATTGCAGGATTTTGATGATCTTACCGTCTTTGCAAAAAATGGCCGGGAAATTCCGCTCAGCAGTGTGGCCATTATTACAGAAGAGCGGGATTTTGCCCGTATAGGCCATGTGAACCACCAGCGTACCGTCAATATCTATGGTGATGTGGACGCCGATATCGCTAATACATCCGAAGTGATCAAGGGGCTGGAAACCAATCTGCTCGACAGTCTGCAGCAGCGCTATCCAGAGGTCTCCTTTGTGCTGAAGGGGGAAGTGGAAAATGGCTCCGAAACAAAGCGTTCCATATTGACCGGTTTTGGTCTGGGTGCATTTGGTGTATTTCTGTTGCTGAGCATGCAGTTCCGCAATTATCGCGAGCCGCTGATTGTCATGATCAATATTCCGCTGGCGCTGATTGGTGCAATCTGGGGGCATTTCATTATGGGTCTCGATTTCACCTTGCCCAGTATGATTGGTTTTGTCTCCCTGGCTGGTGTGGTTGTCAATGATTCAATCCTGCTGGTGGAATTTGTCAAGTTTCATGTAACGGAAGGGATGAGTCTGCACACCGCAGCGCAGCAGGCGGTGCGGGATCGTTTTCGGGCCATTTTTCTGACCTCTGTGACCACGATTGCCGGCATGACGCCGCTACTGTTTGAAACCAGCTCACAAGCCCTGATACTGGTGCCACTGGTTACCAGTATCGTGTTTGGCATGCTCACCTCCACCATGTTGATCATGCTGGTTCTGCCAGCCATGTACGCGATCATGGAAGATATCGGTTATGTAAAGTTGGTTGATAAAAGCAAAGGTGAATTGGCTGAGCAAACAGGTTGAGATGGCGTAATCGCTAATAAAACGGCCTGTTTGCAGCAGGTTGGGCACGTCGTGAACTCCTGTGTCCAACCTGCAATGTGACCTTTGGTTTTGCAGTGACCGATAGCTGCCCGGATGTGGGCTGAGCGGTTGACAATGAATGGAAAACGGGTTCAGTCTTGCTGGGAAGCAAAAAAATGCAGTAGTGGGGTGATGTCTCCCGGTTTCAGTTTTTTCAACTGTTTGGCCATTTTCTTCGGCGGTTTGCGTTCTGCGCTCATGAATTCTTCCATTTGTTCTTTCAGGTACTCCATCGGTTGACCGGCAAGCCTTCCCATATCATCGTCAGAGCTGCGCCCGGAGTCTTCATGGCAACGCTCGCAACGTCGTTCATAGATTTTCTTTCCCTTTTTTGCCAGTTTGGTATCGAACGGCTGTTTGCGGGGAATAAATTTGTTACGGGAAAAGTGTTTGGCCAGAGAGGCTATTTCTGCGTCGCTCAGGTTACGAGTCACTTCATTCATATCGGTTTCTTTCTGCTCTGGTGCCTTGAAGCGATCGCCCTTGCGTTTTTCATGCTTGAAGTCTTCCAGTGATTCCTGCAGATATTCATGAGAAATGCCTGCGATATTGGGTACCTTTTCTTCGTTATTATTGCCTTGTTGTCCATGGCAGGTTTCACATTGTTTAACCGTATCACTGATGGGGGCGGCAAATAGCGTGCTGCTACCGGTCAGCAGGAGGACAGTCGTGGTGACGGTGATTTTTCGTAAATGAAACAGGTCGGGTATTCTGGTCATGGGATCTACTCCAGTCAGATAGGTATCGGGAGGTTCCCGGCGAGCAGAACTGCTCCCGGGAGTGTCGTGTTCGTGGTACAGGTATCAGAAGGCAATGGCCAGCTGTGCAGTCAGCCGGTCATTCTTGTCGTTGCCATCCGGTACATCCACCTGTTTCCAGTATTCGACATACCCTTTGATGTTTTGGGCAAAATACCGCGTCAGATTGAGCGTCAGCTCCCCGTAACTGTCATTGCCGTCATTCTTTTCATAAGTGTCATATCGAACCACCGGAACCCAGCCAGGGGTTCCACTTCCAAAATACATCCCCTGTACGGAGAGCGTGTTGTTGGTTTCATCTCCGACGGTGGTTTTATCATCGGTACCGCTGGTAAACAGAGCCTGCAGTCGGGTTCCCGCAAAATCGGCCTGCATGTCGAAACCTGCACGTGTGAAAGTCTGGTCTGTAGTGGAATTGTCGCCATTGATGTAAAAGCCACCCACCATGATGTCGGGCAGGACATCTACCGCAATCCGGGCATGGACGTTTTTGGCATCCTCCCCTTCGGCGTCCTTGGCTGCGCCACTGTAGCCTATGGAATAAAACAGATTGTCGATGGGGCGGCCATAAATGGAGGTGACCTGCCGTGTTCCCCGCAATCCTGCGCCACTGTCTGCGCCGCCATATCCGGTATCAATTGACTTGACATGTCCGCGGGTCATGCGGAAACCGTCACCGAGCATGCCATAGCTGTCCGACCAGAGATAGGATGACCATCCAAAGGAAACATTCAGTGCCTTGTTCATCCGCCAGGCGACAACACCCGTTGCGACTTCGGGAGAAAAATCCGTTTCGTCCTCTGCTTCAATTTCTGCATAACCGGACCAGCCGTCATTGAGCGCACCGGCAGCAAACAGTTCGAATTCATGGAATGCCCGGTTTTTCATGTCGCCGGTTTTCTTCTTGTCATAAGGACGGGCCACCAGGACTGCTGCCAGCGGGATGCCATCTTCGAGTACGTCCGACATTGTTCTTTTTTCATCCGCATCGTCCGGAAAGCGGTAGCCATTTTCCTTGAAACCACGCCCTTTGGCGTTCAATTGTGGCCAGGCGCTATGGCAGGCTGTGCATTTGACACCCTCTTGCCGGGCAAAAGCTGGTACTGCGTGTGCACTGATGGATGCAAGGGCTACGAAAAGCAGCAGTCCCGAGGTGAGTAAACGTGACAATCGCATTGTGTTTCTCCTTGTTGGTTATTGGGAAATTGTTCACGTTTTGGTGTGGGGCAAGTTTCGTGCCATGAATAAACATCGCTGGTTGCTGGTGCTGGTATCTATTGATTCGGGGAGGTGTGCAGGTGTTGTCTGCAAAATTTGTCGGAATACTGAAATATCGTGCGTGCCGGCTCGTCTGTCGGGGGAGCAGGCGGATTCAGTCGCACCTGTTGCAATCTCCTGCCGAGCAGTTACTGATGGTTTTTCAAAAAAGTTGCGGGCCGGGCTACTGACAGAGTGACGGTGCGGGTTTGCCCTTGATTTTCAGTGTCAGCAGTATTTTAACGCGCTTGTCTGTGGCACAGGCTGCGACATAGCCGATGGCCCCCGGTGTCGAGGATACAAACCGGATCATGGCTTCCTGTGAATCGATGGTGTGGGGTGGTGATATTCCCTGAAAATACTTTTCGTTCCAGAAGCTGGCCATTTGCTGAGGTGTGCGCTTGAACAGGCTCCGGGAGAATACTTTGCGTAGCGGATGAGAGGCTGACAGATTGATGGGGTGCAGGCGCCGCCCTTCCCGGTCGAAAATGATCTGTTTACGAAAGATGCGTGCCAGCTGACGACGGTTAATGGGCTTCTGCAGACCATTCCATGAATTATCGGGTGCGACGATAATGGCGATCTCGCTATCACCTCCGGCCTGGGCCTGATACGGCAGCAGCAGAATCAGCAAGTAGAGCAGGTAGCGACGGGTATTGATGCAAAGATGGTTCATGGCTCAGAACAGCACTGCGGTTGAAGCAAAAATCCCATCGGGCGCAAGCAGTTCGTTTTCACGTCCGCGTCGCGATTCCATTTTCAATATGATGGCCGGGGTTGGTCGCCAAGCCAGCCCCAGTGATAGCGTATGAGCTTCACCTTCAAGGGCCAGATCCTTGAAGTGCTCATATCGGGCAATGGCATACCAGCGTGGAACAATGGGGGCGACACCTTGCAGGAAGGCTCCCCATTCGTCACGGCCCTGGTCCTTGCTGTCCTTGCGGTAAATGGCTTCACCGCTAAGCTCGAGGAATTCCGGATGCCAGAGGAAATCCATGCCAAACAGGGTCTTGTGACCGGAAAAGTCTTCGATCTCGAAATGGCTGAATGACACGCCGAGCTGCCAGGCTTCGCTGTCAGGCTGGTACTGCAAATGGATGCCCTGGGCATGCTCGAAGGCACCGGTCTCGATGCCGGGAATGTTTTTTCCGGTAGGTGAGGGGTTATCGGGTTTGGGATCGAGCTGGGCACTGGCATCGAGATACAGCTGGTATTTCCAGATGCCTTCCTCGGCGGGAACCCGGCCGCGTAGAATCAGCCCGGTAATGTAATGGGAAAAACCGGCATCCGTCGTCAGCGGGCGGGATACCGTCCAGATCAGCGGGTCGGCGTGGATGGAATTCCAGTGGCCGATCGGAGTCAGCGACTTTCCCAGGCGAAACCCCAGCCGATCACTGTATATATAATCGAGATAGGCGCGCTCCAGCTCGAATTCCGCATCTGCCGTCGAGAATTCATCATTCTCGAAGATCAGAGATTCACCTATTTCGAGTTCACTAAAGGCCCGCCAGCGCCCCTGACTGTCCCATTGCACGAACAGGCTGAGATCGCTGATTTCAAGTTTGGTCGGAGTGTCGCGCAGGCGTTTGTACTTGGCTGAGGCATACCCTCCCAGGCGTAAATGAGTCCCCTGCAACTGATAACCTCGGCCGGGTTCATAGCCCTGTGGCGGTGCCGGCGGTGTATCACTGGCGTGTGCTACCAAAGCTGGCGCGATTTGTGCACCAAAGAATAATAGTAGCAACAGGGTACGCTGGCTGACCCCCAGCATGGCAATGAAATGTATTTTTATATTTGGCATTTTATGAAAAAAAGATAGCTGATGGCGCCATTGATCGAACTGCAGGGTTGGAAAAGAGCCGGCTCTCCCGGAAGCCTCCTGTTGTGGCGTTTGGCGAATGGTTGCCCAATCGGGAGATGACTACGGTATTATGACTTCCAGAAACTCCACCACATTGCCTCCAGGATGGACAAGGTTGCTTTCCCGGGGTCAAAACACAACTACAATAACCATGCCAAAAAGAATTTCGTTGGCGGGAAACCCACGTATATCCAGGGCGCTACAGCTTGCGTTTCTCGTGCTGGTGATTCTGCCGGTCATTTTGATGACAACTGTTGCCTACGTCAATTCACGTCAGGCGCTGCAGGATGAAATCCGTCATCGACTACGTCAGGATGCCAGCATGCTGGCACAGGGCGTGGATGCCTTCATGTTCGAGCGCCTGGAGAATCTTCATGGCTGGCAACGGCTGGGGGTCATGCAGGATGCCCAGGTGGGGGATGTCGACAAGCGCCTGGCAGACTTTCTGCGTCAACTCAAATCCAGCTATGGGGGGATCTATACTGAACTCATGTTCGTCGATCCTGCCGGAAAGG
>CAYTPO010000204.1:0-6069 GCA_964439815.1 uncultured Thiotrichales bacterium
AAACGTGCCTTATTCGGGCCTACTTTCCTTGGATGTTGGGTATGAGGGGGATTTGGGGAAGGTGGTTTCTTTGGGCAGGGGTGCTCACATTCTTGTGGTTTGGATGCTGGGCCTTTTGGCATGACGGGGGAAGAAGCTGGATTGTGGCTTTGGGTTGCCCGAGACGTGCCTTATTCGGGCGTACTTTTCGCATTATCTATTTCAAACAACCCACAGCGGGCACCCTATCCTTTATGATATGTGCCACCACTCACCAGCCAACTCAACCACGCTATGCCGCAGCTCAAACCCTTCAGTAATATTCCCGCAACAATCCTTGACGGTATCGACAACCGCTGGGTTGATCTCTGCAAGGCGCAACCTTTCTTTGGCGATCTTGACAGCGAGTCGCAACAAGCCATCAGGCAGGTCTGGGCATGTAGTGATTTTGCCGCCAATTGGTGCAGCCGCTATCCCGATCGGTTTGTTGCGCTCTGGCAATCCGGCCAGTTGACCACGATTCACGATAGCGATGCCTTTTTTGCACGTCTTCACGTTCTGTTTGCCGATACCGTCGATGAACCTTTGCTGCTGTCACGTCTGCGTGAAGTACGCAATACCGAAATGGTTCGCATCGCCTGGCGCGATCTGCTGGGGCTGGCCGATCTGGAAGAGACTCTGCTGGCGTTATCTGATCTGGCCGATGGTCTGGTCGATGCGGCGTTCCAATGGCTCTACACCGACCACTGCAAGCTGAGCCACGGTACACCTCGTGATGCCGAGGGTAACGCCCAGCAGCTGGTGGTGCTTGGTATGGGCAAGTTGGGGGGAAAGGAGCTGAATTTCTCCTCCGACATCGACCTGATCTTTGCCTATCCGGAAAAGGGTTCGACCGATGGCCGCCGTCAGCTCGACAACTCACAATTCTTCATCAAGCTGGGGCAACGGCTGATCAACGCGCTGCACAGCCAGACTGCCGATGGCTTTGTCTATCGCGTCGATATGCGGCTGCGGCCTTTTGGCAAGTCCGGTGCGCTGGTGACCCACTTCAACGCGATGGAGGAGTACTACCAGCGCCACGGTCGTGAGTGGGAGCGCTACGCTCTGCTGAAGGCTCGCGTCATTGCTGGTGACAAGGCCGCCGGGCAGGAGCTGCTGCAACGGCTGGAGGGCTTTGTTTACCGCCGTTATCTGGATTATGGCGCGCTGGAGTCGATGCGCGAGATGAAAAAGCTGATCAGCATCGAAGCCGCGCGCAAGGGTCAGGGGGACAACCTCAAGACCGGGCCGGGCGGTATCCGCGAGGTGGAGTTCACCACCCAGGTCTTCCAGTTGACCTATGGCGGACGTGACCAGCATCTGCGCAATCCGCAGTTGTTGCCTTCACTTGCCTATCTGGGCCAGCGTGGTCTGCTGCCCGAAGCGGCCTGCACGGAGCTGCGCGACGGCTACCACTGCCTGCGCCGCGCCGAAAACCGCCTGCAGATGGTCGCCGACCAGCAGACCCATGTACTGCCGGAGGGCGATGACGAACGCCAGCGCATCGCCCTGGGTATGGGCCACGAGGACTGGGACAGCTTTTATGCGGAATTGAACGCACACCGGGATCGCGTCAATCACCACTTCAACCAGGTGTTTGGTGAAAGCGAGGAATCCGACCGCAACCCGGTCGAGACCGCCATGGAAACGCTGTGGCTGTCGCTGGACGGGCATGACGAAGCAGACGCCCACTACCTAGAAGCCGCTGGCTACCAGACACCGGAAGAGACCCTAAAGGCCTTGCAGACCTTCCATGACGACCGCCGCATTCAGGCATTGTCGGAACACGGCCGCCAGCGGCTGGACCGGGTCATGCCACCCCTGCTGGCCATCACCACGGATACCGAAGATCCCGACGCCACCTTGCAGCGCCTGCTTGATCTGCTCGGCAATATCGCCCGGCGCACCGTTTACCTGTCACTACTGGCCGAACAGCCGGAGGTACTCAAGCAACTGACGCGGTTGTGTGCCGCCAGCCCCTGGGTCGGCGAGTATCTGGCGCAGCACCCGATCCTGCTGGACGAGCTGATTTCCCCGGAATCCCTCTATCGTCCACCGGATCGCGAAGGGTTGCGGCAGACCTTGCAACGCCAGTTCGAACGCATCAGCACCGATGACGACGAGCAGATTCTCGACCAGTTGCGCCACTTCAAGCATGCCCAGGTATTTCGTGTCGCCGCAGCCGATATCGTTGGCGCGCTGCCGGTCATGAAGGTCAGCGATCATCTCAGCTGGATTGCCGAAATCACGCTGGAGAAGGTGCTGGCATCGGCCTGGGAGACCATGACCCGGCGCTACGGCACACCCCGCTATCAGCTCGACGGCAAGCCGCATGACGCACTGTTCATTATCGTCGGCTACGGCAAGCTGGGCGGCTTCGAGATGGGCTACAGCTCGGACCTCGACATCGTCTTCATTCACGATTCACGCGGCAAGGCGCAGTACACCAACGGCGACAAGAGCATTGATAATGCGACCTTCTTCATGCGCCTGGCCTCACGCATGATCATGCTGCTGACCACCCGCACCGCGGCTGGCGATCTGTACGAGGTCGATACCCGGTTGCGGCCCAGCGGCAAGTCGGGGCTGCTGGTCTCCAGCCTGGAAGCCTTCCGCAAGTATCAGGAGAAAGAGGCCTGGACCTGGGAGCATCAGGCGCTGATCCGGGCACGCCCGGTTGCCGGCGGTGACCCTCTTGCCACCGCATTCGGTACGCTACGTCGGGACATCCTGGCAAGACCGCGAGACCTCGTCGCGCTGCAGGCCGAGGTACGACGGATGCGGGACAAGATGTGGACGACGCACAAGGTGAAGAAGGCCGATTTCTTCGACCTGAAAAAATCCCCCGGCGGCATTACCGACATCGAATTCATGGTGCAGTACCTCGTGCTGGCACACGCCCGGCAGCACCCTGAGCTGTGCCGCTGGACCGACAATATCCGCATTCTGGTCACGTTGGCGGATGTCGGCATCATCGAACCGGAGACTGCCGAGCAGCTTATTAATGCATACCGGGCAATGCGTGATAAAATCCACCGCCATAATTTGCAGGGCAAGTCGGCCAGGGTGCCGAAGAATGCCTTCAGGGATGAGCAAGCCCTGGTGCGTCAACTCTGGCAGCAATGGCTGGAGACACCGCCCGCCCCCGCTTGAGAATGTATTCCGCAACCGCCCCCACGGCCCGGGCCGGTTGCCCGACAACTTGATATTGGAGACTGCTTTATGTCCATGGCTGATCGCGACGGTCTGATCTGGTTCGATGGTGAAATGGTGCCCTGGCGCGATGCCCAGGTGCATGTACTCACCCATACGCTGCATTACGGCATGGGCGTCTTCGAGGGCGTGCGCGCCTATCACGCCGATCAGGGCACTGCGATCTTCCGCCTGCAGGAGCACACCCGCCGGCTGCTCGACTCGGCCAAGATCATGAACATGAAGGCGCCCTTCGACGCCGACACGCTCAATGCCGCGCAGATCACCGCCGTCAGGGAGAACAACCTCGACTCGGCCTATATCCGGCCGATGATGTTCTACGGCTCCGAAGGTATGGGCCTGCGCGCCGACAACCTCAAGGTACACACCATCGTCGCCGCCTGGGAGTGGGGCTCCTATCTCGGCGCGGAGAACATGGAGAAGGGCATCCGCATCAAGACCTCCTCCTTCACCCGTCACCACGTCAACATCAGCATGTGCAAGGCCAAGGCCAACGGCCATTACATCAACTCAATGCTGGCGCTGCAGGAGGCGATTCAGGACGGCTATGACGAAGCCCTGCTGCTGGATGTGGAAGGCTTTGTCGCCGAAGGCAGTGGCGAGAATGTATTCGTCATTCGGGATGGCGTCATCTATACGCCCGATCTCACCTCGGCGCTCAACGGCATCACCCGCAACACCATCTTTCAGCTGGCAGCTGACGAAGGCATTCCACTGGTGGAAAAACGCATCACCCGCGACGAACTCTATATTGCCGATGAAGCCTTCTTCTCCGGCACTGCCGCCGAGGTCACGCCCATCCGCGAACTCGACAACCGTCCCATCGGCAGCGGCACACGCGGCCCGATCACCGAGAAGCTGCAGTCCCTCTATTTCGATGTCGTCCACGGTCGTGTCGAGAAATACAACCAATGGCTGACCCCTGTCACCTGATTACCGGAGCACCGCATGAGCACTGCCGCCACCCAGAACACCCAGCGCGAAGTCGAAATCACCGCTGCCGACCTGCCGCTGCACTGCCCCCGAGACGGCGAGGAAGCGTGGTCATCACATCCCCGCGTCTTCCTGCCCATCGAGGATTCGGCAGATGGCACCTCGCTATGTCCCTATTGTGGCACGCTCTACCGACTGAAACGGTAGCCACCAACACAGCGCATCATGCAGCTCACCCTCCCCGATTTTTCCCGCCGCAACCTTCTGATTGCCGGTGATGTAATGCTCGACCGCTACTGGCAGGGCGCAACCTCGCGGATTTCTCCCGAGGCGCCGGTGCCGGTGGTGCGCATCACCGAGCTGGAGGATCGTGCCGGAGGCGCCGGCAATGTGGCACTGAATATTGCTGCACTGGGCGGCAACAGCCATCTGCTGGGCATCACCGGCAATGACGAGGCGGCCGCTGCGCTGCAGCAATGTCTGGAAGCACATCATGGTGTCCACTGCGACTTTACCCGTATCGACGGCCACAAGACGATCACCAAGCTGCGGGTACTCAGCCGCCACCAGCAGCTGATCCGGCTCGATTTCGAGGAAACACCCGACCGCACCACGGCCGGCAATCTCGCCACGCAGTTTGCCGCCCATCTCCCCACCGCCGATGTCGTCATCCTCTCCGACTACGCCAAGGGGACGCTGCACAATGCGGCAGAACTGGTATCACTGGCTCGCAATGCCGACAAGCAGGTCATTGTCGATCCCAAGGGTCATGATTTCGAGCGTTATCGCCATGCCACACTGATCACGCCCAACATGGCCGAATTCGAGGCCGTGGCGGGCAGCTGTCGCAACGACGATGAGCTTTGCGAAAAAGGGCTGGCGCTGTGTGCCTCACTGGCGCTGGAAGCACTGCTGATCACCCGCAGCGAAAAAGGCATGACGCTGCTGCAATCCGGACGTGACCCCCTGCACCTGCCCACCCATGCCCGCGAGGTCTATGACGTCACCGGCGCTGGCGATACCGTCGTCGCGGTACTCTCGGCTGCGCTCGCTGCCGGTATGGATTTCCAGCAGGCCGCCATGCTCGCCAACCATGCTGCCGGTATCGCCGTCGGCAAGCTTGGCACCGCCACCGTCTCACCCGCCGAACTGCGCCGGGCGCTGCGCCCGGAAGATGCGCCCGACCGGGGTGTCATCGCAGAAGAAGCACTCGCCAGCGCCATTCATCAGGCCAGGGACAATGGCGAAACCATCGTCATGACCAACGGCTGCTTCGACATCCTCCATGCCGGCCATATCCAGTATCTCGAAGAAGCCCGCCGCCACGGTGACCGCCTCATCGTCGCCGTCAACAGCGACGAGTCGGTACGTCGCCTGAAGGGAGAATCCCGCCCCATCAACAGCCTCTCCCAACGCATGGAAGTCCTGGCCGGACTGCGTGCCGTGGACTGGGTCGTTCCCTTCAGTGAAGACACACCGGAAAGGCTCATCTGCCAGCTACTGCCCGACATCCTCATCAAGGGTGGCGACTACCGGCCCGAGGAGATCGCCGGCGGCCACTGCGTCACCGCCAACGGCGGCCAGGTCATCGTCACCGGATTCGTCGAGGGGCAATCCACCAGCCAGATCATCGACTCCGTCTTGCAGAGCAACGATCACTAGAAGGCTGTCGGACTTAACCGTTTGAAGCAAAAATTACTGGGGGTGAATTAGGTCAGTTTATCGTGTGAGGAGAATAGCGGCGCTATTTAACGAACAGGATAAGCTGACTTAATCGCCATCCAGAGATTTGCACCCCAAGGGCACTTCCTGCGGGCGCAGCCAAACAGCGTTAAGTCCGACAGGCTCCTAGTCGCCGCGTGATTGGCGTGTGCCTGGTAGGTGTACCTGCTCAGCCCACCCCTG
>CAYTPO010000205.1:0-15989 GCA_964439815.1 uncultured Thiotrichales bacterium
CCTGGCAAAAGGTCTCCCCTGAACAGACGTTCTGCCAGGGTGATCAGCTGCAGGTCAATGGTATTGGTCGGGCAGCCCTGCGCATGGCCAATGAGACGCTGTTGCGGCTGGATCAGAACACCAGCATCATCTTTACTCGCATCAATCCTGCAAAGCGCTCGTTGCTCGACATTATCAAGGGCGCCATTCACTCAATCAGCCGCACGCCAAAAAGCCTGGATGTACGCACACCTTTCGTGAATGCCGCCATCGAGGGCACCGAATTCCTGGTTTCCACTACTGACCGGTCAAGCCGGGTCATGGTCATCGAAGGTACTGTCGTTACCAGCAACAACCACGGCAGCGTGACCCTGACCGATAATCAGGTAGCCTGCATCAAGGCCGGTGATCGCCCCCACAGAAGCTTTACAGTCAGAACTGCGGATACCGTAAGCTGGATGCTTCATTATCCGTCAGTGCTGGATCTCGGAATTGTTCAGCCAGACTCGGGGGAATATTCGCCAATCCTGCTCGAGGCACAGGCTCTGCAGCGCTCGGGTGACCCCGTCAGGGCCATCGCGTTACTTGAAAATCTGGATGAATCGCAACAGGGCGTAATCTGTCAACTCCTTACCAGCGACATCTATCTGTCCATGGGCGATACCATCAACGCACTGAAGCATCTGCAACGGGCAGCCCGGTTTGCACCCAACAACGCAGGTATCCCGGCGCTCAAGGCCATGATCGCACTGGTGAACAACCACCTGCGCGAGGCATCCAGGCTGATCACCACCGCCTTGCAGACAGATTCCGAAAACCCGGTAGTGCAACTGGCCGCCTCCTATCTCGAACAGCGCAAATTCAATATCGACACAGCCCTGCAACACAGCCAACAGGCGGTAGAGCTGGCGCCCGACAGTGCCCTGACACATTCCCGACTGGCGGAGGTATTGCTGATGACCGGCAACACCAGTCTGGCTCAATCCCATGCCCGGCAGGCAACTTCAATCAATCCGGATTCAGCGCACGCATTCAGCCAGCTCGGCTTTGCAGCACTCGGCAGGCTGGCACTGGATGAAGCCCGCACAGCCTTCGACCATGCTCGGGAACTTGAACCCAATACCCCCCTCCCTTATCTGGGTATCGGCTTGATCGAGATTCGACACAACCACTTGAAACGCGGACGTGAAGCACTGGAAACCGCTGCTCTGCTCGATCCAGGCAATGCTTTGATCCGCAGCTATCTGGGCAAGGCCTATTACGAGGAAGAACGTTTTCCACTTGCCATCGACCAGTTCGCTCTGGCGCGGAACCTCGATCCCAATGACCCGACACCGTGGTTCTATCAAAGTATCCTGTCACAAAGCACCAACCAACCCGCCAAGGCGCTGCGTGAGCAGCAGAAGGCATTGGCTCTGAACGACAATCGTGCCGTCTACCGCTCCCGCAATCTGCTGGACAAGGATGCCGCTGCCCGCACCGTCTCGCTGGGACGAATCTATACCTACCTGGGTTTCAAGCAGGTCGCCAAAACTCAGGCCACCTCGGCCCTGATGCTCGATCCCACCAGCCACGCGGCACATCGCCTGCTGTCGGACAGCTACCAGGGCTTCAACCGCAGCGATGCCTCTCGACGCTCTGAATTGCTGCAGGCACAGCTGTTGCAGCCACTCAATCTGATGCCAATGCAGCCCGCACTCACCAGCAGCAATCTGGGTATCCTCGACAGCTCCGGGCCAGGCAGTCTCAGCTATAACGAATATAATCCAATGTTTGTACGCGAAGGCCTGTTTGCCCAGATCGATGGGCTGGTTGCGGGTCAGGGAACACTGGCCAACGACCTGGTAGTAGCCGGATTGAAGGAGCGTTTTGCTTTCAGTGCCAGTCAATTCCACTACGAAACCGATGGCATCGAGGAAAACAGCGATTTCAAGCGAGATCGCTACAGTCTGTTTGGACAACTGGCCTTCACCGAAGACAGCAGCATCCAACTTGGCTACAGCACTGAAGATGAAGACAAGGGTAATACAACACAGCGATTCTTCAATGATGAATACGGCGATCGACGCTTTACCGCCGAAAACAGGGAAGCCAGAGTAGGTTTCAAGCAACGCCTGTCCATGCATTCCAGGTTATTGGCATCAGCCAGCCGCTACAAATCCGACGCTACCGAAACACGTCCCAGAACACCACAACCCTCCAACAGCCTGTTCACCGAAGGAGGGTTGAGAGTTGATCAATCAGAACTGCAACTCTCCAACAGCTTCGATTCCAGCAACCTGATTACGGGTATTGGCTACATTGATAACCAGAGCAACCTGAAATTTACCCTGGATTTCACACCTCAGCCCTGTCCAGCCTTCTATGGGACGGAGTGCAAGCTCGACAGGAATAATACCCGCTATCAGGCAAAAGCCTATAGCTATCTCACTCATCATGTCAGCGATGATCTCGACCTGACTTATGCCCTTGGCTGGGTGAATGAACAACCCGGGTATCATTACTCCGATACACACCTGCTACCCAAACTTGGGCTACGCTGGCGCAGCACACGCTCCAGCCATATTCGCGCTGCAATCTACCAGACCTATGCCGCTGGCATTCCGGCAGATGTCCATCAAACCCTTGAGCCCACCCATATTGCCGGTTTCAACCAGATCTTCGACGAAGCGCCCCAGACCCGATCGACCAACTATGGACTGGGATGGGATGGTCAATTCGGGAATAATGTAAATGCTGGCGTCAATCTGATCTACCGGGATACGGAAACTGCTTTTTTTCTCAACGTACAGAACAATTCAAGTGTGCAGCGAATACCCAGCCGGTATTCTATGGCACAGACCTATCTCCACTGGATGCCCAATGATCACTGGAGCATGAGTCTCGAGTACTTTTTTGACCACACCAAACAGGAAACCGACAAGGCAGCCATACCACAGTCCTTTTCTCCTGATGGCGTCCTCGAACTCGAAACCCACAGCATCCCACTGACGCTCTCATACAACCATCCCTCGGGGGTGACCGGACAGATCCGCACAACCTACTATGACCAGAGGGGGGGTTTCGCCGACTCACCCACCAGAGAGGGCTCTGACAGCTTCTGGCTTGCCAACCTGAATATCACCTATCGCCCTCCCCTACATCACTTCAGCTTTTCCGCAGGCGTCAATAACCTGTTTGATCAAGCATTCCACTTTGACGACCAAAACAGCTATGATACCCTAGCTCCCGATGCAACAGGGACTCCTTCACAACTCAGTAGTGAGCGGGTCATTTTTGGGAAATTTACGCTAAGCTTTCGTTAACGGACTACTGGAGATTAAAACCACATGAAATTCAAGCAAACTCTTCTGATGCTCACCATTGCACTGGGCATCTCTACCAGCGGCATCGCCGCAGAAAAATCCTTGCAGCAGCAAGGTTACTCACAGCAGAGCACTGCAACCGCACAACAAGATATCTTTACCCGCTCCGCCACCACTACAGATGACCTCTGCTGGCTTTACTGGAATGGTCAATGGTATTACATCTGCTAGGAGTCTGTTTAGAACAACAGTACCGGGGCCAATGCCCGCAGCCAGCTGGTGAGTGACCCCAGCAGAAAGTATTCGGTAATGGCGTCAAACGGTGCCATTACCGACTTATCCCCTACCTCAACCGATGACTTGTCATGCGCTACCCGACTCAGCTCGGGAACGCAAAATGATTTTCTCGCCGCAGTGATGATCGCTGCCGCAGTGGGTTGCAGCTACTATTCAGGGTGGTTCAGTTTCTCTGCCAGAATCACCAGAAAGTTTTCCATGGGTGGAAGTTCGAGGCTGGCTTCCCGTTGCTTCTTTCCCCAGACCGGCTCCGGATAAAAACTGTCATGCCGAAACCGGGCCATAATGTGCCAATGGACCTGCGGAAGGTAGTTGGCAAAAGAAGCAATATTGATCTTTTCCGGTTGGAAGTAGGCAATCATCTCCCGCTCGATCACGTCGAGCAGGTCAAAGATATGAAGGCGCGTTTCAGGATCACACTCACTGAACTCCTTGCACGATTGCCGTGCAAAGATCTTCAGCCAGGGAATCTCGCTCGGTTCAACCTCGATCCATATCCTGTCGTTTTCGTAGAAGGTGGACAATTATTCAACGACCGGTTTCTTTATCCGGAGACTCAATTCAGTGAGCTGCCTGTTGGACACTTCGGCCGGCGCATCGGTCAGCGGACAGTGGGCAGTCTGGGTTTTCGGAAATGCCATGACATCACGAATCGAATGGGCACCGGTCATGATCATTACCAGGCGATCCAGTCCGAACGCCAGCCCCCCATGAGGTGGGCAGCCATAATTCAGCGCCGTCACCAGGAAACCGAATTTGCTCTCGGCTTCCTCATCAGAAATCCCCAACAACTTGAAGACCTCTTTCTGCATGTCCGGCTTGTGGATACGAATCGATCCGCCACCAACCTCACTGCCATTGATGACAATATCGTAGGCCCGCGAGAGTACAGTACCGGGGTTCTCATGCAATTCTACGGGATTTTCGGTGCTTGGTGCGGTAAACGGATGATGTAGTGCTTGCCAGCGGTTCTCCTTCTCGTCCCATTCGAACATCGGGAAGTCCACAACCCACAACGGTTTCCAGCTGTCTTTGACCATTCCCAGGTCTTCACCCAACTTGATACGCAGTGCGCCAAGCGCCTCATTGACGATCTTCGCCTTGTCAGCACCAAAAAATACGATATCACCATCTGCGGCACCAACCCGTTGCATGATTTCCATGGCCACTTCATCTGGCAGGAATTTCAGGATCGGGGATTGCAAACCTTCGATACCCTTGCCGATCTCATTGACCTTGACATAGGCCAATCCACGAGCTCCGTAACGACCCACGAATTTTGTGTAGTTGTCGATATCCTTTCGTGACAGCGAGCCAGCTCCCGGAACCCGAAGCGCAGCTACCCGCCCTCCCGGGTCATTGGCAGGGCCGGAAAACACCTTGAATTCAACATTGGCCAGCAGATCACCAATATCGGTCAATTCCAGCGGAATACGCAGATCCGGCTTGTCAGAGCCGTAACGCTGCATTGCCTCTGCATGCGTTATCCTGGGGAAGGTTTCCTCCAGCTCGACACCGATCACATCTGCAAACATCCCACGAACCAGATCCTCAGTCAGCGCCATGACCTGTTCTTCGTCCATGAACGACATCTCGATATCCAGCTGGGTAAACTCGGGCTGGCGATCCGCGCGCAGGTCTTCGTCACGAAAACACCGGACGATCTGATAATAGCGATCCATGCCGCTCATCATCAGCAATTGTTTGAAAATCTGTGGGGATTGCGGCAATGCAAAAAAACTGCCGGGATGTGTCCGGCTGGGGACCAGGTAGTCTCTCGCCCCTTCCGGAGTCGCCTTGGTCAGCATAGGCGTCTCGATATCAAGAAACCCCTTCTCTTCCAGAAATCGACGCACGAATCCGGTCAATTTGGCTCGTGTCTGCATACGATGCTGCATGACCGGCCGGCGCAGATCGACATAGCGGTAGCGGAGACGGATTTCCTCATTCAGGTTTTCGTCATCGAGCTGAAATGGTGGTGTTTCCGATGCATTGAGGACGGTCAACCCCTTGCCCAGAACCTCGATGCGACCACTTCTCAAATCCTCGTTTATTGTGCCTTCAGGCCGATCACGTACAATACCGGTTACCTGCAGCACATACTCGTTACGGATATGTTCAGCGGTCTCGAACACTTCGGCAGTATCCGGATCAAAGACCACTTGAACGAGGCCTTCACGATCCCTCAGGTCGACAAAAATAACCCCGCCATGATCCCGGCGCTTGTTGACCCATCCGCACAATGTGACTTCCTGACCCATAAGGGACTCATCCACCAATCCGCAATACTGACTACGCATTCGATTTTCATTCCAGTAAATTATTTGTCCATCGGCATCTGCAGCAGAATCGCGGCAGCCACCACGCAAAAGAAAGCGTGCATGTTACGAGGACGCCCCCCAAGACGCAACAGGGCCGGCGATTGCCGGCCCTGTTGATACCCGCTTTGTGCGGTAGGTCAGCCACCGCAGCCGCAGCCTCCCGAGCCACAACCCGACCCTGAACCGGAAGGTTCAGAGCCACCCGCGATGTTCTTTTTGGCGCCAGATTTGAAATCGGTCTCATACCATCCACTACCACTCAAACGAAAACCCACAGCAGAAATCAGCTTTTTCAGGGCTGGCTTGTGGCATTCCGGACATTCCGTCAGTGGATCGTCCGACATTTTTTGCATCACTTCCATCTCGTGGCCGCAGGCTTCACATTTGTACTCGTAAATGGGCATAGTCAGGTCGCTCCCCAGCAGAAATTTTTAAAAGTTCGTGAATTCTACCTGAATCCGGGATACAAACGGGGATGAAAGGTGCAAGTCACTGGTTTCGCGGTGATTTCATCAATTCCGGTTTCACACTTAGGTCACGCAGAACTTTGTTGATCCGCAAAGTAATCAAGAGCTTGTGCCAAACGCCCGGTTTGAGCCTTGGATTCGGGTTTTATCTCTATGGGGGCACACAAGTAGAAATTCAACCTAGAAGCCTGTCGGACTTAACCGTTTGAAGCGAAAATCACTGGGGGTTAAGTCAGCTTATCATGTGAGGAGAATAGCAGAGCTATTTGACGAACAGGATTAGCTAAGTTAACCGCCATCCAGAGATTTGCACCCCAAGGGCACTTCCTGCGGGCGCAGCCAAACAGCGTTAAGCCCGACAGGCTCGTGGAAACCGCAGTTGGGCGCGAAAAAGACGCGTAAGCAATTGGTGTGCATGGTGAATCAGAAAAACTCGTGGTTTTCGCCATGGATGGCGTATATGCGGGGAATGCAGGAGCAATTCCCTGTTTTCGCCATGGATGGCGTATATGCGGGGAATGCAGGAGCAATTCCCTGACACCCTGTTGGTGATAAGAGGTTTTTCTGGTTCGCCAAGTGCGCCAAAGGCTTGCGTGGACTTTCGTGATCCAAACTTCGGTTTCCAGGTTCAAGCGTCCATGATGACATCGATGGCATTTTGCGGGCAAACCGAAACGCACGCCCCACATCCATTACAGGCACTATTGTTGATTTCAGGACGGGACATCGAGTCCACAACGATAGCCGATTGAGTGCAGGCAAAACGGCAGGAAACACAAAGGACAGATTGCCAGGCAAAGCATTGGCCTGCATTGAGCCGGGCAACACCTATAGATGGCGGTACCTCCGCCACATAGTCAACGCCCTCGGCAGGACAAGCACGAGCACATTCGCCACAGAACGTACAGGCTGCATCGGCAAAATCCAGATAGGGCAACCTAGCGAGATCATGGCCATCCGGGTGCAGTTTGATAATGTCAGGTTCGCAGACTTCGGTGCATGGATGGGAACATGCCGAACAGATTTCGACATCAATATTCCCGGCAATCCAAGGGGGCTGGACACCAGCAGGCTCAGCCTGCTGGTCTATTTCCTTGCGACCCTCGCTGGTGAGAAATCCTCCACGGAGAAACCCTCTGCGCCCGGCATCCACCTACGGCTACTTTCCGAAAGTGCTTTCCACCAATGGTGTTGCATTGGTTTGCGGACGATGGCATTGAGTACATACATAACGGGATCCGCTCACCTTATCGCCCGTTTTGGTCGCAGCCAAACCTGCAGCAGGCTTACCATAAGCACCCGTCATATAGTGCGATCTGGGGATGGGAACTGGTTGACCTTCGGCACGGGGCTTTCCAATCAATGCCGGAGTATTGTGACAGCCCATGCACATGTTATTGCTCAGCGTGACGGGTGTAAAACCATCAATCGCATGGGGAATCAACGGCGGCGCAGAAGGATATGAGCGTGTTGTAAGCTTGTTTCCGCCACCAGGTGGCTTGGCCTTGACTTCAAATGCAGGCCTGGCGTTGGTATCAAAAACGCTACCTTTGTCAAGCCCGAGGCTGTTTTCATCAATTCCGCCTTTTGCCATCACTGCGCAGGCCGAAGAAAAAACAACAATCATGCCAACAGTAAATAACCCTTTCTTCATATCATTTTCTCCTCTTGTGGAAGGTTCATTTCCGGCTCCGCTATCGATGACTTTTTGATATGGGAACGCAGATCGAATTTAAGCGTATCTTCGGGGCACACTGATACACAGCGGCCACAGTTGGTGCATTCGCCCGACGCTACCATATGCGCGATCGAAGCCTTTTTGAGGTTCAGAACCTGGGGTTCGGGACAAACCCTGGCGCATTCACCACAATGGGTACAGGTGGGCGTATCAAAGGCGATACGAACCTGCGCCACACGTCCCACCTGAGCATAAAAAGCGCCCAGTGGACACACATGGCCACACCAGCCATGCTTGAGAATCAGCAGATCGAACAGGAAGATGCCAACAATGGCCATCCAACCCAGTCCGAGACCGTAAACAATACCGCGATGTACCATACTGATGGGGCTGACCCATTCAAACGCCGCGACACTCGTAATGAAAGAGAGGATCAGCGCCAGCGCCAATACCGTATAACGCAAGTTGCGATTGAAACTGATGGCATTGGAAACCCCCAGCTTGTTGCGCAACCAGCCTGCAAAGTCGGTGATCGGATTGATGGGACAGACCCAGGAACACCAGACGCGCCCCCCTATCAGGGCATAGATCCCCAGCACGATCAATGCGCCAATGATCACCCGCGTTTCGAGCATATGGCCAGTGATGAAAATCTGTAACACCGCAAAGGGATCAGCCAACGGAATGAGCCCCACAATATCGGACCCACTGAGGTTTCCCGCCAGCAGAGGTTTGTCGAACAGCGACCACCCCCAATGAAAAGTGCCGAAAAACAGCAGCAATGTAACAAACTGTACTGCGCGGCGATAGATCATGTATCGCCAGACCCTCAGCTTGCCACTCAACGTCTTGGGAACAACGTAATACCTGATCGGTTTACCATTGGGCCCAAGTTTTACCTGTTTTTGCTCAGTCATAGGAAATACCTTCGTTCAGGTAATCCTGGCCTGGAGCCGGAGCATTCTTCTTCCTCGCCTTGAGCCCCTTCCTTGGTACCGGCCTGAAATCCTGCGACACATCGGAGTCGATTCTCCATCCAAGGCGATAGTGTTCGCCAATTTTTCCCTGTACCAGCTTGGGATCGATAATCCTGATGGCTGCTTCGTCGGTTGGGCAGGCTTCTTCACACAACCCACAACCAGTACACGCATCGCTGTGAACCAGCGGCACAAACATCGCATGTTTGCTTGTTTTCCGTGGATTGACTTCAATCGTAATGGCCTTGTCCAATAGTGGACAGACACGATAGCAAAGCTCGCAACGCAAACCGATCCAGGAGAGGCAGTTCTCGATATCGATTACGGCCAGCCCCATCTTGGCTTCGTTGATGTCTGTCAGCTTGGGATCAAGCGCTCCGGTCGGACAGGCAGCAACGCAGGGGATATCGTCACACATGTAACAGGGGATATCCCGAGGCTTGAAAAACGGCGTACCAATAGGTGCCAGATCGCCAGGCGCGGCAAGCATCAGCGTATCGTACGGGCAATCGACGACACATTGACCACACTTGATGCACTTGGCAAGAAAGTCCTTCTCGTCCAGAGCGCCGGGTGGCCGAATAGCCAATACTGAAGCATTCGCCTGCTGCTTGATCAGATACGACCAAACCAGACCACCCGTGGCGGCCATTGCAGCGCCCTGCCCAACCCGGGTAAGGAACTGTCGGCGAGCTTTTTCAGATTTGTTCATGGATATATAGGCTCAAAAGACTCCCCTTCCCGGCCTCCGTTGAGAGGTCCGGAAAACCGGGCAGGGAGCACACTACCTACTATTAGACTTTGGTTATCTTGACTGCGCACTTCTTGTAGTCCGTCTCTTTCGAAATCGGACAGGTGCTGTCAAGCGTGACCTTGTTGATGAAAACACCTTCGTCGAACCAAGGAATGAAAATCACCCCTTTGGAAGGACTGTTGCGGCCTTGCGTCTCGATCCGCGCCCTGACCTTGCCGCGGCGAGATGCCACTTCCACCAGATCATTACGCTTGACGCCAAGCTTCTCTGCATCAGCAGGATGCATGAAGACCTGTGCTGCCGGTACAGCGCGGTTCAGCTCGGGAACACGACGTGTCATGGTGCCTGAATGCCAGTGTTCGAGAACCCGACCCGTCACCATCCAGAAAGGATAGTTCTTGTCTGGCTGCTCAACCGGAGCCGCATAAGGCCGGAAGAAAATCTTCGCTTTGCCGGTAAGTTTGGTCTTTTCCTTATTGGTAATCTTGTCCAGATTGCCCGAAGGCAGCGCTTTCAGCGCCTTACCGTAGTACTCGAACTTGCCGTTCTTGACGTAGGGATCATATTCCGCATTGAAGCGCCATAGTGTTTCCTTGCCATTGACAACAGGCCAGCGCAGACCACGCACATCATCATCGTAATAACGTTCGAACGGCGCCAAATCATGAGCATGACCACGACCGAAGCTGGCGTACTCTTCCCAAAGCATGTACTCGGGGAACCATCCATCACCCAGCTTCTCGGCGATATGGTTGGCATGACCCTTGGTCAAACCCTTGTCAGCAGGCCATGGATACTTCTTCTTGTTCTCCGGAGTGGCGAACAGGACTTCATAGAGCGTCTGATCAGGTGAGTAACCCATCTTCTTGGCTTCATCCAGGACATCCGGCAGTTTGCCATCCTCAAAGCCCTTGGCTTTCAGGCCAGGAACCTTGTTTGCGCCCCAGACATCCTTCAGCTTGAAGCGCTTGGAGAATTCCAGAATCTGCCACGTATCACCCATGGCCTCTCCTGGAGGCGCAACCTGCTGACGCCAAACCTGGGAACGACGCTCGGCATTACCGTATGCGCCCCACTTCTCCAGAATCATCGCAGCCGGGAGAATCAGATCGGATACCTTGGCAGAAATACCGGGGTAACCATCGGCCGTCACGATGAAGTTATCCATCTCCCGCGCCGCCTTGATCCAGTGATTCGAGTTTGCAGTTGCCTGGAAAGGGTTATTGACCTGAACCCAGGCAAACTTGATCTTGCCATCTTCCAGATCACGCATGATCTTGACGATATGGCTTCCCACCTTGGGATTGACCGTATTCGCGGGCAGCTTCCAGATCTTCTCCGCCAGATCACGATGCTTTTTCTTGAAAACCACCATGTCAGCTGGCAGACGATGAGCAAAGGTACCCACCTCACGAGCGGTACCACAAGCAGAAGGCTGGCCTGTCAGGGAGAATGCGCCGTTACCCGGCTTGCACTGCTTGCCCATCAGGAGGTGAGCCATGTATGCCTGCTCATTGACCCAGGTACCACGCTGGTGCTGGTTGAAACCCATGGTCCAGTAGGAAACGATCTTGCGGTTCTTGTCGCAATAGTAATCTGCAAGGAGCTTCAGCTTTTTCTTGAAATCCTCGATGGATTCGTCCACGTCACCTTTGGCAAGCTCAGCGGTATATTCCAGCGTATAAGGCTCGAGGCCTTTCTTGAAATCCTCAAAGGAGATCATCCAGTGTTTGCCGGCCTTCTTGCGGTTCTTCTGTTCTACAACCTCACCTTCCTTGCGGCGCTGACCAATGGCTTCCCACTTATCCAGCTTGACCTTCAGTTCCTTGGCCTGGGTATCTTTCTCGGCCTCACCCGCATACTTGGAGGTGCCACGCATACCGTAGCCGATGTCATAAGCACCAGTTGCAAAGACACAGTGCTCTTTCACATACTCGTGATCGACCACATCGCGTTTGACGATTTCCCGGGCGATATAGTTCCAGATCGCCAGATCGGTGCTGGGCTTGAATACAATCGTTGTATCCGCCAGCTCGGAAGGCATGTTCTTGAGTGTCGTCAGATTGACGATACGCATCTTGTCATGCGCGAGGCGACGATCCGCTATCCGAGCCCAGAGAATCGGGTGCATCTCAGCCATGTTGGCGCCCCAGAGAACCGCCGTATCGGTATACTCGATATCATCATAGTTGCCCGCAGGCTCATCGATACCAAAAGTCTGGATGAAGGCAGCAACGGCTGAAGCCATGCAATGGCGTGCATTCGGGTCAATATTGTTGCTGCGCAGGCCAGCCTTCATGAACTTGGCGGCAGCGTAACCTTCGTGAATGGTGTACTGACCGGAACCGAAAATGGCCACGCCATGAGGACCCAACTCCTTAAGAGCTGCCTTGGCATGTTTTTCCATTTCATCGAAAGCACGCTCCCAGCTTACCGGCTGGAACTTGCCTTTCTTGTCGAACTTACCATCCTTCATGCGCAGCAACGGCTGCGTCAGCCGATCCTTTCCATACATGATCTTGGCGTTGAAATAGCCTTTGATACAGTTGAGACCACGGTTGACCGGTGCGGCCGGATCACCCTTGGTTGCCATGATCTTGCCGTCCTTCGTTGCAACCATAATGCCGCAACCAGTACCGCAAAAGCGGCAAACGCCCTTGTCCCACTGCCAATCCTTCTCCGCTTCTCCTCCTGAAGCCGCCTGAACCTGGGTCAGGGGAATGCCAACGGTCGCTGCGGTCGTGGCCGCCACGCTGGTTTTGATAAAATCACGACGGGTCTGCTTCATTACTAACCTCCGATGGTATTCAATTAATCTTGAAGATATTCCGGGACACAGGCTTGCTGCTGAAGACCGGTCATTGCGTCCAGATCTTCAGGAATCGCCTCGATAAACTGCTCATCCTCTGCAAAATAGTGATATACCATCTCGGCAAAGGTGACATGGGAAAGCGCCTTGATGGCCTTGAGGCCCTCGACTTCGGCACTAATGGATTCCGCTTCCTGGACGACGACAAGCCGCCCTTTCTCACGGTCGATATTATGCACTTCGATACCGGGCAACGCGTTGAGCTGTTCGATACAGCTATCAATGAATGCGGGCGATACCGCTACGACAATACCTGATAAATTCATATACGGTCTCTGCTTTCGGTTTGAAAAACCATTAAATTAAAGGCACGGAAAACCCCGCCTTTGAACAATTGTAGATCACCTTAGAAACCAAATGCCCCCCCCGCCTTAACCTAAATCAACTTTCGGGAAATAAACCTATTCTCGCAAGGGTTTACCCGCAGTTTGTTGACAATTGTCAACTCACCCTTCTAACCCCCCTTCTACTCTCACTTCAAGCAGGCATTTATTCTGCGTTTTAATGCCTTCTTGGAGTCTGTCGGACTTAACCGTTTGAAGCGGAAATCACTGGGGGTGAATTAAGTCAGTTTATCGTGTGAGGAGAATAGCCGAGCTATTTGACGAACAGGATAAGCTGACTTAATCACCATCCAGAGATTTGCAGCCAAATAGCGTTAAGTCCAACAGCCTCCTGGGGCCCGAACTTCACCCGGGGTCAGCATCCGTTCCGGTAAGCGATGCCCCCGACGATGTCGGGTTTCAGCAACCAACAATAAATGAGGGATTTCTCAATGAAAACCAGAATCATCAGGATGGCATTGGCAGTGCTGACCTGTGCTGTAATGAGTACTGTCCACGCCAAAGCCGAGGATAAAATCTCGCAAAAACTCGCTAACGAGAAGGGATGCCAGTCCTGTCACGACGGGATCGAGAAGATCACCGATGGTGGCATGATGGAGGCCATCTCCGCCATGGGCTCCGTGCACAAGGATCCTGCTGGCTGCGTTGTCTGCCATGGTGGCAACCCGACGGCGACCACCAAGGAAGCTGCCCACAAGGGCGCCCCGAAAGGACTGACGAAAGCCGGCGGCGCGACAAACTTCTACCCCGACCCAGGCAGCATCTGGATAGCCGACAAGACCTGTGGTCTGTGTCACGCAGGCTATGCCGAAAACGTCAAGAAATCCCTGATGAATACCGAAGCAGGCAAACTGCAGGGCAACCTCTGGTCGTGGGGATTGCATGACTCCAAGAAGGCTGATCTGGGCAACTACTCCATGAAGGATACCGATGGTCCGATCCCTGCCATTGGCTCTCCCGAATACAAGGATTACATGAAGCGGTTCATCGCCGCACATCCCGATCAGATGCCTGATGAGCTGAAACAGATACCGGAAGTCGATATCGACAAGATTACCGAACACCCCAACCTTGCGGCCATCACCTATTCACGACAACAGTGTCAACGCTGCCACGTGGGTGTCAATGGTCGTGAAAAACGTGGTGACTTCCGCGGAGCCGGTTGCTCCTCCTGCCACATCCCCTACAGCAACAACGGCTTCTATGAAGGCAACGATCCCACCATTGCCAAGGATCAGCCCGGACACATGTTGATCCACACCATGCAATCATCGCGCGAACACAAGGTGAAGATTGGTGACAAGCACTACTCCGGCATTCCTACCGAAACCTGTGCCTCCTGCCACAACCGCGGCAAACGCATCGGTGTCAGCTATCAGGGCCTGATGGAATTCCCCTACGGCAGCCCCTACAACGAAAAGGGTGGCAAACAGTCCAAGCTGCATACCAAGAAGTATCAGTTCATCGCCGATGACTTGCACCATCAGAAAGCCAGCCGCCCAGGCAACCCTGAAGGTGGCCTGCTCTGCCAGGATTGCCATACATCCGTTGACATGCACGGCGATGGCAACATTGCCGGCACCACACTGGCTCAGGTCGAGGTCGAGTGCGAGGACTGTCACGGCACCCCCGAGAAAGCCCCATGGGAACTGCCGCTCGGATATGCCGAGGAATTCCAGAAGGATATTGGCGACAAGCCTCGCGGCCTGACCACGGATCTGCCAGCCTTCATGGCAATGGGTACGGTTTATCCACCTGAAGACGGCTACCTGCTCACCGCACGCGGCAATCCATTCGGCAATATCGTGAAAAAGGGCGAAGAGGTCATCGTACACTCCGCGTCCGGGCTCGATTTCAAGGTCCCGGTACTCAAGACCATCAATGAGAAGGATGCTTGGGTTACCGAAGATGCCAAGATCGCCATGACCAGCATCCCCGGTCACATGGAAAAACTCGAATGCTATGCCTGTCATGCCGACTGGGCACCACAATGCTATGGCTGCCACGTAACGGTTGACTACTCCAAGGGCAAGACCGACATCGACTGGATCACCAACGGCAACAACGTGGGTGCCGATGGCCAGACAGCCGACCATCCACTGGGCACCAATGGCATGACCAGCCCCGGCAAGGTCAGCGAGACCCGTTCCTACCTGCGCTGGGAGACTCCTACACTCGGTATCAATGGCGAAGGCCGCGTCAGCCCGCTGATGCCTGGCTGCCAGGTCATCACCACCGTTATCGACAAGAACGGCAAGACTGTCGCCAAGAACGAGATCTGGAACACGCCTGAAGGCAAGGGTATCGACCATGCCGCCGTACAGCCCCACACCGCCGGTCGCAAGGCCCGCACCTGCGAATCCTGCCACAACAACCCGAAAGCACTGGGTTACGGCATCGAGGATGGTCGCTTCCTGCACGGCTACGACAAGGGCATCACCGTCGACCTGCAGACTGCAACACTCGAAGTGATCCCTTCCAAGGTCACCCAGCAGATTCCTGCAGTACCCAAGCTGGACCACGATCTGTCCCAGATCGTGACCCGCGATGGCAAGCAGCTGGTCAGCGTCGGCTCTCACTGGGAGCTCACCGGGCCACTGCCACAGGAAATGCGTGACAAGATGGAGCGCACCGGCCTGTGCAAGGGTTGTCACAAGAACATGTCCAACAAGGAGCTGTGGTCCAAGGTTGATTCCAAACCCAAAGGGTGGATCAGCAACAAGGAGCACCAGGAGGTCATGGACAAATTCGTCAAAGATGCCGCCAAGGCAGCCAGCAAGGGAGGTAAATAGGCAATGATGATGAAGAAACTGAAATCCACCCTGGTGCTGATGGCCGCAACAGGCGCCCTGATTGCCATGCCGGTACAGGCTAACGATGTCAGCGGCTATACGGTCAAGGATCTGCTCAACACCTGTATCGAGGGTGCCAACGATGCCCGCGAAGGCGCTTTTGATGAAATGATCTGCGATCAGTACATCAGGGGTGTCACCGATGC
>CAYTPO010000206.1:0-3537 GCA_964439815.1 uncultured Thiotrichales bacterium
TCAGGTTGACCAGAATAATGAGAATGCCTGCGATTGCGTCGCCCTTGACGAATTTCATCGCACCATCCATTGCACCGTAGAGTTGATTCTCCTTTTCCAGGTATTTCCGTTGTGCACGCGCCTGCGCCATGGTGATGATGCCTGAGCGCAGGTCGCTGTCGATGCTCATCTGCTTACCGGGCATACCATCCAGTGAGAAGCGGGCGCTGACTTCGGCAACGCGTTCCGAGCCCTTGGTAATGACGATGAACTGCACCAGCGTAATGATCAGGAAAATGACCAGGCCGACAATCAGATTGCCCTGGACCACGAAATCACCAAAGGTGAATACGATTTCTCCGGCATCTGCCTGCAGCAGGATCAGGCGGGTGGTGGTAATGGAGATCGAGAGCCGGAACAGCGTGGTGATCAGCAGTACGGCCGGGAAGGCGGAAAAGGCGACCGGAGTGCGAATATAGATGGCGACCATCAACAAAACGATCGAGCCACCAATGTTCATGGCGATCAGGATATCCACCAGCCAGGTGGGCATGGGAAGAATCATCAGGAAGATGACGGCAATCAGCAGCGTCGCCAAGGCTATGTCACTGCGACGGGTCAGCAGCAGGAGGAATGACTGTATCTTGTTCAGCATGGTCAGATCTCTTCCGATGTGAGGGGTTGGCGCAATATCTGGCGGGCTTCTTTGTTGCGCCCCAGCTTGATCAGTGCACGGGAATACAGAATGCTTGCGGCGCGTTGCAGGGGTGTGTCTTGTTGCAGCAGTGGGCTGGAGAGGGTGGCTGCCTCCTGCGGGTCTCCTGCAAGATAGTGGGCATAGGCCAGCGACAATGTGATGCGCGGGTTTTGAGGCTGTAGCTTGTGCAGCGCCCGAAAAAGGATGATGGCCTTGTCAGTCTGCATATGCCTCAGATAAAAATGTCCCAGCGCATTGAGCGCATCCATTTTCGCCGTTCCGTCCAGGCCAGCCGCGACGGCTGTTCCCTGGGAGTCCTTTACCGATTGGTCTCGTTGTTGCACTGGATCAGCCCCTTTTCAGTTTTTGATTCTTGATGAATTCTATTGTTATGACCATGGCGTATTGCATGGGATTGCTTCGACGTTAGACTTGTTGTTGCAGGGAATAGTTCGATGAGTCTAGGAGGCTGTCCGAGAATAGGGAGCCTACTGCGGAAAAGCCATTTTGGCCCTTTTCCCCTGATTTTCGTCAAATATAACCAATATTCTCCTCAAACCAGTGAAAAAAATGGCCTTCCCTCGCTACGACTCCTGTTCTCGTACAGACTCCTAGCCGCGTTGCTGGCCGACGATACTGAGGAGAAACAGCTCTTCTCCCAGCAGCTTTGCCGCTTCTGCAAATATCGGATCCCCGTTCTGCTGGGTCATGGCCGCAAACAGGCTTTGCGATTCGGACAGCAATACCTGGTAATGCACCGGAGCCAGCGAGAAGGAGTCGTGAATGACCGGTTGCAACATTTCCAGAAGCTGCTGTTCGGGATTGCCGGGGGGATTGCCGCTCTTGTGGCGCTTGTAATCACAAGGGGGAAGTGGCGTCTTTTGCGGCAGCGTGGAACCTTGTGGATTCCGGCTTGGCAGGATACCGCTGATGCCGTTGCTGAAATCAAAGGTAGCAGTCTCTTCGGCCATATGCATTGCCCTCTATGTTACTGCATTCAGTTTGGGGTATACCTCGATCAACCGGGTAAGCCCGGTTATCTTCAGCAGACCCAGTATTGATTCATTGTCGGTAATAATGACTATCCGGCCGTCTGGCATTCGAGCCTGGCTGGCCTCCAGTAGCGCCTTCAGGCCGGCGCTGGTGACTGCCTTGATATTACTGAGATCAAGAACGACGCAGTGGTGTTTTTGTACCAGCGGCATGACGGTTGCCAGAAACCGGGTGCTGTACAGGCCGTCCATATCCGCCGAGGCGGATACGGTTGCAGTATCGTCGTTGATGTTCACTGCTGTTCGATTCAAGCCAGACTCCTCTCTTGCAGTCACCCCGGTCAAGGGGTGTTGTGGTATGAATTTCCCGGCGATCCGCCTGTCAGATTCCCGATGTATGCAGAAAACCAGAGGGGGTTGGCCGGGTTGCTTCCATGAATTATTGGTATTGGGCCGGAAGGCGCACTGAAGCGGAAGCTTGAATGAGTTGGACACCGGAATTACCTGGAAGTTCGGGATGGGGTGGGAAGCAAGTTTGCTGATATCGGCTATTGTGGTGGTCTTTCCGGCGGGCTGCCTGTCGCTGTGGTCTGGCTCCTGAATCCGAGGCTTGTGAATTCCAGGCTTAACCGCAGTGATTGGCATAAGCTCCTGATTCCATGGCGGGTCGGGAAACATCCGCTTGGCCTGAATTACGCCAGCAAACCTGACTCGATGACGCACCAGGATTTCTTTAAACTGCGGTAAAAACAATGTCTTGCATCCTTCATCCCCATTTGAACCCCGGATTCAGGTGGCTGTTTGCAACTGCTTAAGACTAAAGTATTAGTGCTTATGCCGGATTGTCAGAATTTGATGGCGGGATCAATAATGAATGCGTCGATAGTTCAAGAAAATAAATAGTGTAGCGCCGTTGCGTTGAGAATCGGGACTGGTTCACAGAGGTGGCAACAAGGGGTAGGCGAAAGGCTTGAGGCTTGAACTTATCAGCATGCAGCTCATCCAAAGAGACATGCGAGGCGGGGTCGAAGGTATTGCCATGCTGGTCGGGCATAGCGTATTCAGCGTTATGGCGGTCAGTGGCACTCGACCCGCGCTATTAGGCAAATGTCTATTTGAACAGAGATGCGATGAAACCATTAAGAATTGCAGTAATCATGTTGTTGTCGGTGGTTGTCTGGGGAGGGCCACCGGTGTTTGCCGAAGCGATAAAGTGGGAGTCCGACAGTTATTCCCACTATTCGAAAGGCGAGGAGTTGGCCGATGTGCTGAAGGATCTGATGTCGTTTCAGCGTATCCCTGTGGTTGTCAGCAGCAAGGTAGTCGGGGAGGTCAACCTCAGATTCGAAAACCTTCCGCCGGGAGAGGTGCTGGACAGACTGGCGCGCCTCTATCAGCTGGCCTGGTATTACGATGGGCACGCGCTGTTCGTCTACCGGATGGATGAAACGAAAACGGCAACGCTGAAGCTGGTGCATTTGCCAGTGACTGATTTTACCGAATCGCTGAAGCGGTTGGGGATCTACGACTCCCGCTACAGCTGGAAAGCCTCTGAAGCAGATGGTTTCATCTATTTTTCGGGGCCACCGCGGTATGTCAAGTTGGTGATGGAAACAGCCAAGGCAATGGATGAAAAGGTGTCGAAAACGGCGGTGAATGCGGTGGTTTATCGCTGGAAGGACGGGAAAGGCATCGTCAATTTCAGTTCCACGCCACCGGCGAGTCGGCAGCAGGATTATTACGAGGTCGTCAATCTTGATACTGGAGCCGTCACGATCAAGGAAAGGGAGCCGGAGGAGCCGGTTGGCCGCTCTGCCAATAAATAGCAGGTGAAATACATGGCAATATTTGGAAAGCGTTACAGCAAGG
>CAYTPO010000207.1:0-10542 GCA_964439815.1 uncultured Thiotrichales bacterium
TGGGTGCTCACATCCCTGTGGGCTGGATACCGGCTTCCCTGCCGGCATGACGTAGCCAACTCGGGCACCGCGAATTTATCCGCCAAACGTAGGGTGCCATTAGCGATAGCGTAATGCACCATAGAACATCTTCACACCAAGCCAACAACGAAAGGCAGCGCAACTATTCAGGCCTGGGTGCTCACCTTTCTGTTTGGGATCAACTACTCTGCATGGTTCCCAAGAACCCTGCTGGCAACAGGCTGGTGGCCAGCATGACTTCATTGATATCACGATGATCTCTCCAGCTTGCGACACGCTGATGCATGGGATCTCTCCAAAAGGAAATGATTTGTTCACTCAATGAGATAAATCGGGTCAATGGCTTGAGTCTATTTTCTGGCACGATGACCGTGTCTATTTGCTCCAACTGCTTGATCCCCAGCAGTCCGATGGCCAGGCCCAGTTCTCGGAAGGCTAGCCTGAATTCTGCCGGTGCCGTCAATTCCCCCTCAACGGCATAAAATGTCAGCCCCTGATGGGCAGCCACCAGCAATCGTTCCAGGAGCCGGGAATCCACATTCACTCCCCGTACCATGAGTTGCACGACGCGCCAGGCATCGACCAGCAGTCCACCAATTCCCAAGGGATCGGCGGTGACCAGATCGGTTTTGTCCGTCATCTGACGGTAATCCCGGATGGCCGCTTCCAGGTTCTTGTGGTCGCCCATTCTGCCAAAATCCGAGGCAGTGGCTTGCAGCTGCAATGCGGTGAGATATCCATCCAATGGGTCATGTTGCCCCATGGAAGGCACGAGGATCCGTTTCAGATCGGTACTCATTTTCCAGACCATGCCAGGGTGGCGAGAGAATGCCTTGTGCGCAGTCACTGCCAGCTCACAGGCCCAGCCAGCATAGCGGAAATCCCCTGTAGCCCGACCAAGCTGATCGAGCGCATGCATCCATTTGGTCAGATAATGGAAATACTGCCCGTCCCGCTCCCATTCGAGCCGCTCATCGAAGGGCTCATCAACCGCCCGCTCGGGTAATGGCTTGCCGATCCGCAAGCCACCAATCACCGGGTGCGCCTCCCCCTCTGCATCGCTCAACCCGCTGATCCACCCCTGGCGTGGGTCGTCCTCCCGGTACCTGCCCAGCACATGGTGTACCTGATCAGCAAGACGTACCGCCAGCGCCAGATATTCCTGCTCCCCGGTTGCACCAGCCAATCCCAGGTAATTGCAGACGGCAAAGGCATCCGTCCACAAATAGCGCTGTGGCGTCCGGTTCGAACTCAAGCCGGTACGCCGGGCAAACGCGTTCATCAAAATGATGGCTTCTTCAATTTGATGGTCAGGCATGGCGTCGGGATCTCATGATGTGAAGGCTTGCCGGAGCAATAATCCCGTCTTATTCATGGTGGATCACGACCCTGGCTTGTTCTGGCACGCCTGCGCTTGCTCTTCACTCAAGTTGTAGCTATTGCTACAAATTTCGCCCCAGAGCGGCGCCCAGACGCACCAGTCCAGCGCCAGGATCCGCGATCCACCATGAATAAGACGGGATAATAATAAAATGTGGTCAGATCAGAAAAATCCAAACACCCTTCAGTTGCTTATCTGCTATAACTTCTCAACATGATCCACGACCCTGGTAACGACATGAAACTCTATCTCACTCAGCATGGTGAAGCCTGCAGCAAACAAGTTGATCCCCGACGCCCTCTCACATCACGGGGCGAAAGAGAGGTGCAACGTATCGCGGAATTCTTGCAACGCGCGGAAGTCCGGGTAGAACGCGTCCTGCACAGCGGCAAGCTACGCGCAATGCAGACGGCAGATATTCTCGCAAAAGCCATCGCACCTGGTGTCGAGCTGGAGGAAAACGGACTCATGAACCCCAATGATGACCCACACGCTTTCGACTGGCAAAGTGGTAGCTGGGACAGGGATCTTCTTGTCGTTGGCCACCTCCCCTTCATGGCAAAGCTGGTTTCGGACCTGCTTGTCGGCGACGAAAACCAACTCACTGCCGCCTTCCAGCCCGGGACCATTGTCTGTCTGGAACGCACCAGCGAAACGCATTGGCAAATCGACTGGATGCTGCGGCCCGAACTGTTTGCCAAGGCTTGAATGATGCGAGATGAAAAGCTGACGACGGCATGAAAAACCTCTTTGAGAATATCCCCGGATTACTCGACAGCGAGCTGTTTGAAACGCTGCTCAGCACGCCCGCGATACGCATCGAACGGATTGTATCGAAAGGTCATCATTCACCAGAGGCATACTGGTACGATCAGGAGGAGAACGAATGGGTCATTGTGCTCAAGGGGAGTGCCCAGCTGCTCCTTGAGGATGGCCGGAGGGAAACTTTGAATGCAGGTGATTATATCAACCTGCCAGCCCATACCCGGCACCGGGTCGAATGGACCGACCCGGATGTTGAAACTGTCTGGCTGGCTATCTGGTATTGAGTAATCAAATCCTTATCCCGTCTTGGTGCATTACGCTATCGCTAATGACACCCTACCTCTGGCGGGAAATCATGGTGCATTACGCTGTCGCCAGTGGCACCCTACCTCTGGCGGGAAATCATGGTGCATTACGCTGTCGCTAATGACACCCTACGTTTGGCGGAGAAATCAGGGCACCCGAGGCTCCTAGGTCATGCCGGCAGGGAGGCCGGTATCCAGACCACAGGGATGTGGGCGCCGCAGTTCGGGGATTCGCCTTTTTCCGAATCCCGGGGTGGCCTGAAGAGGCCACCCACAATGGAACCCGAGGCTATTCCTGCGAACGGAGCAGATGGCAGGCAGTACAGCTACCCGCCAGTTTTCCGGCATAGTAATAGTTCGGAGAATCGCTGGCTGCCGCCAATTTGGCATGTTCGACATCGGCAATGAATTCGTTAATATGCTCGTCGATCTGCCGATGCTTCGTCACGACCTTTCCATCACGAATGGACTGGGCGATTTTCTTCAGGCTTTCCAGCTCCTGGATAATATCTTCCTTCATTTCCGGATTCTTCAATCCTCCCGTGGCAATCATCGATTCCAGATTACCCAGGCGAACGCCCATTTGGTACATCACACTCCTGAGTTCACTCTTGCTCTTGCTGATCGACGTGACTTCATTCGGATACGACGATGTCTTTCCCATATCGGCACAGGCGCCTATACCCACGGCAACAGACATAGCCATTGCCAGCGGCAACACCCTTGTAATAGATGAAAAGTTCTTCATGATTCAACTCCTTTCCTGAAACAACGGCCTGAATCCGAGGTTCAAACGGGGATGAGTGGTGCAAGATACTGGTTTCATCCATAGGTTAAGCGGGTAGTTCCTGATCTGCAGTGAAATCGAGCGCTTGTACCAGTCACCGCGGTTACACCCTGGATTCAGGATTGGTTAATGTGCATGCAACCAAACAGTCATCAGTTACATGCTGCCATCTACAGATATAGGGAATAATCGTTGGAATTCAAGCAGCTACAATGATTTCGGCAAAAGGATCCAATCAGCGCCATGTGGGCGGATTGGATTGCTGCCTGAAGAACTCCCCTCTCCAAAGTAACACCCCAATCCCGCAATCTACCAGGCCCGGGCAGCTCATGTGGCACCTTTGTGACGGGCTGTAAATATAGCTAGAGCATCACAGTTTTACATGAGAGCATTGCGATAAGATTCATAAGGTTAAACAATAATCGAGCTTTGCCGTTTGAGGCAGGAAATACTCGTGAGGGTTTCGGGTGCTCCCTGGCGTTGGGAGTTCCTGCGAGCCATTTACTTCGGAGAAGACAATTCCATGAAACAACACAAGAAAATACCGGCACAACCCGCAAGACTCGCAGCGGCAATATCCATTCTCATGCTTTCGCAGCCACTATTTGCGGAGCTGGGCTGCCCTACCGGATTCGTCCCGGATGGTGATGAGAAATTCGTCGACAGCACTTTCAGCCAGGGATATGCAAGCTTCAAGACAGATATCCCGTTCAAGTTCCCACGAGGACAGTATCCGCTGGATGGCAACCCGCCCAACACTTCCGCCTATCCCAATACAGGCATCTCGATCATCGATGGGGATGTCGATCTCGACTCCGAAGTAAAACAGGTTGCCTTTCCGGGCGATCCCACGCCGGGTTTCGGCCTGCCCCCCGTCCCGGCGGTTACCAGCTGGCTTGCCTATAATGGTGTCGATGCGGGCGCTCCCACAAAGATCTGGGAGCAGGAGGTCAAGAACCTCAAGCCCAACAGGAACTACGCCTTTACCGCCTATCTGTCGAATGCGCTGGCACCCGGCAAGCAAACCATTGGCGCAGCGGCGCCCCAAATCAGCTTCCGCCTCGATGGCGTTCAGGCGGGCGACCCCGTTGCAGTCTGCGATGCAGGTGGTGCGCTGGATCCGATACAAGGTGATTGTCTCAAGGAGGCCACCAAGGATATCTGGCAGCGACTGGGCGTCACAATCAACCCCGGCAACAAGACGACCGTCAAACTGTCGGTGCACGACGTCCAGCAGCACAAGACAAAATTCGGCAACGACTTTGCCATGACGCTGATCAGCTTGCAGGAATGCGCGCCGATTGGCGGCGTGGATATCGATGTCTCCGTTGGCGGCAACCGCACCAATACGGTTATCTTTCCCGCGTTTACACTGGGAGGGTCTCCGGTCAGTCAGACCATTACCGTCACCAACAAGGGCACCGGCAACCTGATCATCGGCAATATCGGCAACCCGGCCAATACCGGCTTTACGGTCGTGACCGACAACTGCAGCACCAAAACCCTTGCACCGGCGGCAAGCTGCACGATCGTGATGAGCTTTTCCACCACGACGGAAGGCACCAAGAGCAGCACGCTGTCGATCCCTTCCAATGATCCCGATGAAAATCCACTCTTGCTGACACTGAAGGGAACCACCGGGCTGGACAATGACAACGATGGCATTCCCGATGACATCGACCTTGATGACGACAACGACGGCATCCTGGACAGCGAGGAAGGCAGCGGTGACTTCGATGGTGATGGCGTGCCCAATCACCACGACCTGGATACCGACAACGACACCATTCCGGACATTATCGAGGCAGGCGGTGGGGATGCGGACAACAACGGTCGCATCGACAACTTTATCGACAGCAATGGCGATGGTTTCCACGATCCCCTGGCCGTCACTCCCCTGCCACGTCCCGATACCGATGCCGATGGCGAGAAGGACTACCGTGACCTCGACAGCAACAATGATGGCCAGTTCGACATCGCCGGAACAGGCCGGGCAGATGTCGATAACAATGGCATTGTCGACAACTTCACCGACCCCGATGGCGATGGCTGGGACACTGGACGGGCCGTACTCGGCGCTGGCGACAAGGGTGAAATCCTGACGCGCCTGGACGGTGGTGTCGGTGGCTTCGGTCTGCCCTTTGCACTGGCATTGCTGCCACTGGCTATGCGTCGCCGCAGACTGCTGGCCGCCACCGCACTGCTGGGGCTGGGTGCAACGGCGCAGGCTGAACAGGGGCAGTTCTATCTGGGTGGCGGCTTTGGCATGTCGCAACTGGAGCCGGAGATCGTCAACCTGCCGCTGACCGTAACGGAGGATAATGACAAGGCTTTCAAGCTGATGCTGGGCTATGACATCCTCAACTGGCTCTCGGTCGAGGGTTTTGGCGCTCGCATGGGCTCTGCCAGCATCTCCAATGGGGGTGATATCGACTACAACGCCTTTGGCATTGGTCTTGTCGCCTCGCTGCCCGACAACATCTCCGGATTTTCCCTGCTCGGCAAGCTGGGGTATGGACAGATCGACAACAGCAGCAACGATGTCGATTTCCGCGAGGTCGAGGATCAGGAAATCTATGCCGGCATCGGCGTCGAATACCAGCTGGAAAACGGCCTCTCCTTTCGCGGTGAGTACGAGTATATCGACAAGGATGCCAAACTCATCACCATGAGCCTGGTGAAACGCTTTGGCAACAAGGAGAAATACACACCGCCCCCGGTCGTTGTTGCCCCCGAGCCAAAGGTTGTTGCCGTGGAAGAACCCGCACCCGTGGCACCACCGGCACCGGCTGAAGTCATCACGCTGGTCATGGAGCCCATCTACTTCGACACAGCCTCCGCCAATCTGACCGCCGAAGCCCACTCACGGCTCAATCACATTGTGACCACCATGAAGGCCCATCCCCAGGTCAAGCTGCTGATCGTTGGCCATACCGACAGCCGTGGCAGTGATGACTACAACCTGGTGCTTTCACTGAAACGGGCAAAGGCTGCATCCGGCTATCTTGCCAGTCAGGGAATCGACAAGGCGCGACTCAGCTACGAAGGCCGCGGGGAACGCGAACCTGTCGCTGACAACAGCACCCGGGAAGGCAGGGCAAGGAATCGCAGGGCCGAGTTTCACCCGACACCGGAAAAGGTCGAGAAAAAACGCTGATGGCGTCAGGCACCTGAACAGGGTGGCCCTGACAACGGGGTCACCTGTCGGCAGGGTTACCGGATCGGAAGGCACCTGCTCCGGCAACCACACACAATGGTATCCAGTACTTCAGCAACCGAGTCGTACCACTGATTCGTGTCACGATTGAAATACAAGGTGTCGGAATTGACCGCAAAGGGGATATCCCTTGCACACAGGCTCTTCACCATGAAACGGGAAAAAACCTTCTGCTCTGCCACGGTGTAGGCACCACCGCCCGGTGCCCCATCGTAACGCACATTGTCACGATTGATGGCGTTGTAGTCATTGGCCATCCATGCACCAACCCAGGTCGGAATACCATGCCTTTGCGACCAGTTGGCGGCAAATTCGATCTTGTCGAGGATTAGCTCCTTCTCTGCCTCCGTTCCTGTCGTCCACTGCTTTTTCGGGTTGTCCTTCTGCGGTCCCGCCGCATAGAAATGCCACTCTGCCATGATGTAGTCGGAGGGTTCTGGCACCACGAGATTGTCGAGTTCATACGGGTTGGAGACCCCGTTGGGGGCAATGATAATGATGCGCTTCTCATCAATCTCGTGAATTCTCTGCGCCACCTTTCGATACAGCAGATTGAGCCTGTCGTTATGCTTCGTCAGTTCGCCTGTTGCCTCGATAACGACGTTATAGGCCAGCCGATAGGGGTAGCTCCGGAATCGTCTGGCGACCTCGCCCCACCAATCGACCACTGCATTCAGTCTGACATCGTTTTGCGGGTCATCCCTGAAGGCTTCGGCCTGGTAGGCAATGATCGGGATCAGGTCCGCTTCAAGACAATCATCCAGCAGATTCCCGATCTCCGAAAGCAACGACTGGTCCGTCAGCACGTCCTCCTTCACCCTGATGCGCACATGGCTCAGTCCACGTAACTGGAACAATCGGGGAACATTGACGCCCGCCGCATGCGAGCGCTGCGCCGCCTGACGACCCGAGGCCGTTCCGGCCCAATCCACATCCATCCCCTGATGCAGCATGGCTTGGTAGGTGGAAGAGGCAATCGGCCTGGCATCAACCTGGCCGGCATCTGCCGATATTCCATTCAGCCCTTCCGGCTCGACAATCTCCGTAGTAATGGTTGACTCACTGCAGGCTGTGGCAAGAGAGAGCACCAGCAAATCAAAGGCCACCCAGGCAATGGCAGGGAATGCCTTTCCAGGTTTGCAAGGGATCATGGTCATATCTCCAGGGTGGGGCATCAGGAAGTTATCGAGGCCAAAGTAACTGCTCGGATTGCCTTTGAAATACGTCAAATCAAGGCGAAAAATGTGAGTTTACAAGCGTAAATAACCCATTTCTTAACGCAGAAATGACGAATTTCAGAGGTGAGCTGAGTAGTTACCCCGTCTTATTCATGGTGGCGGCTAAAGCCTATGATAAGTAAATGAAAACAATGACAAACCCTTGGCAGTCCAGCGCCAGGATCCGCGATCCACCATGAATAAGACGGGGTTACATGCCAAACAACTGTTAGGTTCTGCATACCGCAGAAAGTTCCTCCGTGGCTTTTGCCTGAATCCGAGGTTTGAATGGGGATAAATGGCGCAAGATATTGGTTTTACAGGGGTTTCAAAAACCCTGGCTCACCCATAGGTCAAGCGGGTATTTTTTGAACCGCTGTGGAATCAAGAGCTTGTGCCAATCGGCGCGTTTAAGCCTCGGATTCAGGTTTTGGCTACGTCCCTGTGACACAGCCCAAAGATACCACCTTTTGGCCGTGGCCGACCCGGGTGTTAAAACATTTCCCAACCTGGTGCGTTATCAGAGGTACAGGACATCAACCAGGGAACAACGACCATGAAAACGCTGCAATTTGGTATCGGCCTCACTCTGATCGCCACTTCACTCACCACCGCTGCCGCTGACAGCTCGATAACCATTGGTTCGGTCGGGAGTGATATTCAGGTCTCCGCTTCCGGCAAGGGTAGCAGCAACCGCATTTCGATTGGAGGAGCGTCGATCCGCACAGGCAATATTTCCAGCCACATAAGCAGCGATGGGGGACGCAGCTCCATCCAGATTGGACAGGTTGCTTCCCTGCCCGACAGTGATGATCATGCCATCAACCTGCACGGGCATGGCCAGCACGCACGGATAGACGCCAGTGATGCAACCTCACTCTGCCTCTCGGGCGCCGGTAACGATATAACCATCACGGGTGGCAAAGCATTGCGACAAATTACATTGAGCGGCACAGGAAACCGTCTTAGAATCACTACGCTCGTCGCCGCTGCAACCCTGCTTGTGGATGGCTCGGGCAACACTGTTCAGCTATCACAGGACAGCCATATCCAGGTTATCGACTCAGGCCCGGGAAACCGGATTCTGAGATTCAAGTAGATCCGGGAGCCAACCCGGGCGCGCAACACAACTCAGCAACAGTCACACCCAACGATCACTATTCGGATTTGCATTTTCGGGGAGCCGGGATGAAAAAAATCAGCTTAATCATCGTGTGCTGGATGGCCATCTGGGGTAGCCAGCTGCACGCAGCAAAACAGAATCTGCACGCTCTGGTCATCGGCAACGGCCATTATGGCCAGGCACAGACACTGGAGAACGCCGTTGATGATGCCCGGGCCATTTCCGGTAAATTGCGGGAGCTGGGGTTCCACGTCATCGAACGCCACGACCTGTCACGTAGCGGCATGCGCAAGGCACTGCGGGATTTTCACACTGCACTGGAGAAGGCCGGCGATGCGGTAGCGCTGCTGTTCTATGCCGGTCATGGCATCCAGCGCCACGGCGAAAACTATCTGATCCCGGTGGACGCCGATATCTCTAAGGAATACGAGATCGAGGACGCAGCCCTCAAGCTGCGTACAATCCTCGCATCATTGAACTATGTTCAACCCCGGCTGAGCATCGTCATGCTCGATGCCTGCCGCAACAACCCCTTCGAGCGACGGATTCGCGGGATTTCCCGCAGCGTGAATGTTCGCGGAGGCGGGTTGGCCGCCATGGACAGCATACAAGGCACCATCCTCTCCTTCGCCACCGAACCGGGTAACGTCGCTGTCGATGGCTATAACGGACACAGCCCCTACACCAGCGCCATACTGCGACACATCAGTACGCCCAACATGAGCATTCAGGACATGCTCAATCAGGTCGGACTCACCGTCATGGCCACAACACACGGAGAGCAAAAGCCGTGGATCTCCAGTTCACCCGTGCCACGCTTCTGTTTTACCGGCTGCAACAACGGCGCAACACCGCTCATGGTCGCCTCAAATGCTGCAACCCCTGTACCCACAGGCACTTCAGCACCAGGCGATGTGATCAGCGCCATCGAAGCCGCCTTTCACAAACAGTCACTCAGCGAGATCAAAACCCATGCACGGCTGACGCTGGATCAGGAATCGCTCATCAAGTCCCTGTTCGAGCTGTATCCCGATATCACGATTAAACCGACATCGGCCTCTCGCTCGCTGATACTATCCGGCACGGGGAAAACACTGGAAATGGTCATCTCGGAAGCCACCAATGAAGAGGGCAACCATGTCCTGCCCTCCCGACGGTGGAGCCACCTGACCTTTGAACTACGCTAGGAGCCAACCCGAATGATGTCACTGAAGCACTACGCCCAACGCATTCTCACCCTGCTGCTGACCGTCGGCATCATGGTACCGACCACCATCTGGGCTACCGACCTGTCGGCTCCGGTCATTCGGCTGTCCATGGCCGTCAGCCCACCGAAACCCGGCAAGCCACTGCGCATTTCCGCATCCGTCAGTGACAACCAGGCGCTCAGCCGGGTGTTGCTGCGGTATCGCAAGGCGGGATCAAATGATGCCTTTGCTTCCATCCCCATGCAGAAAGCAGCGGAGTCATCCCTGTACTCGGCGGCCATTCCCGCCGGCCAGCTCAGTGAACCCGGCGTGGAGTATTTCGTGGAAGCAGTCGATACCACCGAAAATATCTCCCAGGAACCCTTTCCCAGCCACCCCCGCATCGTCACCATCCAGGGGACTGGCAGCAATGCGGTGGCAGGCACGCGAAAGATCAACTGGCTCTGGGTCGCCGCCGGTGTCGTCGCGGCCGGCGCTCTGGCAGCCAGCAGTGGTGGCGGTGGAGATGCTTCGAGTGA
>CAYTPO010000208.1:0-18235 GCA_964439815.1 uncultured Thiotrichales bacterium
TTGAAAAAGGGTACACGGGTAAAAACGTCGTACAGTCCCGGCTGGGCACAGCCTATGCCCCAGCTGGTGATTCCGGCCAGATAATCCCTGCCATTGACCTGCAGGATCATGGGGCCACCACTGTCACCAAAACAGGTGCCGATATTTCCCTCGGGCCGTCCGGCACAGACCATGGCATCGGTGACAGTACCCGTTGGTTGAGTTGCGTCCGGCTCAAGGAAGCTGTCGATGGCGGCGCTGCAGACTTCATTGCTGACCAGTGGAGCCGATACCTCGAAGAGTACCTTTTCGGTCGGGGTGGAAGGCGCATCTTCGCCGGGACTGACCGGGTCCTGCTGTCCCCGCCCGAGCATGACCACTTCGGCCCGAGCCGCAATGGCAGCGCTCAACTGGCTCTCGCTGGCCAGGGCAATTGGTGTAACGCTTGCAGGTGCCCGCTCCAGTTCCAGCAAGGCGATGTCGTTATTGATGGTCTTGGGATTGTAGTCGCGGTGTGGTAACACCTCGGATACTCCGATGACGTTGCTTTGGTCGGTTTCGAGATCATGGCCGCCGATATTGACCATCATGGCTTCTGCAGCGACGTCGGCTACGCAGTGTGCGGCAGTCACTACCCATTGTCCGCCGATCCAGGTAGCGCCGCAGAAACTCTGTGTCGGTGTGATATTGCTGTAACCAAAGGACGCCCTGAAGCCGAGCTGCCCGAGCAGCTCGCCACCGTCTTGCTGGCTGATGGATACCGCGGGAATGTGAGTCACGGCGCGCTGCAGAGTACCCAGGAAGGTGCCTTCCACATTGTTGTAGATAATGGCGCCAATGCCACCTCCGGCCTCGCAGTTGCTTACCTTGCTGGCAAAGGTGTTGTTACCGCGGGAAATCAGGCAGATATTGTCCTTGACCAGGGCGCAAGGCTCGGTTGCCAGCCCGCAATCGACGAGAATGCCGGAAAACAGCGTGGCAGGAGAACCTATCAGGTAGGTGGCGTTGTAACTCTTGTCGGCAACGGTAATGCCCAGCACTCTGTTCATCAATGCTGTCATATAGGGCCAGGCATTGGCTGGTGACTCCGTACCATTGATGATGCGAGGCTGAATCAGACTTTGTGCACTGGCAGGCAGCTGGGTCAGCAGCAGGAGTGCAATGAGAGGCATCAGACGGGAAACCGGGCGCATCGAGGAATCCATTTTTCGTGGTATTGAATGGTTATACTCCGGCAAATCCCTTTTGGCCGCAGCCTTCAACAGGTAAATGCCTTGTTACCAGTATACCCCGATTTTGCCTTGAAACCTGCTGTGAACTGCTGGCATATCGGCAGAAAACCCGGATCTGGCAGAGTTCCTCTGCGGATTGTTGCTGATTTTGCTGTGATGCCACCATCGTTTTGTCGTAGTAATCCTGGTCGGATTTAACACAATTCGTGTGGTGTAGTACTAGGGTAAGCCCTTGGGAAGTGGGGGCGTGGATTGCTTTTTCCTTGACGAAACAAGGATATATGAAAGGGATCTCGACTGATCGGCAAGAGATGCAATAACTTGTTAATATAAGAATATACTTATATTCTAAACACATGAAATTTATGCATTGGCAGGAACAGCACAATCTCTTGCGATGCGCTGATACCCATAACTATACAAGGCAGGACATCACTATGAAATTCTCCAGAATCGCACTGGCTTCCGCGTTGGCAGCCGCTACTTTCTCCGCTCAGGCAAGCTGGTCTCCCTTCGATATGATGGACGATGTGTTTGGCAATGATGACAGTAATTACTACAACAATGGTTGGGGTAATGGCTATGGCAATGGCTACAGTAACGGCAATGGCTATGGCAACGGGTCGGGCTACACCAATGGTTCTGGTTACGGTAATGGCTATGGTGCCGGCAATGGCCGCGGTACCGGTCGTGGTGATGGCAATGCAGACGCCGATGTCGATGGTGACGTCGATGGCGAAATGAACTTCAAGTTCAGCTTCAAGGGCAAGGCCCGTGGTCGTGGCAAGGGACATGGCAATGGTGATGCCTACGGTGATGGTTATGGATCAGGAAATGGGTATGGCAATGGCTATGGCAGCGGCTATGGTTATGGCGATGGCTACAACAGCTACTACGGCAATGGTTATGGCAACGGCTATGGCAATGGCAGTAACAGCTATTACGGCAATGGCTATGGTAACCAGTATGGCTACGCGCCCGGCTACAACTATGCGCCTGTGGCTGCAGTGGCACCCGCGCCGGTACAGCAACCTGCAGCTGCAAAGGTCGAGGTTGCTCCCAAGGCACAATAAGGCTGCCGTTACCTGACATCTGAATCCAGGTGTCGGGATCAGGCAACACACGAAGGAGCCCGCTACTTGCGGGCTTTTTTGTGCCTGTTACCCACTGACGTCCCTCTTTATTCTGCGGCGGTAAAACCCTCCGCTGTCAGGCGTTTATTGTTGCCGGGGCTGCCTTTATACTGCGACGATGTTTCTCTATTCGCGATGATGGTTTGTTCGCTTCGCGAGAGGGGGAATTTCTGCACAAGATGAGGAGCGCCGGATGTCCACCAACTGGAAAGACAATATCTATCGGCAGCGAGAGCAACTCGGCCAGTTGCTGCGTGAGCCCATTGCCGCTCTGGCTGAGCGCTGCCGTCCTGTATGGAATGAGCGTGCTGCATTGGAAAAGGTGCTGATCGATGGTTTTGCCTCCATCCCCTATTGCAACTTCCTCTATTGCCTTGGCACCGATGGTGTACAGATCTGCGACAATGTCGGCAAGGAGGGTATCGTACCCGGCCACATGGGGCGGGATCGCTCCCAGCGGCCCTATATGAAGGAGGTGATTCCAACCTGGGGATTCCTGTTGTCGGATGCCTATATCAGCTTGCGGGAACGGCGGCCGTCGCTGACAGCGCTGCAGGTTGTTCGCGATGGAAATGCTGTACTCGGGTACCTTGCGGCCGATTTCAACTTGCGCGATTTGCCAGTGACTTCCGAGCTTTATGACGAACCGGGTTACTGGCGACAGGTCAAGGGGGATCCGGCGATTCGTGGACAGGTATTCCAGCAGTGTCGCGTCGAAAGCCCGATGGATCGCAATATCGATCAGGCGTTGTCGATTCTGGAGGAGCTGTTCTCGGATCGTGGTGTCTTTCAGGCGCTGATCCATTTTTCCAGCAGCCGGGCAACGATCTGGACAGTGGAAGATCCCTATCGCTATCGGTTACTGGATCAGGAAATCTTCAGTGATCCGGATATCTGTCTGCTGTTCCCGCTGCACCGTTACCCGATGAATGCCGAAATCCCGCGCAGTGATATCGGGCCGATTCTCAGAGTCTTGCGTTCGCTGCGTACAGCAGATCAGACGATCTACCTGCGCACGGCCTCCATCAATATCTTCAATGGTATGGTCAGCCTGACCTTCTCCTGCGATGGCTCGCATTACATGCCCTATACCGAGTTCCTGCTGAAGGACACCTCATTTTGGTTCTAGCCCGCGTTATCCCTGGCGGAGCAACGGGAGTGTGGTATCTCCATGCTGGGTGATCCCTGGTTCATCAGTCATGCCGGCTGGTGGCTGGTCGTTGATGCCCTGATCGTTGGCTTGTTGCTGCCCAGAGTCATTCTGGAGCGTCGCGAAACCGGCGCCACGCTGGCCTGGGTGTTGACCATTATCCTGCTGCCCTTCATTGGGTTACTCGGTTTCTGGTTGTTTGGAACCGTACGGTTGCGCATCCGACGGCGCAAGCGGCGCAAGAGTGAGGAACATCTGGAGCCGGCGTTGAGGGCACTGACGGAGGGGCGAAATGAAGTACCGCATGACTGGGGCGATCTGACAGCGCTGGTACACCTGGCTACCCAGCTCGATGGTGAAGGACCACTGGCCGGGAATACCGTCAGGCTCTATCGCAATGGCAGGGCTACCTTCGATGAAATCGAACAGCAGATTCGTACTGCACAGGATCATATCCACCTGCTGTACTATATCTGGGAGCCGGACAATACCGGTCGTCGTATCCGTGATGCTCTGGTCGGCGCCTGCAAGCGGGGAGTGGAAGTACGTCTGCTGGTTGATGATGTCGGCTCCTACGGCACGCGAAAGGGGTTCTTCGAACCACTGCTGGAAGCAGGAGGCAAGGTTGCCTGGTTTCTCAAGGTCAATCCGCTCAGTCGCCAGATCAATATCAACAACCGCAACCATCGCAAAATCATCGTGCTCGATGGCACAACCGGATTTACCGGTGGCATGAACATTGGCGATGACTATGCCGGAGAAGGTCAACCGTGGAAGGATCTGCACTGCAGGATTACGGGGCCGGTCGTCAATACCCTGCAAGAGGTCTTTTGCCAGGATTGGTACCATGCAACTGGAGAGGACCTGGTCAATATCCGCTTCTTTCCCCGTATAGCGCCTTGTGGAGAGGTTTATGCACAGATGCTGGCAAGTGGGCCAGCCGATGAAAAATGGCGCTCCATCCATACACTGATCTTTGCTGCCATTAATCTGGCGACTGACAAGGTCTGGATCGAGACGCCGTATTTCATACCCGACCCCCCCATTGCGATGGCCTTGCAGACCGCGGCGCTCAGAGGCGTCGATGTGCGCATTCTGCTGCCGGGCAAATCGGATCATCCGCTGGTGGTCTATGCCGGCAACTATTTTGTCGATGATCTGCTGGCGGCTGGCGTGCGGTTCTTTCAGGATTTCAAGGCGATGCCACATGCCAAGGCGGTGATTATCGATGACCGCTTTGTCACGCTGGGATCGGCCAACATGGATCAGCGCAGTTTCCGCCTGAATTTCGAAGCCAATCTGTTTCTCTTCAGTGAGGATATCAACCGGCAAATGGTGGCTGAATTCAAGGCGCAGGCCAGTCGCATGGAAGAGATCACCGAACAACGTCGCCAGTTGGTGCCGTTGCGGCAGAAGTTTGTCGAAGGGTTTGCCCGCTTGTTGGCACCATTGCTTTAAGGGTTTGTCATGGTTTTCATTTACTTGTCACAGGCTTTAGCCGCCACCTTGAATAAGACGGGAACGATACAACCCGGATTGCCAGCGCCGGATACCAGGATCGGGAGATCGTTATACAGCCTGATCCGACTGTTCCCCGATCCGAAGGGTTCTGCGATCAATGACCCTGCGTAATACAAAGCTGGAGTGTACCCCGGCTACCCCTGCTATTCGGGTGATCTTGTTCAGCAGCAGATCCTGATAGCTGTCCATGTCTGCCACAATGACTTTCAGCTGGTAATCGGCATCCTGTCCGGTAATCAGCAGACACTCCTGCACTTCGGACAGTTTCGCGATGGCTGCCTCGAAGCGATCGAATTGATCGGCGGTATGGCGTTCCATGGAGATATGAATCAGTGCCATCAGCGTCAGCCCCAGCTTTCTCGGGTCGATCTCCGCATGGTATCCAGTAATCAGCCCGGCATCCTCCAGTGCCTTGACCCGGCGCAGGCAGGGGGAGGGTGAGAGTCCAATCCTGTCGGCAAGCTCCTGGTTACTGATCCTTCCCTCGGCCTGAAGGATGTCGAGAATGTGGCGATCATATTGGTCGAGTTTCATGAATTGGAATAATCTGCTGTTGAAGGAGGGAAAATTAGCATAATTCTGTTTATGTATCGATGTATGGCGCTAAAAACGCAAGATAAGTTTATCTGCAATGGTTTATTCTGTCTGTAATGCAAACAGTGTTAAGTCCGACAGCCTCCCAGAGCGAGAAATGATCATGACAACCTTCAACCACCAGAAATACCGGCCCGCTGCGCGAATAGCCAATCCAGGCCGGCAATGGCCCGACCGGGTCATCACCCGGGCACCGCAGTGGGCCAGTGTCGATCTGCGAGATGGTAATCAGGCCTTGCTGGAGCCTATGAACGTCGAGCAGAAAAGGCGCATGTGGGGGTTGCTGGTCAGGATGGGCATCAAGGAGATCGAGGTGGGGTTTCCGTCAGCCAGCCAGCATGAGTTCGATTTCGTGCGCTGGCTGATCGAGGCGCAACAGATACCCGAGGATGTCACTGTGCAGGTATTGGTGCAGGCGCGTGAGGATCTGATCATCCGCACCTTCGAGTCATTGCAGGGTGCAAGGAAAGCTATTGTGCATGTCTACAATTCGACATCCCCGACCCAGCGGGAAAAGGTGTTTGGCAAGTCCCGCGAGGGTATTACCGAAATTGCCCGCAATGGTGCCAGGTTGTTGCAACGCGAAGCAGCGCGCTACCCACAGACGCAGTGGACCTTTGAGTATTCACCGGAGAGTTTTACCAGCACCGAGATGGACTATGCGGTGGAAATCTGCGATGCGGTACTGGATATCTGGCAGCCGACGCCGGAGCAGCCAGCCATTATCAATCTGCCGGCGACGGTGGAGGTGGCGACGCCCAATGTATTTGCCGATCAGGTCGAGTATTTCTGCAACCATGTTTCACGCCGCGACAGTATCGTTGTTTCGCTGCATACCCACAACGATCGTGGCAGTGCCGTGGCGGCTGCCGAGTTGGGTCTGCTGGCAGGGGCTGATCGTGTCGAAGGTACCTTGCTGGGCAATGGAGAACGCACCGGCAATATGGATATCGTCACGCTGGGTATGAATCTCTACAGTCAGGGGGTTGATCCGGAGCTGGATCTCTCCGCACCCGACGAGATGATCGCTACCTACAAGGCGTGTACCGGGTTGCCGGTGCATCCAAGGCATCCCTGGATTGGCGAGCTGGTCTACACCGCCTTTTCCGGCAGCCATCAGGACGCCATCAGAAAATGCCTGGCGCAGCAGGATGGGGAACAGCCATGGGATGTAGCCTATCTGCCGATCGACCCGGCCGACATTGGGCGGGACTACCAGGCCGTCATTCGTGTCAACAGCCAGTCGGGAAAGGGCGGCATTGCCTTTGTGCTGGAGCGGGACTATGGCCTGCGTCTGCCGCGCTGGATGCAGGTAGAACTGGCGCAGATCGTGCAGCGAAGAAGTGAGCAAAGCAGTGGCGAGGTTTCCAGCGAAGTGATTCACCAGTTGTTCGTCGAACACTTTGTTGCGGATCGATCTCCGGTGGCATTCCTGGGGTATCAGCTGAGCCGGGACGAACATGACGAAATTACGGCGACGTTGCGCCAGGAGGGGCGGGATATGCTGTTGCAGGGCAGGGGTGAGGGGGCGATTTCAGCGTTTCTCGATGCCTGGATGCGGCATTCCGGACAACAGGTTTCCGTAGTTGATTATGCCGAGCATGCGCTGGGTGAAGGAACCGATGCCGAGGCGGTGGCCTATGTACTGCTCAATGTGGAGGGACAACGGGTCGCTGGTGTGGGGTTCAGCCATGATACGGTGGCAGCCTCCCTGCGGGCCGTGTTGTCGGGTTGCAATCGTGCCGGGCAGGGGCGGCAGGAGGTGGCATGACACGCGACACGCGCCAAATCTGCGGGAATGCAGCGAAGACTGTTGGGCTTGTGTTAGAGTCGCGCTTACTTTTCCAACCAAGATGAATGGGTAAACGAATGAGCGATGAACTGGTACTTTCCGACCAACTGATTAACGATGTCAAGGCAGTGCTGGAAAAGCATGACCCGCAGGCCAGTCAGGGCATGATTGGCGTGCAGTATACGGCGGCCATCATGGGCTACATGCTGGGAGAACAGCAGATGCCTGCCGACAGCAAACAGGCGATCCTCGATCAGCTGGGTGGGTTTGCCATCGATATCATGCGACAGGTGGAGCAGCGCAACGCACCGGTTCCCCCACCGCCGTCTGCAGCCAATGCCTTTGGCATCTGGAAGCCGGGCATGTCCTGAGTCGGTTTTGTGGCCGGGTTATTGCGCAGTGGCAGTCTCTTCTTCGCAGTTGGTTACATTCAGGCATGGGCTTTCAGTCATGGCAAAAAAACTGATCGTCATCAGGAACATGCCTGATGACGAGCTATCCGATATTCACGCGCTGTTGACTGACAACCAGATCGAGTATTACGAAACGCCCGCTGGTAACTGGGGAATTTCGATGCCGGCTTTCTGGGTCAGCAACGACAGTGACTTCCCGCGTGCAAAAGCATTGCTGCAAACCTATGAGGATGAACGGCAAAAACGCGTTCGCGCAGAATATAACGCGCTGAAGCAGACTGGAAAGCAACGCACCGTCTTCGATGAGATCCGGGAAAAGCCTCTGCGCTTCCTGCTTTACATGGCATTTATCGGCTTTCTCCTCTATTTTTCGCTGCACCCCTTTCTAAACCTTTTATAGCTGGTCAGCATTCCATCGGCTGCGGGTTCTTCAGCAGATAATTGAAGACCTGGGTGGCACCAGGGTGACCCTGCAGGGTTGCTCTGGCGATCCAGTCGAAACCCTCCGTCGCATCTTCGGTAATGCCGGCACCATCGATGCACATCAAACCCAGCTGATATTGTGCCTCCGCCTCTCCCTGCTCGGCTGCCGCACGGTACCACTGTGCGGCCTCATACAGGCTCAGTGCCGCATCCTTGCCCTCGCGATAGCGATGGGCAAGCAATAGCTGAGCCTGTGCATCTCCGGCACTGGCGCAGCGCTGCAGTTCGGACAATGTGGGCTGACCGGTGATTTTGCTGCAGATTTCGCCGGATACCGCCAGCGAACAACTCAACATGACCCCGGTAACGGCAAGCATTCTGGATGTTGCATTATTGGTCATTTGTCTCCTCCTGGTGTAACCCCGTCTTGTTCATGGGTAGCGCTCAAACGTACCATCTGGCGCCAGGATCCGTGATCTGCCATAAATAAGACAGGATAACTGCAAACAGTTACCAAGCACCTGTAAATGCCCATTTTCAACCTCGATCTGACAAATCCAGAGACGATTTGAGCAGCTACTGCACAAGTGAGCTACTTGCTGTGCAGTTGCTTGTTTTTTCATACGTGTCAAGAAGGATATTTTCTGCAATCTCGAAGCAGGAATATTGTTCATCCCCAATTTCATGGTTGATGAAATAGAGTTTTCTCTGATCCAGGTTCATGGGGGGAAACTGGATATCGATAAACATGGCAATTGAATCGCTGGTACACAGTCTGTGGAGCCGGGTATCGGTTTTTGGGGTGTGCCATTCCACAGCGCCCGTTTCGAGATTCCGTGAACGGGTTTTTCTGATGATGACGGTAGAGTGACTGCGACAGACAATGCTGAATGATTCCTGTTGAGCACTTCCCTGAACAAGCAATGATAGGGCGGCAGAGCAGGCATGGTCGTGTATGGGGGTGGACTGGTTGGATTTCAGAATCATTATGCCGGCATGACCGTTTCGGTCATGTGATAGCATGAAGGTCGAGGGCAGGTTGGTGGTTGTGTCATTCAGGTAGTGGTCGAACAGCCTGTGCCCAGTCTTCAACAGGTTTTTGATTATTTGGTTCTGGTGCCAGGCAAACTCTCCCTGCCTCCCGGAAGGTGTGGATGTATTGTGCATCAACCAGTGTGTCAGGCAGGTTGTCATGGAGGCAAGCTGGTCGCAGGTGTCGCTGGTCTCTGGATTGAAGGCGGTCACGGGTACTACCATGTCAGTTCAAGGTCGACGAGTTGGTAGCCGATGGCCAGGTAGTCCTCCACCTGCGCAGGCCCGAAAGGCACCACATTCACGTAGTCCGGAAAGTCGCTTTCGGACAGGCCATTCATTCTGGCCGCTGTGTTGCAGATGTGAAATACCAGTCCATCCTTTTTCGTGAGCTTCAGTAACAGTTTGTGCATGGATGGGTATTTGGCCTTGTGTGTCGTGCTGGCGGCTATCAGTTCGTCACCATGGGACATCATGGCGACGGGTAATTCGGGTAATTTCTTGTGCAGCAGGAACAGGTAATGTTCGACCCGCGGCAGCACCCACTCCAGTGCATCGACGTCATATTCCTTGATTACGAAGATGACACCGGATGGTGGTGAGGTGTCGTTGACAATATCCAGGATGTCAGGTTTTTCTGGATACTCTTCTGCCTGGGTAGCGCCATGCATGAAAAAAAACAGCAGCAGCGTAGAAATCATCAGCACAGAAAAATGTCTGTAACAATTCCCGGAAAAATTGGAATGAGGTTGCAAACAGGTCATGATGCCGATGCGATAAATCACTATTTTCCGCCACTGGTTCGGTTGTCGATCAGGGTTACCTTGTCGTGGTTCAGCTTGTATCCCCATGGCAGAGCAGAGTTCTTCCAGCCATTGACGACTCTTTTACCCTTCAATTCACCCTTTTTCTTCTTGTTTCCTTCAAAGCCATCAACGACGGTAAATACCTTTTTGTATCCGACTGTAAACAGCAGCTTTGAAGCGCGGGCGCTGCGTTTTCCCGATCGGCAGATCAGGATGATGGTATTGTTTTTTCCGTGGTCGAGCAGGCGACTTCTTGAATCGACCATGGAGACGAAAGCGGGGTTGTTCTTCATTCTGAAACGATTCTTCCTGGTATCCCAGGTCGAAAAATCGGTAATCGCATAAGGAATATTGCTGTCGATGTCCTTGGGTACGCCGACAAACATGAGTTCCGAGGGTGTCCTGATATCAATGAACAGCACCTTGTTGCCCAGCCTGCTTTTCCTCGCTACGACTCTTATTCTTGGACAGGCTCCTGGGGATCCCGGTATTCCGTGCTCTGGGGCAATGCCTGGTAAATCCGATGACTTGCAAACTCATTTCATTCTCCGGCAAGAGGTTCGGGTGAGTGCCAATTGCTGTCGGGTTGGGTAATGCTCCCGGGCCACGGTTTGAGAAGCAGGGTGGTTGCTACTGGTGAAAATCAACCCGAAAATCCATGAACCAAAATACCACCCTCTGTACTGAACATAGTTGGGGGGTAATAAAGTGTCAATGCCGCTCGGGAGGAATTCCCGGATGAGAGATTTTCATCAGAACCCTCTGTCTGTGCAGGGGATTTCGAGTGGCGGCCGCATTTTTTCCTCATGTGTTTCCGGGGGGGGGCAGGCATTGTGGGAAGGCTCGCCAGATCGGGGCAATAGGATTTCCGGTAGTATCAGGGCGCTGTGAGGGGCATCGGGGTTATGATTCAGGTAGCAGAGAGGGTCCTATTCTCAGCGTAACAACAGCACTGGTACCCTGGCATTACGGATCATGTTGGTGGTCGTGCTGCCTACCAGAAAGCGACGAATAACGGAGTGTCCGTAGGCGCCCATGACGATCATGTCGATCGCGTTATCGCGGCGATAGTCACAGAGTACCTTTTCCACTTCGCCTGTCTGCATGGTGGTGCTGACAGTGAAACCGGCATCTTCCAGCGCTTTTTGGGCCCATTCCATACTACCGGGGTTGCTGCCGACCATGACGAGGTGGCAGCCTACGCCCCGAAACAGCGGGCTGCGGGCGACCATTTCCACGCATTTTCTGGTGGTGGCACTGCCGTCATAGGCGATCATGATGTTTTTTGGTTCGCTGAATTCACTGGCAGTGACCAGAATGGGCCGATGCAGTGAGCGCACGGCCGTCTCCAGGCGGCTGCCGAGGTGTTCGGCCAGGTGATCATCGTGTTTCCCCAGAACCAGCAGTCGGGTGTCGTTTTCCAGGTCGGCCAGTGTATTGACCAGATCCCCGTGCCGCTGCATGGCAACAGGCTCCTCAACGCCATCGGCCATGGCCCGTTCCCGGGCGGCTTCGAGCATCAGCCGCCCTTGTTCCAGCGCCAGTTTGGCGCGCTTTTCGTCGAGTTCCGATAGCTCGTTGAGCAGGGTCTCCCTACTGCCAAGGCCGATATTGCCACTGAGATTTGCCTGGGTGGGAAATTCCGACTTGTCCAGCACATGCAGGATGATCAACGGAGCATCCATCCGCAGGGAGGCCCAGGCTGCATAATCGCAGACTGCCGGGGTAATACTGGTGCCGTCAATGCAGGCGATGACTTTGGTCATTGAGAGATCCTTGATTAATGCGCCATGAGTTGGTCTACCGCTTCCGGCTTGTCGTGCACCCCGAAGCGATCAATCATGGTAGCACTGGCTGCGTTGAGACCGATAATTTTTACGTCGGTACCTTCGCGGCGGAACTTGATGACCACCTTGTCCAGTGCGCTGACAGCGGTGATATCCCAGAAATGGGCCTGACTCAGATCGATGACTACATGGGTCAGCGCCTCCTTGAGATCGAAGGATTCGATGAACTTGTCAGCCGAGGCGAAGAATACCTGCCCAACCACCTTGTAGGTGCGCTGCATGCCGTCGGGACTGATCTCCGAGGTGACATACTTGTAATGGCTGACGCGATTGGCGAAGAAGAGGGCACTTAGCAGAACGCCGACAAAGACGCCAAAGGCGAGATTGTGCGTGGCCACCACGACAACCACTGTGGCCAGCATGATGATGCTTGAGCTTTTCGGGTTGGTGCGCATCTTGGTGATGGAGCCCCAGCTGAAGGTACCGATCGAGACCATGATCATGACAGACACCAGCGCCGCCATCGGGATTTTCGATACCCAGTCATCGAGGAAAACCACCAGAATGAGCAGGAAGATGCCGGCTGTCAGCGTGGAGAGTCGTGTGCGGCCCCCCGATTTCACGTTGATGATCGACTGGCCGATCATTGCGCAGCCTGCCATGCCGCCAATTAGTCCCGAGGCGATATTGCCAAGTCCCTGGCCCTTGCATTCACGGTTCTTGTCGCTGGGCGTATCGGTCAGATCATCGATGATGGTGGCCGTCATCAGGGATTCCAGCAGGCCCACCACTGCGAGTGACAGTGAATAAGGCAGGATGATCATCAGGGTATCGAGCGTTAGTGGCACATCCGGCCAGAGGAAGACCGGCAGTGTATCCGGCAGTTCCCCCAGATCGCCAACGGTGCGGATATCCAGCTGCAGCACCATGGCAATCACGGTCAGCACGACGATGGTGACCAGTGGGGAAGGCACGCTCTTGGTCAGCAACGGGAATAGGTAGATGATGCCCAGCCCCGCAGCCGTCATGGCGTAGACATGCCAGGTGACGTTGGTCAGCTCCGGCAGCTGCGCCATGAAGATCAGGATGGCCAGTGCGTTGACAAACCCGGTGACGACCGAGCTGGAGACAAAGCGCATCAGTGAGCCGAGATGCAGGTATCCGGCCAAGATCTGGAATACCCCGGTCAAGAGGGTGGCTGCCAGCAGGAATTGCAGCCCGTGTTCCTTGACCAGGGTGACCATCAACAGCGCCATCGCCGCCGTGGCAGCCGAGATCATGCCTGGCCGGCCACCGGCAAATGCCGTCACCAACGCGATACAGAAGGAGGCGTAGAGCCCGACCTTGGGATCGACCCCGGCGATCACGGAAAAGGCGATGGCTTCCGGTATCAGCGCCAGTGCGACAACCGTTCCGGCCAGAATGTCGCCGCGAATATTGGTGAACCAGTTTTGCTTGATGGAAGTGATCATGGGGTGCAATTAATCCAGAGTTGGCGAATAGGGGCGGGAATCATCGAGCCGGGCATGCAGGGCGCGGATTCTAGTGGAGAGCAACAACTCAAGGCAACAGAATTTTGACGGTTCTGTGGGCTATGGCCGGAATGTGTGGTGGGTCACGGGGGGCGTGGTTTGGACCGGGTTCGGAGTGAACCCGGCCTGTCAGTCATCGTGTCTGACTGGGGATGGCAAGGGCGCCGTCATGTGGTGCGGTGCTCAGATCTTATGATAGCGCCAGCCTTCCTGCATGCGGCGGACGATGTGTTCGAGGGCGGTGGTACCGGTATGCGCTTCGGGGATCAAGTCGAGCTGGATGCCCTTTTCCCTGAGTCGGGAGATGGCATTGGCACAGGCGAACAGCTCCAGGTTACTGAACTCGTTGGTGAGTTCCTGCAGTTTTTGGGTGGTGCCCTGACCGGTACGGTACAGATTGATGCCACCGGCATTGGCAACGACCTCGATTTTCAGATTACGACGATTGCCATCCTGCAACAGCGCCTCGGTGTAATCGACCAGTGCCTGCAACTTGGATTGGTCGCTGTCGTCGATATGCAGCAGAATCTTGCCGGTCTGGGGCTGCGGCAGGTTGGCGCGATTGCCGGAGGCAGAGGCATCCGCCAGCCGGGTCATTGGGTTGCCGGAGGAAACATTGTGGCCGAACCAGCCAAGCAGAACGCCTCCACAAAGCAGAACCAGTGATATGGCGCGGGCCTGCCAGCTGTATCCTGCAGGTTGCTGCGGGGTTGGCAGGGTTTCTTTCAGCGGATACTGATTCTTGACCAGTGCCTTGAGATGCTGCAACTGGCAGGCGCGGTTTTTCAGATCCCTGTCCTGCTCGATCGCCCGCAGCACACGTTTGGTTTCGGCAGCATCGAGTTCGCCATCGACATACAGATGCAGCAGTGCATCGGAAATGCTTTTTCCAGTGGTCATTTAATGCTCCTCAATTTCCTGATATTGGTCTCGGCAGGTTCCCGCATGGCAGACAGTGATTTCTCCAGCGACGTACGGGCGCGGGAAACACGGCTCATCACGGTACCCATCGGGATCGTCAGAATCTCGGCCACTTCCTTGTAGGAAAAGCCTTCCAGGTCGATCAGCATCAAGACCTGCTTCTGACCGATGGGTAACTTCCCGATGGCAAGATGCACCGCCTGACCGATCATGTCGGTCTGATAACTGCGCTCCGGGCAGTCTTCGCAGATGACCATCTCTTCATCGAAATCGACATTCGGTTTCTGTGCGCGCAGGTGGCTGAGCCAGCAGTTATGGAGTATCTGGTAGCTCCAGGGCAGGAACCGGCTGATGTTCTTCAGCTGGTGACTCTTTTCCAGAGATTTCAGCATCATCTCCTGAACCAGATCATCGGCCAGTGCCGGGTCGCCGCACCAGGCGTACGCCATGCGGAAATAGTTGTCCCTGTTGTCTGCCAGTTTCTTCCTTGCAAACCGCCCGGCCAGTGAAAAATTGAACATAGAAAACCCTGAGTTGTTGGCCGTTAGATGCTTGAGCCAGCTGTTTTATTCCCGAAAATAAAAATATTTTTTATCGGGAATAAAGACCCGTACCGGGCCATCTATTGGGTAATGCGAATCGTCGTCGTTCTTCAGGCTTTGGCAGGTTCGAGTTCTTTCCCATTATCAAGAGGAGTTTCCATTGTGCATTACTTATCCAAACCTGTCCTGCTGCTGACATTGTTGACCGTGCTGCTGGGCTGGTCGGCCATTTCGTTGGCCGATCAGGAGTCCAAGCCCTTTGCCGAAAAAAGAGTTGTGCTGCAAATCAGCGACAACAACCCCTTCAAGCAAACTCTGGTGCTGAATGTCGCTAACAATCTGCTCAAACACTACGGGACGGACAAGATTGATGTTGAGATCGTAGCGTTTGGTCCGGGCCTGCGGCTGCTGTTTGCGGAGAACACCAACAAGGATCGCATTCAGGGTCTGGCAGACAACGGGGTGCGGTTTTCCGCCTGCAGCAACACCATCAATGCCATGAGCCGGAAACTGGGGCACAAGCCGGTGCTGAGTTCCCATGCCGTCAAGGTGTCCGCTGGCGTGGTGCGGATCATGGATCTCGTTGATCAGGATTACATACTGATCAAACCCTGACAGTGCCATACAAAATAAAGCGGTAGCTGTTTGTTGCACTGCTACCGGAAAATTTGACTATCCCGAGGAGGGAATATGACCAATCGTACACCTAACCTTCGCAATACGCTGCTTCTGGCGATCCTCTCTGCAGGATTCCTGGGCAGCGAATCCCAGGCGGCCAACTGGCTGATGCTGCAAGGTACCGAACCGGCAGGCGCCGCACCACGAGCAAAACTGTGGGGCTTCATCCAGCCGGAATACCAGCAAACCGATGGCGCACTACTGGCTGCCGGCCCGTGGAAGGGGCAGTCGGCAATCTTCAATCAGATCGGTCCCGATCTGAAGTCAGAATCCACCTTTCAGATCAGACGGGCTCGCATCGGTATTCGTGGCACCGGTATGCCGCTGGACAGTAATGTGAATTACTTCTTTCTTGCCGAAGCAGGTAACAATGCCATTACCCGGCAGGGGGGTGGCAGTGTCCGGCTGACGGATGCCAGTATCACCTTCAACCATCTGCCTGGTGCGCGGATCAGGGTAGGGCAATTCAAGTATCCTGGTAGCGAGGAGGGGTTGCAGGCCATTCATGTGTTCGACTATATCAACTTCACCAATGCCTCCAACCAGCTGCTGCTGGAGCGTTTCTTCGATGGTGATGGCTCTGACAAGCAGAATCCCAACCGGCCCAACGGTGCATTCCGTGATGTGGGTGTACAGCTGTTTGATACCTTCAGGCGTAGTGGTTGGGAGCATAGTTATGCCGCGATGATCGGCAATGGCAATGGCATCGTGCGAGCCGATAATGATGACAACAAGGATCTCTATCTCTACTGGTCATCGGAGCAGGTGTATGGCGGCAAGGGGCCGCGTCGGCAGGGTCTCAAACTGTCGGCATGGTGGCAGGATGGCAAGCGGACACTGACCGGAGCAGGAGCGGGTGAGTATGACCGCAATCGCTGGGGGGCCGCTTTGACGTTTCGCAAGCAACAGTGGCGTGCTGCGGCAGAATACATCGCCGCAGATGGCATGATTTTCAATGGCACGGATGGTGGTGCGGTTCCCGGTTCAGTCAACAATGCGGGGACTGCCGTGGCGTCGTTCAACGTGGCACCCGAAGGAGAAGCCGATGGCTGGTATGTGCATCTGGGGTATGCCGTGACGCCAGAGTGGGAACTGGATGCCCGCTATGATGTGCTCAACCGGATGACTGATGTGTCGGCGCAGGAGCGTAAACTGGAAACGCTGACGCTGGGAGCCCAGTATTTCATGAACAAGAAATCTCGGCTGATTGTCAACTATGAGGTGCGGGATGCGGAAGCGCCGGGGCTGGCCGGCAGCGCAGTACCCAACCAGATCCTCGCTGATATCGATGATCGCATCTCGGTACAGCTGCTGGCCATATTCTGACCTGAACCCGTTTTATTCAAGGTGGCGGCCAAAGCCTGTGACAAGGTAACTACTCAGTGAGTAGTTACGTGACAAGTAAATGAAAATAATGACAAACCCTTGAGAGTCCCGTTTCACCCAAATGGTAAGAGGCTTCAACCTGTCACGGCCCTGGCTTGTTCTGGCATGCCTGCGTTTGCTCTTCACTCAAGTTGTAGCGATTGCTGCAAATTTCGCTCCAGAGTGGCGCCCAGCGCTAGGAGCCTGTCTGAGAATAGGGGGCCTACTGATCGGGTTGGTTGCTGGCACAGATGCCAAGCAGGGAGTGTTTCTGAAAGAGGGGGAGGTTGGCATTATGGTTGTCCAGCGGGATATCGATTGCCAGCACCCCGGTGGAGAGCTTCATCTGACTGATGTCGGAAAACTGCCCGGATTTTTCCACTGCTTCGCTGGTTGCCTGCAGCATGGCCTGATCGGAAGATTCGATCGTGCTGTTGATGGTGACATTGTCGATCATCATGCGGGAGATATTGAGCCCCATGTAGATGGACTGGGTTTTCTCCAGATCGAGTTGAGTATGGAAATCTTCCAGCACCTCTTCTGCCTCTGCCGAGAGCTCCTGGCCGTTGAGTACCGCGAAGCTGACGGGGTGATGCTCCCGGTATTCACGCCAGCCCTTCAGTCTGGATGGCTTGCTTTCGAAACTCTTGTGGATGAGATCATGGATCTCGGGCAGGAAAGCGCTCGAGGTCACAATGACCTCCTTGGAATCCAGGCTGATGCCCAATTCGGTCTGACAGCCAGATTCGTTGTCTACTGTGAATGTGTACTGATTCTTCTGTGCCTCGACCGGCTCGGCATCAAACTGCGTCATCAGTATCGAACGCAGATTGTCTACCTTGAACTGTCCCAGCACGATGAATGCTGTCGGGTAGCCATCTTCCTTGTTGTGCTGGCTTACCACGATATTGTTGACGTCCTTGTCGAGATTGATACCCAGTGACTGCAGGAAGCGCAGGTCAGCAGGGATCTCGAAATGGCTGACATCGGCGCTGATCCAGGGCTTTACAGCAGCGATCTTCTTCAGATCGATCAGGCCGATCAGGCTCAGGTTCTCGGTGGCCAGATGGTTTTCGATTACCTGAGAAGCCGGTGACGGGACAAAGGAGGTCTGCTTGCTGACCCAGCTGCCGAGCAGTGCAATCACAATGGCGCTGATCAGGAGTGTGGGAATCGAAAGTACGTGCTTCCACCAGGGGCGTGTATAGCGGTGTTCATGGATGATGGTTTCGCTGGTAGACGCCTCAAAGCCATTGTTGTCAGCCTGCTCATCGTTGACAGTCCTGACGACGGTCTCTTCATGAGGCGGTGTTTCGAGTTGCGTGATGACCTCGA
>CAYTPO010000209.1:0-7203 GCA_964439815.1 uncultured Thiotrichales bacterium
GTTGCCCGTACCTTCCCACAGGTTTTTTGTGTAGGATTTGCCGCAGAAACCCATGACCTGTCCACCTACGCAAAACAGAAGCTGGAACACAAGGGGCTGGACATGATCGCTGCCAACCCGGTACACGATGGGCTGGGCTTCGACCGTGACGACAACTCACTGCAGGTCTTCTGGCCCGGTGGTGAGCAGTCGCTGCCCAGCGACAGGAAAAGCCGGCTTGCGGTCAAGCTGATCGAGCTGATTGCAGCGCGCTACCAACAACAAGGATCTGACCATGCATCAAGTTGACGTCAAACTGCTGGATCACCGCATCGGCAACGAATTCCCGCTACCCAACTACGCCACCCCCGGCTCGGCCGGCATGGATCTGCGCGCCTGCTGCGAGTCGGCCATAACACTGGAACCGGGTCAGGCGGAACTGATCCCCACCGGCATCGCAATCCATCTGGGCGATCCCGGGCTGGCCGCCACGATCCTGCCCCGCTCGGGACTGGGGCACAAGCACGGCATCGTCCTCGGCAATCTGGTCGGGCTAATCGACTCCGACTATCAGGGGCAGATCTATGTCTCCTGCTGGAATCGCGGTGATACCACCTTCACCATCCAGCCGGGTGACCGCATTGCCCAGCTGGTCATCCTGCCAGTGGTACAGGCGGCATTCAATATCGTTGATGAGTTCGTGGAAAGCGAACGGGGAGAGGGAGGCTTTGGGCACACAGGAAAGCAGTGATGACAGCCCTCACCCTCCCTGTCAAAACCATTTTCAGGAAGTATGATATCCGCGGCATCGTGGATACCACGCTGACTGAAGATATCGTCTACCTGATCGGCCAGGGGTATGCAGCCACGCTGCTCGATCTGGGGGAAAGCGGCGCTATCGTCGCCCGTGACACCCGACTCAGCAGCCCCACCTATTGCGAAGCCTTCAGCCAGGCACTGCTCGACTCCGGCGTCAACGTGACCGACATCGGCGCAGTCCCCACGCCGGTAGCCAATTTCGCAGTCCACGAGTTCGGGATTGGCAACGCCGTCATCGTCACCGGCAGTCACAACCCTTCCAACTACAATGGGCTCAAGCTGGTCGTGCAGGGTCAGCCATTTCACAGCGAAAAGCTGGTGACACTGTATCAGCGCATCGCTCAGGGAGATTTCAGGTCGGGCAGAGGCCAGCTCACCCAGCACGGCATTGTCCCCGAGTACATCAGACAATTGAGCGCCGGCATCCACATCGAGCGGCCACTGCGTGTGGCCATCGACTGTGGCAACGGGATTTCCGGCCCGGTGGCCACCGGATTGCTGAAGACACTGGGCTGTCAGGTTCACGAGCTGTTCTGCGAGCCGGATGGCCGCTTCCCCAACCACCACCCCAATCCGTCGGTACCCGAAAACCTGCAAGCACTGCAACAGCTTGTCATCGACGGTCATCTCGATATTGGTCTGGCGCTGGATGGCGATGGCGATCGCCTCGGTGTGGTCGATTCGACAGGCAAGATCATCTGGCCGGATCGTCAGTTATTACTGTTCGCCCGGGAGATCCTGCGGGAACGCCCCGGCAGCACCATTGTCTACGATGTCAAATCCACCCGTCATCTGGAAAGCTTCATCCGCCAGGCGGGTGGCGTACCACTGATGGTCGCATCGGGGCATTCCCTGCTGCGCCGGAAAATGCAGGAGACCGGCGCACCATTGGGAGGAGAACTCAGCGGGCACCTCTTCTTCAATGATCGCTGGTTCGGGTTTGATGACGGGTTGTATACCGCGGCCCGCCTGCTGGAGATTCTCAGTCACACGGAGCAAAGCAGCAGTGAACTCTTTGCCACCTTGCCCGACAGCCCGAGCACACCGGAGATCACCATCGACTTTGGTTGCGAACAGAAACTGCAGGACTTCATGCAGGCCTTTCAGCGGCTCGACCATGACAGCGAAGTGCAGCGAATCACCGCCATCGACGGGCTGCGCATCGAATACCCGCATGGCTGGAGCCTGGTGCGGGCGTCCAATACCACGCCCTCACTGTCAATCAGGTTCGAAGCCGATGATGATGTCTCATTGCAGCATATCGAAGCACTGATCAGCCAACGGATTCATCAACTGGAACCCGGACTCACCCTCCCCTTCTGACGGCCCCTCACGGGCATGAGGGGAAACCACCCGCCGGACTGCATGGCCCGGCAGGCCCATCTTTCTCCAGGTGCGCTACAGATGCGATTGCGTCCAGCGGACAATATCCGCTTCGCCCATCGCACCAGGCTGACTGGCAACCTGATTGCCCTGCTTGAACAGCATCAACGTCGGAATACTGCGAATACCGAATTGCGCGCCAATCATCTGCTCATCCTCGGTATTGAGTTTTGCCAGACGAACCCTCGGCTCAAGCCTTGCAGCTGCCTGGGCAAACGCCGGTGCCATCATCTTGCAAGGGCCACACCACGGCGCCCAGAAATCGACCAGCACGGGAATGTCGTTGCGGGTGACATGCTTCTGGAAATTGGCTGTGGTCAGCTCCACCGGGTGGCCGGTAAAGAGTGGCTGATGGCATTTGCCACATTTGGGATTCTCACTCAGCCGCTCGGCTGCCACACGATTCACCGCATCACAATGCGGGCATACAATATTCAAGGGATTGCTCATTGTTGTTACCTGAAACTCAAATATGAAAAAACAGTAGTAACTATTCAGCGATTAGTTCACATAAGCCGTAGCTGCCCGGATTGCCTTTGAAATCCGTCAGATCAAGGCGAAAAACAGGAGTTCTCAAGCGTAAATGACCATTTTTCAACGCAGAGATGATGGATTCCAGAGGTGAGCCGAGTCGTTACAAACAGTATTGCTGCAGACAATGGTAATACATTGTTTTGTTTTCAACTGCCGCAGCAAAGAAAAAAACCCAACGCCAACCCTTGAAATCCGGTTACCTGATCAACATCTTTTGCAGCAAGAGCGGTCGCGTGCGGATGAATGCTATATACGCGGCTCAACAAATTGACAATTAACAAATCCGTTGGAGGCAACCCATGATTTCCAATATGTTACGTTTTCCTTCATCCCTGTTCGACGACCTGGATGAAATGTTTTTTACTTACCCGGCGGGCTCCACCCGCGCAAGACGCGAGCGCGCGTATCCACCCGTCAATATGGGGGTGACCGATAGCAGCGTCGAGGTGTATGTATTTGCGCCCGGCATGAAAATCGAAGACATCGATGTCACGCTGGAGAAGAACCTGCTGAGCATTTCCGGTGAGCGCAAGCCCGAGGAAGTAGAAGAGGAAGCAACGACCTACCGAGAAGAGCGCTTCAAGGGCAGCTTCAAGCGGGTAATCACGTTACCCGACGATGTCGATCCCGAGAAGACCGAGGCAGTCTACCGCGATGGCGTATTGCATATCAGCATTGCCAAGCGCAGTGAGTCCCAGCCACGCAAAATCACCATCAACGCTTGAACAGGGGGTATTCGAGATGACTGAAACAACCAATATGCAAACCACACAGAACCCGGTGAGCGCTGCGGCCAAGGGCGCTGATGCCATGCCACTGGAGCTGTCACCGGCTGTCGATATCATTGAAAGCAAGGAGGGTGTGACGCTGCTGATCGACCTGCCAGGCGTCAGCAAGGAGCATCTGGATATCGATGTGGACAAGAACGTACTGACCATCAAGGGCGCCATCAACCTGCACACCGATGAAACCCTGAACGCCACCTACATGGATGTGCATGCCGGTGTCTTTACGCGGCAGTTCACACTCGGTAGCGAACTGGACGCCGCTGCCATCGATGCCAATCTGAAGGATGGCGTGTTGAAACTGTTTGTCCCACGTTCCGAGCAGCACAAACCTCGGAAGATCGAAATCAAGACGGGATAAACCCTTCTCCGTGAAAAGCCGCCGTCAGCACCCGCTGGCGGCGGCTATTTCTTATTGCTCCGACAATTCCCGATACGTCTCTGAAAACGCGCTGATGGCCTTGTCCAGGTCATCCCTGGTATGCGCGGCAGAAATCTGGGTACGAATTCGCGCCTTGCCCTTGGGCACCACCGGAAAAAAGAAACCGATGGCATAAACCCCCTTCTCCAGCAATCTTGCCGACATCTTCTGTGCCAGCACGGCATCCCCCAGCATAACCGGCACAATGGGATGATCCCCCTCATCCACATCGAATCCCGCCGCCTTCATCCCCTTGCGAAAATAATGCGTGTTTTCCTGCAGACGATCGCGCAATGCCGTGGATTCACTGAGCATGTCCAGCACCTTGATACTGGCGGCACAGATCGACGGTGCAAGGGTGTTGGAAAAGAGATACGGGCGGGAACGCTGGCGCAACATATCGACAATTTCCCGGCGACCCGAGGTATAGCCACCGGATGCCCCCCCCAGCGCCTTGCCGAAAGTCCCGGTAATGATATCCACCCGATCCATGACGCCGCAGTATTCATGGATGCCCCGCCCTTTCTCACCCATGAAGCCCACCGCATGACAGTCATCATGATGTACCATCGCATCATACTGATCCGCCAGATCACAGATCCTGTCGAGCTGTGCAATGGTGCCATCCATGGAAAACACGCCATCGGTGGTGATCAGAATACGGCGTGCACCCGCTTCACGCGCGGCTTTCAGCTTCTCTTCCAGATCCGCCATATCGTTGTTCTTGTAGCGATAACGCGCCGCCTTGCAGAGACGAACACCATCGATGATCGAGGCATGGTTCAGCTCATCGGAGATCACCGCATCCTCGGCCGTCAGAATGGTCTCGAACAGCCCCGCATTGGCATCGAAACAGGCGGCGTAGAGAATGGTATCTTCCATGCCGAGAAATTCCGACACCTTTGCTTCCAGTTGCTTATGGATGCTCTGGGTGCCGCAGATAAAACGCACCGAGGAAAGCCCGAATCCCCACTGATCGAAACTCACCTTCGCCGCCTCGATCAACTCGGGATTATTTGCCAACCCGAGATAATTGTTGGCGCACATATTGATGACCTCACTGCCATCCGCCAGCGTAATATCATTTTTCTGTTCGGAGGCAATGACACGCTCGTTCTTCCACAAGCCTGCCTCCCGAATTTCCTGCAAATCCTTTTCCAGGCTCTCTTTCGCGCTCTTGAAACTCATCTCTTGTCCTGATTTTGTCTACACATCCAGCCAGTCAAGAATCACCTTGCCCGACTCGCCCGACCGCATCACATCAAACCCCTTCTGAAAATCAGTGTAGGGGAAATGATGCGTGATAATCTTTTCAAGCGGCAACCCACTCTGCACCATCATCGTACCCTTGTACCAGGTCTCGAAGATTTCCCGACCGTAGATACCCTTGATAAACAGCCCCTTGAACACCACCTGATTCCAGTCGATGCCAGTGCCATCCGGCATAATCGCCAACATTGCGATACTGCCACCATTGATCATCAGGCTGAGCATATCCTTGAAGGCGTGTGGTGAACCCGACATCTCCAGACCCACATCAAACCCCTCGAAAATCCCCAGGTCCCGCATGAAATCACGGCCAATCGGCCCATCATTCACATTCAGCGGAATCGCCTTGGGCACGATCGACTTCACCAGATCCAGCCGGTACTGGTTGAGATCGGTAATCACGATATTACGCGCCCCGGAGTGTGACGCCACCATCGCCGCCATGATTCCGATCGGCCCCGCCCCGGTGATCAATACATCCTCGCCCACCATATTGAACGACAACGCAGTATGCACCGCATTGCCAAACGGATCGAAACAGGCTAGCAGATCAGTGGACATTGGTCGGCTGGGACGGTAGACATTCTTCGCCGGAATCGCAAGGTATTCGGCAAACGCGCCGGTACGATTGACACCCACACCAATGGTATTGGGGCAGAGATGGCGACGCCCGGCCAGACAGTTGCGGCAGCGCTCGCAAACGATATGCCCTTCACCCGAGACGATATCCCCCACACTCAGGCCGGTAACATTGGAACCCATCTCGACGATCTCACCGGCAAACTCATGACCAATGATCATCGGTACGGGAATCGTCTTCTGCGACCAGTCATCCCAATTGTAGATATGCACATCCGTACCACAGATGGCCGTCTTGTGTATCTTGATCAGAACATCATTATTACCCACCTCCGGCAATGGCATCTCCTCCAGCCACAAACCTTCCCGAGGGTGCCGCTTCACCAGCGCTTTCATCATTTCCATAACAGTGATCTCATGCGATTCCTAAAAATACCTTCCAGCCAACACAGCAACTCCCGTGCCAATTCCGAATTCCACCAGCAGCCACAAGGGTACAGATAATGCCATCACAGCGCCTTGTAAACCATCACAGCAATCATGCAGCGAAGTCGCCGGGAGCGGTGGTGCTTTGCCGGAAGGACACGCTTCAGAGCCAAGGTCATATCATGGCCAACACAAGGGCCATACAGGTTTAACCTGCGAACAGGTTCCGCCAAATTTTGGGCAAAGATTCAGGGTTCATACTGTGAAATCGCCATATAGAAGCAATTCAAAAAGACACTCGAAAACCATAACTACTCACCCCCTACAAAAAGCAAAAAAACACTTGATAGCTTTTTGACCGGAAAAATTTAGAAAGCTTTAGCCCCATTCAAATTCACGTATCTGTGCGCTTTATTTGTCGTCTAGGAATCTGTCGGACTTAACCGTTTGAAGCGAAAATCTCTGGGGGTGAATTAAGTCAGTTTATCGTGTGAGGAGAATAGCAGGGCTATTTGACGAGCAGGATAAGCTGACTTAATCGCCATCCAGAGATTTGCACCCCAAGGGCACTTCCTGCAGGCGCAGCCAAACAGCGTTAAGTCCGACAGGCTCCTAGAAACCGCAGTTGGATCACGAAAGTCCTCGCAAGCCCTTGGGCTTGGGGCGCCTGGCAAACCAGAAAACCCTCTCATCACATTCCTACGCTTTTGCATACCCATCAAGTCGATCTTTTCTTTCCATCGGTGAATTGCTCACGGCTGGCGTGAAAATGAATCCAAACGCCGCCTTTTTGTGACCTGCGTCATGGGGCATGGCGCTGATGGGTCATGTCACCGCAAGCCCCTTTCCATACCATCATGTCAGTCAACCATGATCATCAACGGTCGCGGTTCCGCCTCATGGCGCGGACGACCGCCCGCTCGAATGGATGCATCAGGAGACACCGGGCAGGACACCAAATTTCACTATGGAGCAGGCACTATGAAACGATTCGCACGTACCACACTT
>CAYTPO010000210.1:0-9071 GCA_964439815.1 uncultured Thiotrichales bacterium
TCAGATCGAACTATTCTTTCTGCCACCATATTCCCCGGAACTCAATCCAGATGAGTTGGTTTGGGCACATGTCAAAACGCGGGTAGGTAAGAGAAGTGTACAAACCAAAGATCAATTACGTGCTTCTGTCACCAGCGCACTTAAACGACTGCAAAATTTACCGCACGTTGTCTCCAGTTTTTTTGATGCACCTACATGTTCTTATGCGAAACCATGAGGCTTTATTTATGTAGGTCTTAGTAAAGAGGGATGCTGGAGTTTGCTTTGCGGGTTTGCCGATACCGCTAAAGTGTCTGCGGCCAGCGCTTTCCAATTTCTCTAAAGAGAGGGTTTTTGGCGTCAAGAAGAAATGCCTTGGGGTCATTCGAGAGCTTCCTGAGCTTTCTGCCGAACTTGTCTATTTCCTTGTGGTAGCGCCCAACATTACCCTGTATTTCCATCGTCTCTCCGTTCTTTTCACGGTTTTTGCGTACATTACATATTTGGTTTGATGTTTGGCTGGCAGGCCATTTGTCGTGGTCTGGAGTGTCAGAGTTCGCGCCGGGGAGATGGATGTGGCCGGCCAGAGTAAAAAATCGCGGTGGGGAAATATGGAGGTTTTCTGTAATGGTATCCAGCGGGTAACCCTTTAGTAGTATCTGTTTTAACTCATCTGATGCTGCTATTCCCTGCTCATGAAAATCTTCTGCTGGCTTTGGTTGGTTGGTGTTGCTACTGACCCATAAAAGAGGTTTTCCCAGAAATGCGGCTACCCTTGCAATTGGTCCCGTGCCACCAACGATCAGGTTGCTATTTCTGATGAGTGGCAGAGTGCTGGCTGATTCACTCGAAGGGAGAGCGACAAAACGTCGGTGTTGTTGGAACCGTCGCTTGATCTGCTGTGGCAGGTGAGAGGGGGTGATTACCTGCCATCCCTGGTTCAGAAGGAAGTCAATGCTTCCAAACCAGTCAGAGGTATCCCTTGGTTGATCCAGAAGTGCAACGCGCAGGGTGTGATCCAGTTTTTTCCAATGGCGGGGCAGGGGATGGTAAAGCGCTGATTCAAGCATCATTCCCAGTTGCGCTTTGCGGAGTTGAGCGTCGTGCATAATATGCCCAAGCTCAAGAAACCCGTCACTTGGTGTATGAATAAGAAGTGGTGGGGATGGAATGATTTTCCCGAAAGGGGCAGTCAGTAGGGTTGGTGAGCGGGAATCCTGCGTGAGCCAAGGGTTCCAGTCATCATTTGGGCCGATGATCTTCAGCTTTGGGATCGAATGGAAAGTATTGCCCTTTTTCATTGTGATACGAATAATTTGTAGTTGGAAACATGGAAGTTGCAGGAGTCAATGAGACAGATAGCCTGTAGCTGAAGTGGGTTTTTTGGGTGGGGAATTGGAGCTGATGGTACATGGGATCAAGCTATGCACGTATCGCAACATTCGTTCTGTTTGAGTCAGGGCGCTGCAATTTCTGAGTGCGTAACGGTGTGCATCTGCACACCGTTCACTATGGTTATTGCTATCTTCGGACAGGTAATGGAGGCCATCATAAAAGTCTTCGGGTGAGTCGGCCAGTATAAGGCCTGATTCCTTGAACCGTACCATATCCGGGATGGGGGAGGTGATGATGGGTACGCCAAAGAGTGCCGATTCAAAGAACTTGATACCCGATTTGCAGTGATTAAACAGTGTTTTTTCCAGTGGCGCAAGTGTCAGGTGACAGGTAGAAATTAGCTGGGGCAGTAAACGATAGGGTACATGGTCCCGATGCTGGATGGTGTGAACCGGAAATCCCGGAGCAGAAATTTCGAGAGGGCCGACGATTGTAAGCATATGCCGGCTTTTTTCAAGCCAGGATGTAACAGCACCGGCTATGTGGTTGAAGTCGCGATCGTGGCTTCTCGTCCCCGGAAAATAGCCTGCAACGATCCTGTCATCTTTAGGTGGATTGATCCTTGCTTGTGTTACCCAGTTGGCCGAGTAACCGTTGTGGATGACTTCAATGGTAGCCGATGGTTTTTTCAGCCTGATTTGTTCAGCCAGTGGTGATGTGGAAGTGGTGAAGTTATCGAAGAGCTGAAGTGCTGCAAGGTAATTTTGATGCAGTTTTCGGGTAATGCGTAGAGAGGCCTGCCCATTCCGGTATATTGGCGCATCGCCAGCATGTTCAGGTGAAAAAAGCAGGTCATCATAGTCAGCGATCACGACCTTTCCGAGTCGGTTCAATCGGTTGATCAGGAAAGCGAAATAGCGGCTGTAGCGTGGCCGGTGAAAGATGTAGGCATCATAGAGGTCGGTCAGATTCCAGCCGAACTCGCGCTGGGTGCAGAGGTCTGCGTGGTAGCCAAGTTCGCTGAGTGCTTCGATCGGGTGCAGGCAACGGTAACGGGTAGAAGCATCACGAGTAGGATAGAGAAGGTGCTTGCTGTTGGAGATGAAGAGAAAGCGCATTAGCCGGGCTATGCCATTTCAGGTCTGGGTGATGAATGCGTATCTTCGAGTTCACGTCGCTGGCGTGCAAACTTCTCTTGTATGTAGTCGAACAGTACCTGATCCAGTTGGTTGAGTTCTCGTATCCGGTTAATTTCGCGAACCGAGAAATACTCCAGGGAAGGTCGCTCTTTGCCGACATTGACAGGGGGATGTTGAGGTGCACTCCATCCGAGGCGTTTTCCGAGAATCTTCAGGCTAATGTCAAAGTTCTTCTGTAAGCCAACCGCGAGAAAGTGGCTATCTATATTTTCAAGTGCCTTGAAGACCATGCGGTTGTGGCACATGCCGTATCCAGCTTGCTGCCCCGAAATGAATCGTGTATACAAATTATCTACTTGCCAGTCTTTGCGATCCAGAAACTTCATCAGGCTCACCGGATTCTTCTGGAATGCCGGTGAGTGGGACATGGCGTGATGATAGTAGGATATTACGCGTTCAACCGGATCCCGAAACATGGCGTAGTAGTGCGCTTTGCCCTTGATCTTTTCATGTAGACCATACGGAAAATGACCACAGTATACTTGGTATTGCTCCTTTTCTGTTTCAGGCAGTGCGTCAAACGCCTCGTGAGATAGGAACCCAGGATCACCATCGTAGATACCACAGATCCGATCCTTTCCATACTGTTGATTGAGTATGCTGCGTATGGTTGTGCCCGCAGTTTTTGGTAGATGTATGAAAATAAGCTTTTTGTCTGTCATGATGCCTTCTATTGGCGTTTTAGGCTGCCCGTTCCCAGCTCGTTTCGTCAGCCTGGTTGCGCTGACAGTTGCTTTTCAATGATATTTGAAGCTGTGTCGGTGGCAGCTCGTCGTGGAGGAAAAGCGAGGCTGAAGTTTTCGTGTTCCAGCGTCAGGTTGGGGTTGTAGGCTGGATCCGTCGTTAGGCGAGTTCCCCATTTCTTTTGCATGAAACGGACCTCGCGGGTAAATCTTTCCTGTTTTTCACGTGTATCTTCAGCGCCACGGCTGATGGATTCGTGGTGATATAGTTTGGCGTATGGGGTCCAGATGTTTGTATATCCCGCATCCAGCAAGCGCAGGCAAAAGTCGACATCATTAAATGCAACTGTCAGGTTCTCTTCATCAAGGCCACCAAGCTCTTCATAGATGGATTTCCTTACAGTGAGACAGGCTGCCGTGACTGCGGAAAGGTTCTGTCGATGCTTCAGACGCCCGAAGTAACCGCTTGCGTGGCGATCGAAGTATTTGTGTGCGTGGCCTGCAACGCCCCCGATTCCCAGAATGACGCCACCGTGCTGTATCTTGCCATCGGAGTAATAGAGTTTTGCTCCCACTGCGCCTGTTCCAGGTCGGCTTGCGAGCGATACCATTTCGGATAGCCAGTTGTCTGAGATAATCTCGACATCGTTGTTGAGGAGTACAACTACGTCTCCCTGAGCCCGAGCCACACCAAAATTGTTCAGCCGGGAATAATTGAAGGGAATATCGAGTGGAAGTATGCGTGCAACGGATTCCTGATCCAGCATCCGGAAGTAATCTATTGACGCCTTATCAGTGGAGCCATTGTCAACAATCAGTATTTCGTAGTTACTATAAGTGGTTTTTTTTATGATGCTGTTGATACATTGTTCTACCAATTGGCCTGCATTCCTTGTCGGAATGATGATCGAGACCAACGGCTGAGGGTTTGGTATTGGATAGTCGACCCGGTAGGTTGTCGGATATTCGCCCGCCGTAATACTACACCCTGGTGTAGTGCTGCACATGGCATCTGTGAGAGCTTTTTCTCCCGCCTTGGCTGCATAGCTCTTGTTGTCGGCCCCACCTGCAGTCGAGCCTTTCGCAAGCCGCCAATGGTAGAGAATTTCCGGCAGGTGATGTATCTCATGTTCCTGCAATTGTGCGGTTGCGCGTAGTACGAAGTCGTAGTCTTGTGCTCCATCCAAACCCTGACGCAGATTACCAGTTTCCTGGACCAGTTGTCGGTCGTATACGGATAGGTGGCAGAGATAGTTGACTGCACGTAACAGCTCTGGATTCCAGTCCGGTTTGAAATGGGGTTGCTGCCTTTCGCCGGCGTCGCTGATCTTGTCTTCGTCTGTGTAGAGAAAGCGAATATGGGGATGCGCCCGAAGCGTTTCGGCGATACGCAGCAGGCTTTGCTCGCGCAGGAGGTCATCATGATCCAGAAAAGTGATCCAGTCTCCTTTGGCGAGTTCCAGTGCGGCGTTGGTTGCATCAGCGATGCCGCTGTTCTTCGGCAAACGGGTTAGTGTGATGCGAGGATCGTGTTGTGTACTGGCCTCGAGTATCTGGTGAATTTCGGGGTTGGTGGACGCATCATCCGCTATGCATAGCTCCCAATTTTCGTAAATTTGCTGTGTAACTGAAGCCAATGCTGCTTTAAGGTGCTCGGGAGCGGGGTTGTAAACGGGCATGATGACTGAAATAAGTGGACCGTCCACAAGTTTCCTGGCGATGCCGTGCCATCGCTGGATTTTTACATCATCGGTGGAGTCATAACGATTGACCCAGTGAGTATAATCATCAGACGGTGTTGGTGCGGCGCTGGTGGGTGCATGCAAATAGGCTCGATAATAATCCTTGTAAGCGCCGGTCAACATGCCGTGAAACCCTTTTTTACGAAGGCGTGCTCCATTCTTTCGGCTTGTGTTCACTAGTCTCAGGTTCGGATTATGATCGGCAAGCCTGTGGGTCTTCATGAGTAGATTCACAAATGCAGAAAATGAATTCAGGCGGCGACTCCGCATTTGTTTAAAGGGTATAGCCGTTTCCCCGGAAGGCTCGATCAGCCTGAGATACCTGGAACTGCTGCGCAGCCAGATTATAGCCTCGATCACGCCTTCAGAGTTCGCTTTAGGTAGATGAATATGCCCAAGATGTCCCGGAATATCGGGCATGCCGAGATCCAGAAGGTAGTGTTCGTCACGCGGTTGATCGACGATAATGGTAAAGTCGTACCAGCCGGATTTTCGAGCCTGCTCAAGACAGTTGTGGTCAGGATTATTCATGGATTCCCGGAGTTGTGGGGGATGCTTTACGTTCACAGTGGGCTTCGGCTTCATGCTGCACGAAAATGGCACGAGTACTCGTGCCATTAGCGCTGCTTATCTAGGAGCCTGTCGGACTTAATGCTGTTTGGCTGCGCCCGCAGGAAGTGCCCTTGGGGTGCAAATCTCTGGATGGAGATTAAGTCAGTTTATCCTGTTCGTTAAATAGCTCGGCTATTCTCCTCACATGATAAACTGACTTAATTCACCCCCAGTAATTTTCGCTTCAAACGGTTAAGTCCGACAGCCTCCTAGATAGCACGTTTTTGTGCCAAGGGCAGGATTGCATTCTTCTGTAGGTAACGAATGATCTGATCGCAGCACTGGTGCAATGGCTGGTGCCCTGTCTCGACAATTAGCTCGGGATTGGGTGGTGGCTCATAGGGTGAAGAGATGCCGGTAAATTCCTTGATCTCACCTTTCCGCGCTTTCTGGTAGAGTCCCTTGACATCTCGAGATTCGCAGACGCCCAGAGAAGCATCACAATAAATCTCAATGAAGTCTCCCTCTGGAATGAGTGCCCTCACCTTGTCTCTGTCTTCGATAAATGGGGATATGAAAGCTGTGAGCGTGATCACACCCGCATCGAGAAACAGTTTTGATACTTCACCGATTCTTCGTATGTTCTCCTTCCTGTCCTGGTCCGAAAACCCCAGGTTACCGCACAGGCCGTGTCTGACATTGTCACCATCCAGAACAAAGGAATGGTAGCCCATCATGTTGAGGCGCTCATCCACCGCCTGGGCGAGTGTTGACTTGCCTGCTCCAGAAAGGCCGGTGAACCAGAGAATTACCGCCTTATGTCCATTCTGGAGTTCTCTGTGAGTTCTGGAGACTGTAGCGGGGTGCTTGACCGTATTGGAGCTTTTCATCTGTACTATTCCTTGAACATTTGTAGGTGGCGCCAGTTTGGTTTTGCTCTTGGCATTTGCCCATGTATCTTTCCAAGGATTGTAGATTTAGGCAATGCAGCTAGTCTGATAGTTAAGATGCGTTGTCAGTAGAAAGTTGATCTGATTCTCTTTTGTGTTGTTCGCGATCGTTTCATCGTTGACTAATCGGGAGTGGTTGAGTCCGACAGGCTTCCAGCATTTGGTGATGGTATGGGCCGCTGGTTACCTATAGGTGGATCCCTGGTTTATCTATCGCCTGGTTAATGCCGAGTATCCATATCTTATTGTTTCCTGGGTGTTAGTTCCCTCTCAACACGGGCGTTACATGCTTTAGTTCGTCTCTGTACGGAGGGGATCTGGCTGCGGCGCCAAGTCATGGGGTCGAGAGAAGTATGGGGGGAATGAGAGAATGGCCTATTCGATGGTTGTGATGGGTATGAGTTTTACGTGCGGGATAAATGAGGTTTGGCGGCCTTTTTGATAACGCCTCAAGGAGTGATGGCAGCATTGTGATTATTGGTACATTTTCTAAAGGAATTCATCGGTTGAGGTTTCTTGAGGTATTCCTTGATGCGGAGGGTTCATGTTTCAACCCGGCTGCAGGGGCATTGGATGCAAAAGACCTTGTTGTTGGCTGGGGGTTGAAGGCGAACACGGCCAGGGCGCGCTCTTTTTCATCTTCCAATGGGATTCCCTATGCAACACTGGAAGATGGTTTTGTCAGGTCGCTTGGTCTCGGTAGAGAAGGCGCTGTTTCCATATCATTGGTTGTTGATTTTGAGGGTATCTATTTCGATGCGCGGAGACCATCGACGCTGGAGACCATTCTGAATGGGGGCGAGGGTACTTTTACGGCACGTGTGCTTCAAGAAGCGGAAGACGCCATTTCCTATATATTGACCAATAGAATATCCAAATACAATGGCGCTCCGGCTTTCCAGGTTGTAGATGGTGACGAAGAAAGGAAGAAGGTGCTTGTTGTAGATCAGGTGAAGAATGATGCTTCAGTAATCTATGGGATGGAGCAGACCTTTGATTTAGAGTTGCTGGTTGAAATGGCGCTTGCGGAAAACCCGGGATCCGATGTCTATCTCAAGCTTCACCCTGAAACGATTGCGGGATTCAGGAAGGGTGGTAGCTCGGGAGTAACGATACCACGCTCTGTCAAGATAATTACTGAGGATGTGAATTCAATTTCGCTTCTTGAGCAGATGGACAAAGTCTATGTTGCCACGTCGCTTATGGGTTTCGAGGCGCTGATGCTGGGTAGGGAAGTTGTCTGTATTGGCATGCCTTTTTATGCTGGATGGGGGGTAACTGATGACCGAATGGTATGCAAGAGACGAATCAGGAAGCGAGGTGTTGTTGAGATATTTGCAGCGGCATATATTCTTTATAGCCGATATGTAAATCCGCATACGAGTGAACGTTGCGACATCATGACTGCGCTTAAAGTGCTTAAAACACAAATTGATCACAATGAGCGTAGGAGACGGAACATCTACTGTTTCGGAATCCGGCACTGGAAGCGATACAATATACTTCCATTCCTGAAATCAAGGGGTAACCGCGTAGCTTTCGTCAAATCGGTGGAGGAAGCTAAAAAGAAAGGTATCGGGAAAGGGGATGAGGTTGTTGTCTGGGGGGCGAGAACACCGGAAGGCCTCTCTGAGTTGGTGGCGTTGGTAGAAACACCATTATTGAGAATGGAGGATGGTTTCCTGCGATCTGTTGGACTCGGTTCTGATTTTATTAGACCTTCTTCGCTTGTGCTCGATAGCAAAGGTATATATTTTGATCCCAATGTTCCAAGTGAGCTGGAGAACATTCTGAATGATGCCGAATTCTCTCTGAGCCAACGTGAGGTGGCTCGTAGAATTCAGAAGAAAATCGTGTCAATGCGATTGAGCAAATATAATTGTGAGCGAGGAAGATCGCTGTCTGTCGGTGCGGGGAAAGGGCAAAAGATCCTGTTTATACCGGGTCAGGTCGCTGATGATGCATCGATATCAAAGGGATGTCTTGATATTGCAGATAATGCTTCGTTGATTCGAGCAGTGAGAGAGGAAAACCCGGGTTCGTATATCATATTTAAACCTCACCCTGATGTTTCAAGTGGTAACAGAAAAGGCAAGGTCGGCGAAGAAATACTATCTGAATACTGTGATCAGGTTGTTGTCAATGCAAGTATACCGGATTGCCTCGATGTTGCCGATGAAGTTCATACAATGACATCGTTAGTGGGTTTTGAAGCGCTATTGAGAGGCGTGCCTGTTCATGTCTATGGAAGGCCATTTTATGCCGGTTGGGGTTTGACGAATGATCGGTATGCTATTTTGCGGAGAACAAGACAACTTTCGCTGGATGAGTTGATAGCAGGCGCTCTTCTTGTTTATCCTGAGTATTATGATTGGGAGTCGGGGTTTTTTACTGGTTGTGAACAGATGATTGATAAGCTCAATGAGCAAAAGAAAAGTTCCGAGGGTGCAAAGGGCCTGAAACGATTGGAGCCCAGCTACCTGGAAAGGCAGGTTAGAAAAATGATATTAATAATAAAAGGGATTTCATATGTTCACTAAAGTCCTGTTGTTGCAAGGGCCGATTGGGCCTTTTTTTCGAAGGCTGTCAAAGGAGCTCCGTCAGCAAGGCAATCTTGTATACAAGGTAAAC
>CAYTPO010000211.1:0-7080 GCA_964439815.1 uncultured Thiotrichales bacterium
CACTTCTGAAATCCATCATCTCTGCGTCAGGAAATGGTCATTTACGCTTGTAAGCTCGCATTTCCTGCCTTGATCCGACGAATTCCAGAGGCAATCCGAGCAGTGACTGCTTATGTGAACTGCACGCTGAGTCGTTACCCCGTCTTATTCAAGGTGGCGGCTAAAGCCAGTGACAACTAAATGAAAACAATGACAAACCCTTGACAGTCCCGTTTCACCCAAATGATGAGGGGCTTCAGCCTGCCACGGCCCTGACTTGTTCTGGCACGCCTGCGCTTCGTTTCAGTGGCTTGCAGGTCAGTATTGCACCACAGCCTTGAGGGGGGGAGATTTCTTCCGGTTCATCAGTGCGGTTTCCACCAGAAACAGCTCCGCGGTAGCCAGGGCGTCGCTGAGGGCGTTGTGGGCCGAATAGGCTGGCAACCCATGATGATCCCGCAGCTGGAACAGCCGCAGTTCGGAAGGGTCGTAGCCCGCAGTACGCATGTCCATGCGGCGCTTGGCCATGAACAGCGTGTCGATCATCGGGAAGATGGGGGCCAGCCCGTACAGTTCGCGACAGGCCGCGGTCAGAAAGGTCTTTTCGATCCTGCCGAAATGCACCAGCATCACCTTGCCTGCCAGCGCCTGTAGCAGTGCCTCGACTGCGGTGTTCAGCGCTTCACCGGTCGATTTGTGGCTGTCGGTAATCTGGTGGATGATGACATTCTTCTCGTCCAGATTTCCCCGGGTATTGATGACCTGATGATAGGCGCTGGAGACGAGGATCTCGCAGTTTTCCATTTCGATGAAGCCGATGCTGAGGATCTGATCCTTCACGGCATCGAGTCCGGTGGTTTCGAAATCCACGGCGAGGATGGGCGTCTTGTCCAGCGGGGTCGAGGGATCGGGGAAGGGTACAGCGAGAAAGTCACGCAGTGGCCCGGCGGGTGCCTTTTTCAGCAGCCGCTTTCTGCGTGCATCGATGCCGATCAGTGTCTGGAACATGTCAGATCTGGTAGTGAGACTGCAGGCTGCTCTGCATGGTCTGGATGACCTTGAAGGCGTCCTTGAGATGCTCGCGTTCGAGGCGGGAGATTTCCCTGGGTGACATGAAGTTATCGGCTTCCTCGTTGTCCAGTATCTGCCGCGCCTGATGTTCCAGCCGCAGCGTGGCGATGAACTCCAGTGCATCGAGCAGGTTGGCAGAACCTGCTTCGCTCAGTGAGGGTGTCCCGGCGGCAGCCTGCAGGCGCTCGATGGTATTGACGGCGTAGATCCCTTCGGAGAGGGCGTAGATTCGCGCCAGATCGACAATGGGAGCGATGCCATTGTGCTTGAGGTCCAGCGTATCATTGTGTTCGCCATCATGAATCAGCACGAAATCGCGGAAGAACCCCAACGGTGGGCGCAGTTTCAGCGCATTGCCGGTCAGGTGAGCCAGAAACAGCGTGCTGTCGGGTGTTTGTGCCAGCATGGTTTCGCGGATCTGTCGGAGAAATGAAGTGTCACCGTGAATGGTTCGCAAGTCGAAGAAGATGCTCGAATACATCAGCGCCTTGGGTTCGGGCATGTTCACCCACTTCTTGAAATAGCCTTGCCAGACCGACTGCGTCTGGCGCCACTCCGGATTGACGGCCATGACGTTGCCGGGGCAGTAGACAAAGCCGCATTCGTTCAAGCCATCGCAGACAAATTTTGCGACATCGGCATACCAGCCCTCATCCGCCTTTTGCAGTGAATCGGCAATGATCATGCCGTTGTCCTGATCGGAGTGGGAAGTCTGCTCCCGCCGAGCGTGGGAGCCGGCGGCCACCCAGGCGTAGGGTACGGGTGGTGGGCCAAACTTTTCCTCGGCCAGCTCCAGCAAGCGGCGAGTGATGGCCGAAGTAATGGAGGTGACTGCCTTGCCAACATGGTCCGGTGTGGCGCTTTGGTTGACCAGTTGCAACTGCAATTGCGGAATCGAGGCGCTGTGATTCTTCAGGGTCTCGATATCATGGGCGCGATGGATGGCGCTGGTCAGATAGGCCGAGTTGCGACCTTCCTGGCGCATCAGATCGGTCACGGTGATAATGCCCTTGAGCTCATCATCGTCGATGACCGGAAGGTGGTGAATATGGCTGCGCGTCATGACCATCAGCGCTTCAAATGCGTTGGTGTCACTGCTGATCGAGGTCATGTCCCGTGTCATGATCTGCTCGACTGGATTGGCCGGAGAAACACCAGCAGCGACGCAGCGCTTGGTAATGTCCTTGTCGGTGAGAATGCCGACCGCGCTGCCACTCTCCATGATAATCAGCGATGAGATTGCCTCATCCGCCATGGTAATGGCCGCCTCGTGAATGCTCTCGCTGGCATCCAGCGTCACGGCTTGTGATTGCAGGACATCGGCCACCAGCATGCTCATCAGTGTGGAGGAGGCTGCTGCTGCCTGCTGGCGCGAGGCGATGACCTGCTTCAGCCGCTGGGAGGCCGTGTTGTAGATGAAGGAAAGAATGGTCGAGTCATAACCGACGATTTGCGCCAGCTTCTTGCAGGGAATGGTGTAGGCCAGCGTATCTTCATCAACCGATACCTGAAACTTGTCGGCCGTTTCGTGAATGCAGAAGGTGGTACAGATATCGGCTTCACCCAGCTTTCCCAGCAGATTGCCCTTGGTGGAGGTCAGGCTCAGCGCACCCTTGCGAATGATGTAGAGCCGATCCTGATGGACATTCTCCGGTGGGAGTGGTGACCCGGTACGGAAATAGCGAATGGCAATTTCCTGCACCAACTCATCGATGGCATTGGGTTGCAGACGGTCAAAAGGCGGAATGGACGCAATGAAGTCGCGCACTTCCTGGAGTTCGATTTCCATGAGGCGGGCCCTGGTTGGGTTCTGATAGGCGCATGATATCAATCGTTTCGCCGCAAGAATATGCACTTGTTGCCGGTTGATCCCTTCAGTTGTGTAAATCTTCTGTTCACTCGAGTTTTGGTGTTCACCTGAAGTTGATACCAAGGATGCCGTTCATTGATGCCCTCTCCGTTATGCCGGAGGGAACGGCATTTGATGCGGTAAAAGGGAAGCTTGAGTCATTCGCTCGATGTGACCGCGTCACGCCGGAGATCATCAAAGACATATTGCTAAAGCTCGTCGAGTGGTTACAGTCCGGCCCTCTCCAAGGGCTTCCGTGGTCAGGGATGTGAAGCAGCTGATTTTATCCCGCCCATAAAAAAAGGCTCCCCTTCGGGAGCCTTTTTTTGCTTTTGATCAGATGTTATATCAATCGCTGCTCAAGTATTGCCATGCCAGAGGCAGGTTGAAGGCGCTTGTGCGGTGCCCAACATCTGGTAGCTATGTTGGGCACTTTGTTCCTCTTTTGCCTGACCTGTGTGGCAGGTTCAGCTACTTTGGCAACGTTCGATACAAACTTCAGTGATCGGTTGCGGCGCCAGCGCCGGCGGGAACTCGGAAGTTCTCGACCATGTGCTGGATGTGCTCTGGTGCAGGGCCGGTAATCTTGGCAACCAGGTAGGCCACGCTGAAGTTGACGATTGCGCCAACTGCACCGAAGGCCTTGGGATCGATGCCGAGGAACCAGTTCTTGGGCATGCCCATCATGAACTCGGTGCCCTTGATGAACATGATGCCGTGGTGCTGGAACACGTAGAGCAGTGTGACTCCAATACCGGCGATCATGCCGGCTACGGCGGCGCCGCTACCAATCTTCTTGGAGAAGATGCCCATCATCAGTGCCGGAAAGATCGAGGCTGCGGCGAGTCCAAACGCCAATGCCACCGTTCCGGCCGCAAAGCCTGGCGGATGGAGCCCCAGATAACCGGCCAGCAGGATCGAGAGCGTCATGACAATCCGACTGGCGATCAACTCCGTTTTCTCGCTGATTCCCGGCATGAAGATCCCCTTCATCAAGTCATGGGATATCGACGAGGAGATTGCCAGTAGCAGTCCGGCAGCGGTGGAGAGTGCAGCAGCCAGACCTCCGGCGGCGACCAGTGCGATGACCCAGTTGGGAAGATTGGCGATTTCGGGGTTGGCCAGTACCATGATGTCACGGTCGACCTTCACCATCTCGTTCTTCTCCTTGTCGGCCACATACTGGATCTTGCCGTCGCCATTCTTGTCCTCGAACTTCAGCAGACCGGTGGTCTCCCAGTTCTTGAACCATTGTGGACGTTCGGCGTAGACCAGGTTTTCACCTTCGGCAGGCTGAATGGTGTGGTGCAGGTTCAGGCGAGCCATGGCGCCAACAGCTGGTGCGACGGTGTACAGCAGTGCGATGAAGACCAGTGCCCAGCCAGCGGAGGAGCGTGCAGCCTTGACCGAGGGTACGGTAAAGAAGCGCATGATGACGTGAGGCAGACCGGCGGTACCGATCATCAAGGACAGCGTATAGGCAAACCTGTTCAGCGTGCTGCCCAGTTTGGCGGTGGTGTACTCCTTGAAGCCCAGGTCGGTGACGACCAGGTCGAGCTTGTCGAGCAGGTACATGTCGGTGCCGACCATCTTGCTACCGAGGCCGACCTGCGGCAGTGCATGACCGGTAAGGTTCAGTGAGATGAACACGGCAGGTACGGTGTAGGCGAAGATCAGTACACAATATTGCGCGATCTGGGTGTAGGTGATGCCTTTCATGCCGCCCAGTACCGCATAGACCCAGACGACGCCCATGCCGATGCCGAGGCCGAGGGCGTATTCCACTTCGAGAAAACGACCGAAGGCTACGCCGATGCCTTTCATCTGGCCTATGACATAGGTCAGGGAAGCGATGATCAGACAGATGACGGCCACGATACGGGCTGTCTTGGAGTAGTAGCGGTCACCGATGAACTCGGGAACGGTAAACTTGCCGTGCTTGCGCAGGTAAGGTGCCAGCAGCATGGCCAGCAGCACATAGCCTCCGGTCCATCCCATCAGAAATACTGAACCACCATAGCCAAGGAATGCGATCAGGCCGGCCATGGAGATGAACGAGGCGGCACTCATCCAGTCAGCGCCGGTGGCCATGCCGTTGAGGATCGGGTGTACACCCTTGCCCGCGACATAAAATTCACTGGTTGTGGAGGCGCGTGCCCACCAGGCAATCGCAAAATAGAGTGCGAATGTCCCGAAGACGACAATATACGTTAGTGTTTTCAATTCCACGTCTGTGTTCTCCTAGTCTTCGTGTACGTTGTATTTGCGGTCGATCGCATTCATACGCCAGGCGTAGAAGAAGATCAGCACGACAAATGTGTAGATGGAACCCTGCTGGGCAAACCAGAAGCCGAGCTTGTAACCACCGAGATGGTAGTTGTTGAGTACGTCGACAAGCAGAATGCCGAAGACAAAAGAAACGACAAACCAGATCGTCAGGCAGAATGCCATCAGTCGGAGGTTTGCCTGCCAGTATGAGCTGTTCGAACTCATAAGTTATCTCCTATATATCGTTATTGGGATGGCCGGGATAACTTGGTTGACCGTACAGGCTCAGGCAGAAGAATAGATTTTTTTGAAAGCAGTCCTGTCCGTGGGAAGCTGTGGGCTGACATCATCTGCAGACAGGTCATCTGCGGCAGGTGTTGTCAGACGCATTCAAAAGGGTTTCATAAAATCTATGGTTTGCATGATGTTTGCACGACAACAGGTTATGTCAGGCCTGATTATGTTTATGGAGCCAGTATTTCATCGCAAAATACAGAGTGTTCCAGTGGTTCATTTACCCGGAGCGCCGTTGGCGGCTTTGTTGTCCATAGCGACAATGGGCAGGGGGCCGATGGATTACCCAGGATAAATGTCAGCCTTACCCCCTTGCGGGAACGCAACTGCCATTGGCCACGTGATGTTAGCCAGTTCACAAATTGCGAACAATCTGTGGTTCGTCATATTAATAGAGATTATTTGATTACTCAATGATTGATGGTTGTCATTTCCAGCTCCAGGTGGGTCATGGCTGGAATGTACTGGCTGCTGATAGGCGATATTTATTCGCGCAATTAAATTTTCTAATATAATCCTGATGAGTTTTTTTGGCTGACCTGCATCCGTGCAGGGGTGCAGCCGCAAGGGTGAACCGAATTTGGCTGACAAGAGTGAATCGACCAGCAGAAGATTGCTGGTTTCAATGCTGCATTACCTCGCTTTCACGCTGTTGCTGCTGGCCGTGACCTGGCTTCTGGCACAGTGGAATGGCCTGCCACCGCTGTGGTGGCACAAGGCGCTGGAGTTGCCGCTGGCGCTGTATTTCTATTTCCTGCTGCGTACCTTTCTGCAGCACCACCGCTATCGTGCTGTGCTGGCCGCCATTCCGGTCGTGATGGTGTATCTGTTCCTGGATGTCTATTTCATGCTGATCGGGCGGGTCTTCCGCCTCAGTGAATTCAGTGAGCTGCCCGAGCTGATCGATATATTGCCGGGCTGGATGTCGATCCTCATCGCGGCGGTGGTGCTGCTGCCCCTGATCTGGCTGATTCGACATTTTCGCTGGCCACGCGGTTACCGGGGGTGGCTGCGGCTGTTACCGCTGGCGTTGCTGGTGGCGGGTATCCTGTATCAGCCGGGGCTGTTTCTGCGTGGTTTCCGGGCGATTGCCCATGATGCCGTGGTCTGGTCGGACTACGAGTCGGTGAAGATCAATGGTCGCCTCTCGATGGTGCTGTATCAGGCAGCCAGGCGCCAGCAGGCATTGCAGACGGTGTCGCAATACCTGGATACGGCTGCCTATGAGGACGCCTTTCGGAATACCCTGAAGCAGCTCGAAGCCGTGGAACAGCCGCGCAATGTGCATGTGCTGTTACTGGAAGGCTTCATCGACCCGATGCGCTTCGAGCAGATCAGCTTCAATCGTGACCCGGTGCATCCCGATTTCCGAAAGCTGCTGGTGGCGGGCAAGGGCAATCTGTCGGTGTCACCGGTCTATGGGGGGTATACCGCCCAGGCCGAATTCGAAATTCTGTGTGGTGTGCCGGCACAGCAGGAGTTTGGCACTATCGAATTCAACGCATTCAGTGGCGGGCGGGTGCACTGCATGCCGGATATTCTGGCCACCAGGGGATACCGCACGATTGCCTCGCAGGGGTTCAAGCCGGCCTTCTTCAATTCAAGGGCAGCGCTCAAGG
>CAYTPO010000212.1:0-6680 GCA_964439815.1 uncultured Thiotrichales bacterium
AATAGGGAGCCTACTGCGGAAAAGCTATTTTGGCCCTTTTTCCCCCTGATTTTCGTCAAATATAACCAATATTCTCCTCAAATCAGTGAAAAAAATGGCCTAAAATAGCTTTCCCTCGCTACGACTACTATTCTCGGACAGGCTCCTAGGCTTGTCGGTTCAGGTAGCAATTCCCTCCCAGCAGCCATTCATTGTGTCCACAGCAGATTCGTGACGGCCAACCCACTTCATCCGTTCCCTTGAGGCGTTGCCACAACGGGACAAAACCAAGTGCCCATTCCGTCCCCTAACTACCCAACAGAAAAAAATCCGGGGAATCATGAAATCTGCCATCACCACACTCATCACGCTCTCTCTGCTGGGTACCAATTACGCATCAGCAGAGTCCTTTACCCTGGTCAAGAAGCTGGAAAATTTCTGCAGCGCCGGGCTCGACAGCCGCAGCTTTACCTGTGGCAACCCCGACCTGGGGTATTACAACGGGCATACCGATCTGAACGGCAATGGCATCTACGACATCCTGGAAGTGGGTCGCACCTTTACCATCGACCTCAGCCTGCCGGAGCCACCCAAGGGCTTCGAGTACCGTGCCAACGGCCCGGCAACCATCCGGCTGGACACCTTCGGCGACATGGACAGCTTTCCCGACCTGCCACCCAGGGTCAGCGATATCTCCGCCAATGAGCACTACGATATCGAGTGGATCGACGTTGCGCTGGATCACTATTCCCTGGGCCGCATCTTTGACGGCAACCTGAACAACGACGCCTTCGACATGGGGGCCGAGCAGGACTGGTGGGGAGACGAACATGACCGCGGCACGCTCTGGGGCGATGACACCGACGCACCTTCGGTAGTCTATGGCAGCGCCACCATCCCGCAGACCGCCTTTGCCGCCATCGTCAAGGACGGCAAGTTCTCGACAAGTTTCGGTCTGGCGCAGGATCACAATGATCTCACCGGCCATCCCTCCTTCGACAATCGCGAGGAATTCATCCAGGTCACTCTCAAATTCGATGCCGACCTGGTACCGGCAAGCGGTAGCGATACGCCCCCCACAGCCAGCTTCACCGCCTCACCAAGCGCTGGTGCGGCTCCGCTGAATGTGCAGTTCGATGCCAGCTCATCCACCGATGCAGAGGGTCGTATCAGCAAGTACCTCTGGAACTTCAAGGATGGCAGCGCCACCACCAATGGCATCCGGCCATTTCACCAGTTCACCGGGAAGGGCTTGTACAACGTGGAACTACAGGTAACAGACAGCACCGGCCAAACCACCCGAACAACGAGAACCATCAACGTTGGCAACACACCGCCACCCACCAACACACCACCCAAGGCTTCCTTCACAGCCACACCAGTCAGCGGCAAGGCCCCTCTGACCGTCCAGTTCGATGCCAGCGCCTCCAGTGATGCCGAAGGGCCGATCGAGCATTACCGCTGGAACTTCAAGGATGGTAGTGCTGCGGGTAGCGGTGCAAAGCCTTCACACAAATTCACCAAGGTCGGAAACTACAACGTGGAACTCACTGTCACCGACAAGGGCGGAAAAACCGGCAAGGCGACAAAAACCATCATCGTCAGCTCCACACCTCCGGCCAATACAGCGCCCACATCCGTCATTTCCGCAGATAAGTTCACTGGCACTGCACCCGTCACTATCAACTTCAGCGGCACACAATCCACTGACAGCGATGGTCGTATTACCGGCTACACCTGGAATTTTGGTGATGGCAGTACAGCCACCAGCAAGACAGCCAGCCATGTATTTCGCCAGGCCGGGAGCTGGAAAGTCACGCTGACTGTGACGGATGACAAGAATGCAACCCATAGCAGCACCAAAACCATCACCGTCAAGGCACCTTCCAACACCGGTACACAACATGAACTACTGCCCATACTGGATGTCGGTGCAACCGATGACTACGACTACCCTGTACTCTCCATCGAGAAATGGGATCACGGCTTCGTAAAATTCGATCTGGCGTCGATCAGCGGTGATATTGAATCGGCCATATTGCGGGTCTACTACTTGGAGAACCACACGCTGACCACCAGTGTCTGGGCCGCTGCTCACGACCAGTGGCAGAAGAATGGCCCTACACCCATCGAAGTCGGGCAGTCATGGACGGGCATCGCCCCCCTGGCCAGCATCAAGCACAATTCACCGCGTTACCTCAACTTCCCGGTGACCACCTTTATCAAAACGGAAGTCGCAGGTGACCGCATCGCCAGCTTTGAAATCGGTAACAACAAGGGAGGATGGCAAAGCTACGGATCGCAGGAAAGCGCCTTTCCTGCCCGGCTGGTCATCAACACCCAGGACGATGGTTCTACCGAAAATTCTGCACCAGTTGCCAAATTCCAAGTCACACCAAGCAGCGGCCCCGCACCACTGACCATCACGATGGACGCCAGCACATCGAGCGATGCCGATGGCAGCATCATCAACTACGCCTGGGATCTCGGCAATGGCGTGAGCAAACAAGGACTGCGTCCAAGCCATGTATTGACTCAGCCAGGAACCTACACCATCAAGCTCACCGTGACCGATAACCTGAGCGCGAAAGCCAGCAGCAGCAAGACGGTCACCGTCACCCAGCCCGGTTCCACCGCACCACCGATTGCTGTTGCCACAGCCACGCCTACCAGCGCAAAACCGGGGGAAGAGATACAATTCAGGGGCGACCGCTCCTCAGCACCAGGCGGTCGCATCATTAGTTGGCAGTGGACCTTCGGGGACGACAGCTCATCCACCCTTGCCAATCCAAAACACCGCTATGCCAGCACAGGAACCTACAGCGTCAAACTGACTGTCACCAACGACAGCGGCAAGCACACCAGCACTACGCTGTCAGTCGAAATCAAGGATGGAACCCCCGACCCTGCAGTGCAGGTTCTCAAACCAACAGATGATCTGGGGCCGACAGGGGTTGCGGACTCCGATTTCTTCAGCGTCGGCAAATGGGACCACGGCTTTATCAAATTCGACCTGCGCAAGATCAAAGGCCCCATCGGCTCTGCCAAACTTCGGCTCCATCCGGCAGACCCGTTTTCGACCACAACCCGAGTGTGGCACGCCGGTACAGACACCTGGACCGAGCAAAATGGTAGACCCGTGGAAGTGGGTTATGAATGGTTTGACGCCCCGGTTATCGCCAGCCGCAGCCATAGTGGAACCCACTATTTTGAACTGGACATCACAGCACTGGTGAAAAATGAATATAACGGCGATGGCCTCATCAGCCTGGAACTGGGCAACAACAGCGACAGTTGGCTCAGCTACAGCTCCAGCGAAAGTGAGTTCAGTCCGGAGTTGGTCATACGACCGTAAATCAGGACGGGGGTAGCGGGAATAGACATAACTATTCAGCCCCCCAGCCCTCGTGGCGAGCTGGGGTACTGAATATCAAGCTATTGCAAAGATCGCCAGATGCCGGAAACGCTACCGCTTATTCCGGCCTGCAAAGGCCGGTTGCGGGGTATTTGAGTAAATCCGTAGGCCGGGACAAGTTTGCGTTCCCGGCATGTGACTCTGGCAGCTCACGCCTGGGAGGCAGTACCATCAGGATTAAACCGGGTATAACAACCGGTTTTCTGCATGCTCCCGGGTTTCAGGCATAATGGCAAACCCTGTTCAACAAGCCTGCACCATGTCCAGCCAAGTACCCTATGCCACCCGCTTTTCATCGCTGATAGAGAAGACTCTGTACAACCGGCTTTCTACCACGCAGCAGGCGTTTATAAAAGCGCAGGCGGAAAATTTCCGGCTGACGCATCAGGAGCTGCGCCAGCTTTGCGAAATTGCGCTGGACCTGCAAATGTGGGCAGCTCCCGAGATTGAAAAAATCTGGCCGGATACGGCTGCCCTGCCCCAGACCGGCAAGGCACTAAAGCAGAAGCTGCTACGCCATGTCACCGAGCAGTGGGAAAGCCTCAAATCACAGCCCAATCAGTACCCGACTGAAGGGCCGATAAACCGTATCAGCGCTGCGGCAGAGCCTGTCGAAAAAACCAAGGGAAAGCTCGGCCTGGGATACTGCCCGGTTGCCTCACCAAAAACCCGTTGCTGCAACCTGCTGACACTCGACGCTGTCGATAATTGCGGTTATGGCTGCAGCTATTGCAGCATCCAGTCGTTCTATGACGGCAAGGAAATCAGCTTTGACAAGGACTTTGCCAATAAGCTGGCACAACTGGAAATCAACCCGGAAAAGACCTACCACATCGGCACCGGGCAGTCCTCCGATTCATTGATGTGGGGCAACAGTCACGGCGTGCTCGACGCACTGCTGGCCTTTGCTCGCAAGCACCCCAATATCATTCTGGAGCTGAAAACGAAATCTGCCAACGTCAGCCACCTGCTACGCAATGATATTCCGCGCAATATACTCTGCACCTGGTCACTCAATACCGAGACCATTATCAACAACGAGGAACACGGCACCGCCAGCCTGGAAAAACGTCTCGGCGCCGCCAGAGCCATTGCCGATAACGGGGGCATCGTCGGCTTTCATTTCCACCCAATGGTGCAATATGACCAGTGGGAAAAGGACTATGAAAACGTCATCGACACCCTGACAAGAACCTTCGGACCGGAAGAAGTCGCCCTGATCTCACTGGGTACCCTCACCTTCATCAAACCCGTCATCCGCGATATCCGTCAACGCGGTATCGAAACCCAGATCCTCAAACTGCCACTGGAAAATGCCGAAGGTAAACTCTCCTACCCGGATGAGATCAAACTGGCCATGTTTTCCCACGCCTATCACTGCTTCCCGAAAAACTGGCAGGAACAGGTATTTTTCTACCTCTGCATGGAACACCAACGATTCTGGGAACCGGTCTTCGGTTTCAGTTACCAAAACAATGATGCATTTGAAACTGCCATGAAAAAATCCTACATGGACAAGATTTGGAGCTGAATCATCACCGGGGGATTGATTCGGAGCCTGCCACTCACATACCTAAGCTCCAGGAACCCAAACCAATGGCATTCACCATTGCAAAAATATTTCAACATTTGTACCACGATCAATAAAACACACATCCCTATCAGCCCTGTGATCCGGTACCACCATCACCACAATCTTCACTCCACCCAGAAAGGCTTACCCGCTTCTTTTTCGGCGGCCTCTCTCGTCAGACCGATATCCTCAAGCTGATCATCACTGAGCTGCGCCAATTCATGGCGTTGCCTGGCAAGTGCCCGATACCGTTTGATTCTGCAGAAAACAGCTGCCAGCAGCGCGAACAGGTCGGTTGCCCCACTCCCTCGCTCCAATGGTTGACTGGCGTGGGCTTCAAGCTTCTGGCGAATCTGCAACGACATGATTTTCTCCTTTGACTGGGACCTGAATCCAAGGCTTGCATGCGGCGACTGGCAAAAGCTATTGATCCGCAGTGAAATCAATATCTCGCACCAAGCATTCCCATTTGAACCTCTGATCCAGAAGGGAATAATTGTAGATGTCCCACTTGCTTCGTAACAGATTCAGGAATATTGTTTCTCAGCCATAACAGATCAGCTGCACTGCAACTGTTATGCCCATTCCCCTCTGCAACTGTACCGCCCGCCCATGGAAACCAGCCTCTATTACCAGATCGCATTGCAAATCATCGAGCAGATCAACAATGGCAATTTCAAAGCCGGAGAGAAGCTGCCATCGGTACGGGCGCTCGCACGACAGCAGAAAATCAGTGTATCAACCGTGCTGGCAGCCTATGGCGTCCTTGAAGACCGTGGTTTTGTCGAAGCCCGTCCAAAGTCGGGCTATTTCATCAGGGAGGTATCCACCAAAACTCCCCAGCCCCCCACGATCCACCAAACCACGTCGCTCCCCCAAACCGTCAGCACACCGCAGCGGGTCATGGAGGTTATTCGCGATAGCGGATCGGGGCAATTCACCAGTTTTGCCATGGCCGTGCCCGCCAATGATTTTCCGGTCATCCACCAATTGAAACGCAGCTTTGCCAAGGTGGTTCGCAACGAGACATTTCTTGGCATCGGTTATGAACCTCCCAAGGGCAACAGCCTGTTGCGACATCAACTCGCCCGCCGGGCCATGGACGCCGGGATTCTGGTATCACCGGAAGCCATTGTCACAACAGCCAGCTGCCAGAGTGCCTTGAGCCTGTGTCTCAGCACACTGGTCAAGACGGGCGACATCGTTGCCATCGAAACACCTTGTTATTACGGCCTGCTGCAACTGATCGAGGCCATGGGGCTGAAGGCCATCGAGATTCCTTCCGATGCGGTTACCGGGATGAGTATCGAGGCCTTGAAACTGGCACTGGAGCAATGGCCTATCAAAGTTGTACTGACCATCCCCTGCTACAGCAACCCCGTCGGTTCACTCATGCCGGACAGCCACAAACAAGCACTGGTCGAACTGATCGACCAATATGACCTGCCGCTGCTCGAAGATGATATCTATGGCGATCTTGGCTATGGCACCACAAGGCCCAAGGCGATCAAGGCATTTGACAAAAAGGGGCGTGTATTGCTGTGCTCATCGGTTTCCAAGACCCTGGAACCGCAGCTCGGCGTGGGGTGGGTAATTCCCGGTCGCTATCAGGAACAGATCGAGTACCAGAAATTCATCAACAGCGTCTCCATTGCCCGATTACCGCAAATGGCCGTCGGTGAAATGCTGGCGCATGGCGGTTATGACCGACAC
>CAYTPO010000213.1:0-27895 GCA_964439815.1 uncultured Thiotrichales bacterium
GGCAGCATCTCCTGGCTCTATTTTTCCGATCGCTTTGTCGAACTGCCACTGGCACTGTTCGGCATTACCCTCAGCACCGTCATTCTGCCAAAACTCTCATCAGAACACGCAACAGACGATCCCCAGGCCTTCAGCAACACCCTGGACTGGGGACTGCGACTCGGCATCACCATTGCACTGCCTGCCATGCTGGGGCTGATGCTGTTGTCCACCCCCATTATCGCCACGCTGCTGCAATACCAGGCCTTCACCGCCCATGAAACAAGAATGGTCGCCATTGCGCTGAGCGTCTATGCCATCGGCCTGCCCGGCTTCGTGCTGGTCAAGATACTCGCACCCGGTTTCTACGCCCGCCAGGACACCGCCACCCCGGTCCGAATCGGCATTATTGCCATTGCCGCCAACATCGTGATGTACGGCATCATCGTCATTCCCTGGATACTACTCGACGGCCCGGCACCCCACGCCGCGCTAGCCTTCTGTGCCGCATTTGCCTCATTCATCAACGCCACCCTGCTGTTCAGAAAACTCAGAGCGCTGGGCGTCTACCAACCAGGCAACGCATGGAAGCAATTGTTACCCAGGATCCTGCTCGCCTGCGCCATCATGAGCATAACGCTGCTGTTACTGACCCCGGCAGCCGAACGCTGGGAGCAATGGTCAATTCCACTACGCGGTGGCACACTGGCGGGTTTGATCAGCAGCGCCGCACTGATCTATCTGAGCTCATTGAGGCTGCTGGGCATCAAGCCACGTGACCTGCTGGTCAATCGGTAGCAGTTTTCCGTCAGAGAAGAACGATAACCGATGGTTAGCGCATGCTCGCACCAAATCCAGTCGAAGCCTTCAACAAAGGCGAAGAACCTCCCGGCTTCGCCCTTTGCCACCAATCAATCCAGCAACCAGAACATTGGTATCGACCACAACACAGACAGACATACAATGCCATCACATATGCACACAAAAGAGTGATAGCACAACATCCAAACAGTGCCACCACAGCAGGAAAGTAGCCTGGGTTGAGCTTGCGAAACCCGGGATGACCCCATAACCCCAGGGATCACTACTCACCAAAGCCATCATCCTCCACCCCATCTCCACCGCCCCAATCCAGAGGATATTCCTTTCGCACTACAAATCGGTGAAAGCTGGAGTAGGGCCACTCCGATACACGCCTTACATGACCATGCTTCACCGGGTTGTAGTGAATGTAATCGGTATGCCGTTCAACATCGAGTGCATCCCGCAAGGTATGCTCCCAGAACCGCCGTTGCCATAGTCCGCGCTCTCCCTTATTGATGCGTCCCTTGCTGCGTCGCTCGGTAGCAGGAACTCTCCTTGAAAAACGGGATTTTATCTCTCGCCAACGCATCAAATAATCAGCATCCCCAGGTGGCAGAGTCCAGATACAATGCAGGTGTTCCGGCAGGATCACATAGCGTTGATGGTAAAAGGACGCTCCAAGAGAACCGAACGGAACACATCACGCAGATCATCAATCCTGTCCGTCAGTAGCGATGAGGAACGATTCAACAGGGTTACGGTAAAGAAATAACTCCCACCCGGAATGAAGTTGCGACGGTAAGCGACCACAGGCTTTAACGGTATATTGCTTGAGGGTATTTTTGCTTGAACATCCCGGGTTTCGCAGGCTCAACCCAGGCTACTTGTTGTCATTTTGGTATGAAGTTCAAACAGCTTCTCCAACCGTTCAGTATCATTTTTCAAACCACTATCCAGCGATCTGCCAACAACAGCGACGTGACTCTAATCCATTGGCGCAATATGCGGCGCAGCCTTTCCACCTCATACACAATGGACGCGCGCCGATCACTCATACTCCGTATACTTCCGAGCGCTGCCTTTGACTTTTTCGACGGGGTATTTTGCTGCATTGAGCTGGATCTTTTCCTGTGTGGCTGCCAGCAAATCGACTCCCAGGCGATCTGACAGACGGATCAGGTAGATCAGGATGTCTGCCATTTCATGGGAGACCTCGGTCAATTTTTCTTCGGGTAGCTGATAGCTTTCTTCCTCACTCAGCCACTGAAAATGTTCCACCAGCTCGGCGGCTTCTACGATGAGCGCCATGGCGACATTCTTGGGTGACTGAAACTGTTCCCAGTCCCGGTCGATCGCGAACTGCCGCAGCACCTGGTTGAGTTCTTCAAAATCACTGCCTAGCATGAGGATCCTCAGCTTGAAGGGATTGCGTTAAAGCATTTGCCTAATAGTCATAGACACGGCCACCATCCGGCCGTGTCTTGAACAGTCGCAATGTCCACATGTACTCCTCCGGCACTGCGCTGATCATCATCTCCAGGGACTGGTTCATCCTGGTGGCATTCTCCACGGCATCCTTGACGGGAAAATCGGCAATCGGTGGGTAGATGCGGGTGACATAGCACTGGGATGACTCATCGAACCAGGTCATCAGGGGCAGGACTGCGGCATTGGTGAGCCGGGCCAGACGCCCGATCATGGGCAGCGTTGCCTTGGGTTCTCCAAAGAACGGGGCAAAGACCGAGACATCGGGCCCATGATCCTCATCCGACAGGGTGTACAGCGTTTTCCCCCATTTCAGGGTTCGGGTATAGGCCATCATGCCATCGGTGCGTTCGAACACGGTATTGCCAAAACGGCGACGCCCGCGGGCGATCAGCCAATCGGCAATGGGGTTTTTCGATGCATTGTAGGGGCCGACACTGGGCTCCCTGTTACCGACAGCGACCGCGCCAAAATCGAGCGCCGCGCTATGGGCCACATTGAAGATGATGTTCTTGCCGGCTTCACGCGCCTGCTCGACATGCTCCCATCCCTCCAGCCGGCTCATGCCCAGCAGTTTCCTGTCGGACGCAAACCACACCTGCCCCAGATCCAGCAGGCTTCGTGCCATGATAAAGAAATGCTTTTTAGCCAGCGCCTCCCGCTGCGCGGCCGACAACGCAGGAAAACAGAGCGCCAGGTTCTTCAGCACAATGCCACGGCGCTTGTGGTTGTACTTCCAGGCAAGCTTGCCCAGAGGTGCGGCCATGGCATGTCGGCTCCGCATCGGCAGACGGGAGACCAGCCAGTAGAGACCAACACCCGCCCAGGTACCCCAGTAGCGTGGGTGCAGAAATTCCGCAGGCAGTTCGGCCGATACGGTGGCCTTGCTGTTGGCACTCATAGCGGTTTTCTCGCGACAATGGCCGACTGACCGCGCAGTCCCTTGCGGGTTTCCCCTACCAGGCCTTCATCCCGAAAAATCAACACCTCCAGCGAGGAGAAGGCGTGCAGCAGCTCATTGCGCTGCAGCAGAAAATCGGGATTGCTCGGGCCGGCACCGCCAGACAGCCGATCGCTGGTATAGGTCTGATAGTAAACCAGCCCGCCAGGCTTCAGCGCGGCCACAAGGTGCCTGAACAGCGGCAGGTGCAGGTAATAACTCACCACCAGTACATCCCATGATGCCGGCTCCGGCGGCTCGGTCTCAATGTCTCGTACCTGAGCATCGATCACCAGATTCTTGCTCAGGCAGAGGTTGCGCAGTGTCCGCACCGCCACATCACTGATATCCCAGCCGGAGACTGTGAGTCCCTTTTGCGCCAGAAAAAGGGCATTGCCCCCGAGCCCACAGGCCAGATCCAGCGCCGCGCCGTTATCTGGCAACAGATAGTCATACTCCTGCAGCACCCAGACCGGCTCGGGAAGGCTGCTCTTGGTCGTGCTGTAACGCAGGTTCCACTTTTCCTGAATGGTTTTGTTCAACATAGGTCTCTGTGACTCAAGGGCATTATTGTTGCCAGAAGGCCGGCGTCAACAGCACCAGCAGCGTAAAGATCTCCAGTCGCCCCATCAGCATCGCAAAGCTCAGCACCAGCATCTGGAGGTCGGAAATATTCGAATAGTTGGCGGCCACATTCCCAAGACCGGGTCCCAGATTATTCAGGCTGGCGGCAACGGCGGAGAAGGCAGTCACCTGATCCATGCCCGTCGCCAGCATGATCAGCATGAATACGACAAAAACAAAGACGTAAGCCGAAAAGAACCCCCAGACAGCTTCGACTACGCGGTCGGAAAGTGGCTTGTCCCCCACCTTGACGACGATCGTGGCATTGGGATGAATCAGGCGCATGGTTTCACGCATACTCTGCTTGAACAGCAGTATGAAGCGGATCACCTTCATGCCACCCCCGGTTGAACCGGCACACCCGCCAATAAAACTCAGCAGCAGCAGGCTCACTGCCACAAAGGTCGGCCAGGCACTGAAATCTGCGGTGGTGAAGCCGGTGGTGGTGGCCACTGAAACCGTCTGGAAGATTCCCAGCCTGAGCGCATCGACAAAATCTGTCGCCACACCTGTCACATACAGATAGATCACCGTGGTGGCCGATGCGGCAACCAGCAGCAGCATGAAGGTCTTGAATTCCGCATCGCGCAGGTAGGCACGCAGGTTGCCGGTACGCAGCACCATGAAATGCAGCGCAAAGTTGACGCCGGCAATCGCCATGAAGAACACCGCAATGGCTTCGATCAATGGACTGTCAAAGTAACCGATACTGGCATCATGGGGAGAGAACCCCCCGATCGCAACCGTGGAGAAAGCGTGGGCCAGCGCATCGAAACCATCCATGCCGGCAGCCCAGTAGGCCGCCATGCAGGCCGCCGTCAGCAGCAGGTAGACATACCACAGCGCCTTGGCCGTTTCGGTAATCCTCGGGGTCAGTTTCGAATCCTTTACCGGCCCGGGCGTCTCCGCACGGTAAAGCTGCATACCGCCAATTCCCAACATCGGCAGAATGGCCACGGCCAGAACGATAATGCCCATCCCGCCCAACCACTGCAGCTGCTGGCGGTAGAAGAGAATGCTCCTCGGCAGCACATCCAGACCGACCAATACCGTTGCACCCGTCGTCGTCAATGCCGAAATCGATTCGAAGACCGCCTCGGCAAACGACACCTCGGGGCGCTCCGCCAGCATCAGCGGCAGGGCACCGGCAATGCCCAGCCCGGCCCAGAACATCACCACGACCACAAACCCGTCCCGCAGCCGCATCTCACGCTTGACGTGACGCAGATTGAACCAGAGCACGAACCCCAGCACCATCAGGATCATGAAACCATTGATAAAGGGCATGACCGTGTGGTCACGATAGATGAATCCGACCGCGGCGGGCGGCAGCATGGTGGTGCTGAACACCATCAGCAGAATTCCCAGAATACGAAAGACAACGGCAGCCTGCATTACAGATACGTGACCTTGACCTGAAACATCCGCTCTACCTCGGGCAGTTTGCGTTTGTCGGCGACAAAAATGATGACATGATCCTCGGGCTGGATAACCGTATCGTGGTGCACGATGATGACCGTCTCCCCCCGCACCAATGCAGAAAAGCGGATGCCTTCGGGCAGCTTCAGCTCCTCGATCATGCGGCCAACGACCTTGGAGGTCTTGCGATCACCGTGGGCAATGGCCTCGATCGCTTCCGACGACCCCTTGCGCATGGAGTGCACGGCCACGATATCGCCGCGTCGCACCCGCGTCAGCAGGGCACCCAACGTGATTTCCTGTGGTGAAATGGCGATGTCCACCAGCCCGTTCTCGATCATCTGCGAATAGCCGGGCCGATTGACCAGCGCCATGGTCTTGCGCGCCCCCAGCCGCCTCGCCAGCATGGCCGAGAGAATATTGGCCTCATCCTTGTTGGTCAGCGATACGAAGACATCCATGGAGCCGACATTCTCCTCGCGCAGCAGCTCCTCGTCCGCCGCATCCCCATGCAGGATGATCGTCTTGTTCAGCACTTCGGCAAGGTAGCGGGTACGCCCCAGATCCGGCTCGATCAGCTTGACCTTGTAACGCCCTTCCAGAATGCTCGCCAGGCGCATTCCGATATTGCCGCCACCTGCAATCATGATGCGCTTGTAAGGCTTGTCGGCTTCGCGAAACTCGGCCGTCAACGCCTTGATCTGCGTCGGCGAGGCGAGAAAGAAGACCTCATCCCCCGGCTCGATAACCACCGAACCCTCCGGCTTGATATTGCTGCCATCTCGAAAGATGGCCGCGATGCGCATATTGACCTCCGGCAGATGCTCGGCAATGAACCGTACCGGCTTGCCCACTGCAGCCCCCCCCTCCATGGCCTTGACACCCACCATCTGCAGTCGGCCATCGGCAAAATCGACAACCTGCAACGCCCCCGGATGGGTAATCAGACGCTCAACATGATTGGTCACCAGCTGTTCCGGGCTGATAACCACATCGATTGGCAGCGCGGAGTTCTCGGCGGTGCACAGCTCCGGATAGGCCAGATAGGCCGCGGAACGCACCCTGGCAATCTTCGCCGGCGTGCGAAACAGCGTTTGCGCCACCTGGCAGGCAATCATGTTGACTTCATCGCTGTTGGTCACCGCAATGACCATGTCGGCATCGGCACCCCCCGCACTGCTGATCACATCCGGGTGTGCGGCAAAACCGCAGATGGTGCGCAGATCCAGCCGCTCCTGCAGCTCACGCAAAACCTCGCCACGATTATCGACTACCGTGATGTCATTGGCCTCCCTGGCGAGATGCTGGGCCAGTGACGAGCCTACCTGCCCTGCGCCCAGGATGATGATTTTCATTATCTTGTTACCTCGCAGTGGTGCAAAGTGCGGGTCCTATGAACTCTTCTTGGGCGAGATGCCCAGCGCCCTCATCTTGCGGTAGAGGTGCGTGCGCTCCATGCCCACACGTTCCGCCAACCGGCTGACATTCCCCTTGCACAGCTCCAGCTGGCGGCACAGATACTCCCGCTCAAACACCTCGCGCGCCTCACGCAGGGGCAGCTCCATGACCTCACGCGGCAGCCCGGCGGTCATCTTGGCCTGAGCCACTCGATCCCGGACCAGCGCTTCCTCGACCTCGGACTGGCCGACTTCGGACTCATCACCCAGCACCAGCAGGCTCTGCACCAGATTGCGCAGCTGCCGGATATTGCCGGGCCAGCTGAAATAGCGCAGATAATTCTGCGCCGCCAGCGTAAAATGGCGGTAGGGTAACCCTTCCTGGGTATTGAAATAGTCGACATAGAACGTCAGCAACTCCGGGATGTCCTCGGCATGATCGCGCAGTGCCGGTACTTGCAGCGACAAGACATTGAGATGGTAGTAGAGATCCTCGCGGAACAGCCCCTCCTTGACCCGCTCCACCAGATCATATCGCGATGACGCCATGATCCGGGCTTGCAGGGGGTAGCGCTGGTTGCCGCCCACCCTGGAATAGCTCTTCTGCTCCAGCACCGCCAGCAGCACAGCCTGAACACTCAATTCCAGATCGGCGATCTCGTTGATATACAGCGTGCCGCGACCGGCCTTTTCCAGCAGCCCCTTGACACTGCCATCCTCCTTGCCCAGCAGCTCTTCGGCGGCCGTCTGCTCATCCAGCGCCCCGGCCGATACTTCGACGAACGGCTGATCCGCATTGGCGCTGAGTGCATGGACATAGCGCGCCGCAAAGGTCTTGCCACTGCCCGCCTCACCCACAAAGAAGACCCAGGTATTGTGCTGCGCCGCTCGCTGGCATGCGTCCTTCAGTTCGGAAATGGCCTGACTGGTACCCACCGGTTCCAGCAGTGGAATCTGCGATGCCGGAGCCATGCCTGTTTGTGTGGCGTCGTTGCGCGCCGCCTGCAATGCCTGATTGGTCACCCGCAGCAACTTCGCCAGCGACAACGGCTTTTCGATGAAGTCGAAGGCACCCAGGCGGGTCGCCTCCACTGCTGTTTCAACGGTGCCGTGGCCTGACATCATGACCACCGGGAAATCCAGGCTTTCCTGCTCCTTCCACTCCTTGAGCAGACTGACACCATCCTCGCCGGGCATCCAGATATCGAGCAGTACCAGATCCGGTGTCCGCTCCTGCCGCTGCGCCCGCGCCTGTTCGGCATTTTCTGCCAGCGCTACAGTAAAGCCCTCATCCTCGAGAATATCGCGAACCGAATTGCGGATTTCCGGCTCGTCATCAACGACAAGAATATGATTTGCAGTCATGCGTTATGCTCCGTTCCGGTCTTGTTGCCCACCCATTTGGTGGGCAGGCGAATAATGAACCTGGCGCCGCTGTCCGGCAGATTGTCAGCCATCACGACACCGCCATGCTCTTCGACAATCTTCTTGACGACCGCCAGCCCCAGGCCGGTGCCCCGGGTCTTGGTGGTGACATAGGGCTCGAACAGGTTGTCCAGCAGGTCTGCTGGAATGCCATCACCATTGTCGGTCACTTCCAGCTGGATATAGTGCTCCTGACCCGATTCCACATGCAACGTTTTCAGGTGCACGGCAATGGGACGATCAGCCGCCTCCATCGCATTCTTGATCAGATTATGCAGCAACTGGCGGATTCTGACCGCATCACCACTCACCAGCGGCAGCGACTCATCCAGCTCCAGCTCCAGCGTCACCTTGTCGGCGTAACCCGCATAGAGTTCAGCCACCTCCAGCAGGATCTGATTGAGGTCGATGGCCTCGAACCGTGCCGGTGGTGAACTGGCATAATCCCGAAATGCGTTCACCATCGCCTTCATTGCATCAACCTGCTTGATGATCGTCTCCGTCGACCGCGACAGCACCATTGCCAGATCGGGCCGCAACTCACCCTGCAGCTTGTGCTGCAATCGCTCTGCCGACAGCTGGATCGGTGTCAGCGGGTTCTTGATCTCATGTGCCAGCCGACGGGCCACCTCACCCCAGGCCGCATCGCGCTGCGCCCGGATCAGATCAGTGACATCATCGATGACGATGGCGTAGCCGTCACCCTTTTCATCATCCGGCAAATGCACGCCCCGACAGATCAGCACCTTGCGCCCGTTGGCACCAAACAGAGTCAGCTGACGACGCCATTCGGCATGGGAACGTAACAGGTCCCCCATCAGTTGATCATAGAACGATTGCAGCACCGGGCGCGACCGCGCCACATCCGCCATGTGCTTGCCGATGAAGGTATCCAGCGGCTGATCCATCTCCAGGATCACATTGGTCATCTCGTTGGCGGTACGGATCTTCATATCCGCATCCAGCGTCAGCACGCCCGAAGAGAGGTGCCCCAGCACCGCCTCCAGATAGCTGCGCTGGTTTTCCACCAGACGCTTGCTCAGCTCTGCCGACTCGCGTGCCGTGCGGATGCGTGCTGTCATCTGGTTGAACGACTGTGCCAGAAAGCCCAGCTCGTCATGGTGCATGACGGGCAGCCGCCGCTGGTAGTCACCTTCGGCCACCGAACGCGTGGCCGAGGCCAGCTCCAGTATCGGCGACAGCAGCCGTCGCGCCATGAAAAACGCCGCCCAGACGGCAAACAGCGTGCTCAGCAGCAGCACCAGCGACAGCGTGATGCGAAAGCTCTGCTTCAAGGGCTTGCGCAGGAATTCCAGACGCTTGTAGTCCAGATACGACTGCTGCACCGAGTTGGCCAGTGCGCTGACACCTTCAGGCAGCGGGAACAGCGCCACCAGCAGGCGCGCGCTCTCGAAGGCATTCTTGTCCCGGGTACGGGCCACGACGCGGATCTGCAGCCCGCCCTTGCCTACCGGCTCCAGCGCGGAATAGGTCTGCCCGCTGCTCAACTGCACCAGCACGTCTTCCGCCGGAAACCTGGGTACGATCAGCTCCATGCTGCGACTGCTGGTGGCAATGATGCGGTTGTTGTCCGCCAGCAGGGTCAGCTCGGAGGCACCCAGCTTCTTGCGGGTTTCATCGAGCACGACGCCCGCCACCGATGGAGACACCGATACCAGTTTTTCCAGCGCATCGCGGGTTTGCTGCGCCCGCACATCCTTGTAGAAATTGAGTGAGCGCTGGCTCAGTTGCAGCGCACTGTCGAGCGAAGCCTCGATTTCCACATCGAACCAGCGGTCGATGCCACTGGAAAGAAAGCGAATGGAGAATGCCCAGACGATAAACACCGGCACCACGGCCACAAAGATGAACATCAGCACCAGCCGGGAGGTCAGGCGCGATCCTTCCACCCCCCGGAACAGATCACGCACGATACCCGCCAGACGGATGGCAATCAGAACTCCCAGCAATATCATCAGCGCGATATTGAAGATCAGGATCCAGATGTAGATTTCACCGAACCAGTCGGACTTCTGCGCCGCATAGCCCATGAAATAGAGCGACAGCAGGATCAGGAAGAACAGCCCCAGAATGGGCAGTGCCGATGACCAGGAGCGCCGCATCAGGGCCGGATCAGCGTCAATTCAACCCAGGGACTCTGGGCCTTCCAGGCGCGTTTGAAGAAGGTCTTGACCCGCAGTGGTACCGGCAGCTCGGCGTCATCGAGCTTGATGCGGATACGCGCCAGATAGGGTTTGCCCGGCTCCAGCAACGCCTGATCCAGCACCGGCAATTCGGCAACATTCCCCAGTGACGCCAACGCCACCGAGAGTGTGCGGTAGCTGATTTGCTGTTCGGTATTGCGATTGAGTATCAGGTAACGCCCGCTGAGCGCGTGGTACCGCAACACATACTCCTGGCTGAGCCGGGCGATCAGGCTGTCCCAGAGCAGACGCCGGGGGGAATAGAGTTCGAAATCGAGCTTGAAGGCAAGTGGTACCCCATTGATCAACGCCTGCTTCATCTCCCGGCTCAATCCGATACGCAGATCGGCGTTGAGATGGTAGATGCCATGCTCCAGCCGCAGTGCAACCCGGTCAACGCCAAATTCAGGCGCGTCCGCCCTGACCATGGAGGTCATGCAGGACAGCCCCAGCAACAGGAGCAATGCATGAAACACTGAGCGTTTTATCATGGTTTATCATCTGGCCTTCAAGACCGATTCATTGTAGCTACCCGGCAAGCAACCAACAAAGTAGTTCCCGACACGGAATTGGCTGATTCCAGAGGTAAGCCGAAGGGTGATTTCAGCGTTCTCACCCCCGGTGCGCCATCGAGTCAGGTTTGATGGCGTACCGGCTGGTCTTCCGCTTTCCTCAGGCCGGCATAATAAAATCCGTCCAAGGCATTCTCACCTGGCAGAACCTGCCGGCCAACGACCATCGCCCTACCCCACTCAGCCTCGATGACTGCTTCATGACAGTCAGCCGTGGCGGTACAGAAGCGTTCGACCTGCCGCCAGTTTTCCTCCGGCAGAATCGAGCAGGTGGCGTACAGCAGCAACCCACCCGGTCGCAGCAACCCCCACAAGTTCTCCAGCAAACGCGCCTGCTGTGCCACCAGCGCAACGATGTCATCGGGCTGGCGATGACGCTTGATATCGGGATGACGCCTGATGACGCCGGTTGCCGAACAGGGCGCGTCCAATAGTATACGATCATATTGAATGCCATCCCACCAGGCTGCGGGGCTGCCGGCATCCGCCACCACCACCTCGGCATGATAACCGGAGCGCCGGATATTCTCCCCGAGCCGCTCGACACGCCGGGGTTCCAGCTCGATGGCTGTGACGGCGGCCTCTCCCGCCGTCTGTTCCAGAAGATGCACTGTCTTGCCCCCAGGGGCCGCACAGGCATCCAGTACACGCTGGCCAGGTGCGACATCCAGCAGCCAGCCCGCCAGCTGGGCTGCCGCATCCTGTACCGATACCTGTCCCTGCGAAAACCCCGGCAACCGGGTGACATCACAGGCTCCGCGCAATGTGATGGCCGATGCCACCAGCGGGTGAGCATCTGCCGCCATTCCGGCAGCATCGAGCTGCAACAGATAGTCCTTGCGGCTGACACGTGACAGATCGACACGCAGCGTCATCGGTGCCGGGCTGGCGAGTGATTGCGCCAGCATGTCGAAGTCGTCAGGCCAGGCTTTACGCAGCTTGCCAAGGAGCCAGTCGGGGAGCAGATACCGGGCAGAGGGCTGTTGTCGAGCGGTATCGAGCAGTGTCTCCCGCTCGCGCAGAAAGCGACGCAATACCGCATTCGCCAGACCAGCGGCCCAGCGTCGCTTCTGCTTTACCAGCCTGACCGTGCTGTCCACGACCGCATAGTCCGGCCTGGCGGCATCCAGCAGCTCGAACAGTGCAATGCGCAGCAGATCGGTCACGATCCGGTCCTTTGCCTTCAGCGGCTTTTGCAGCAACAGCCCCAGCAGCGCATCGATCAGCTCATACTGGCGCAGCGCTCCATAAGAGAGTGCCTGAATGGTGGGGTGGGATTCCACGTCGGCCTGCGCGAGTGCGGCCGGCAATTCACGACTCAACGAACCGCCCCGGCGCACCCCCTGCAAAACGCCAGCGGCTGCCAGTCTGGGATGCATCATGATGTCAACTGGCCTGTACTCCCAGATGTTCGCCCAGCAAGCTGCGCCCGTGCAGGAATTGCGAAGCTTCCAGTGGCTTGCCGCCAGGCAGCTGAATCCGCGTCAGCCACAACACCCCATCACCGGTCTGTACGGCAATACCACGGGCGGGATCTTCGGCGACTACTTCTCCGGGGGTCTGCGACACCGAGGTTGCATCGGGTGCTGCCGCAAAGATCCGCATCATCCCGGCAGCGGTGGGCGTTTGCGCTACGGGCCAGGGATTGAAGGCACGAACCCTGCGGTCGATGTCGATGGCACGCTGCTGCCAGTCGATGATTGCCTCGGATTTCTGCAATTTGTGAGCGTAGGTGACCAGGCTTTCATCCTGCGGCTCTGGCTGCACGCTTCCTGTTGCTACCGCGGGCAGTACCTCCAGCAGCGCGGCCGCACCCATTTCCGCCAGCCGATCATGAAGCAGGGCTGTCGTGTCCTTCGTGGTGATGGGAAGGGTGTGCTGCAACAGCATGTCGCCCGTATCCAGACCTGCGGCCATCTGCATGATGGTGATGCCGGTCTCCTCATCTCCCGCCAGCACAGCGCGATGAATCGGCGCAGCGCCACGCCAACGAGGCAGTAGCGAGGCATGAATATTGATGCAACCATGCGTGGGCACCTCCAGTACGGCGGCGGGCAGGATCAGACCATAGGCGGCAACCACCATGAGATCCGGCTGCAATGTCTGCAAACGTGCAAGCTCATCGGTGGATTTCAGCGTCTGTGGCTGCAGCACCAGGATACCGGCCTGCTCTGCCACCTGCTTTACCGGGCTGGCCTTGAGTTTACGTCCCCGCCCAGCCGGACGATCGGGCTGGGTATAGACGGCGACCACATCGTGCTCCGAAGCCAGCAGCGATGCCAGCGCGGGAACGGCAAATTCCGGCGTTCCGGCATAGACGATTCTCACATTTCCGCCTTAAACATCTTTTCCATCTTCTTGCGAATGCGCGTGCGCTTGAGTGGGGAGATGTAATCGACAAACAGTTTACCATTAAGGTGATCGATCTCGTGCTGGATGCAGACAGCCAGCAGGCCATCCGTCTCCAGAGTCTGCAGCTTGCCGTCACGATCCAGGTACTCAACAGCCACCGATTCGGCACGGGTAACCGCAGCAAACTGGTCGGGAACCGACAGGCAACCCTCTTCCATCTCTTCGGTGCCTTCGGTTGCAACGATGACCGGGTTGATCAGGAAGACCGGTGAATCCCTGCTCTCGGACACATCAATGGTCACAACCCGCCGATGGACATTCACCTGCGGAGCAGCCAGGCCGATTCCCGGTGCTTCATACATGGTTTCCAGCATGTTATCGAGCAGCTGGTTGATCGACTTGTCTACTGTGTCTACCGGCCGGGAAACCTTGCGCAGCCGTGGATCGGGAAAATGCAATATATCTAGTAGTGCCATAGAGCCTCATGAAAACCATTCGTAGTTCACTGTTTATAATGTAGGCAATGCTGCCACAATAAACCCGTGAAGTAGTACGAGCATTTTTGCTACGATAGCGGGCATACTCCGGTTATTTTTCGTAGCAGTAACCGCCGGTAAAATAACATAAACCGGGTTGTCACCGTATTGATTACCAGGCTGCGACCGGCATCGTAACCGCACAGGACAATCGGTTTGCGCGGCTCGGGAACGAGTCGAGCACTACTTTATTTAAGGGGAAGACTTTGAACAAGCGAATGGATCGCTGCAAACTGCGAACTCTCGGCGGACTGATCGCTGCCATACTGTTGGGCGGCTGTGTCGGCCCCGGAGAAATCCAGCATGAGCCTCCCATAGCTGCGGCCAGACCACTCTACACACCAACACCTGCATCTGCCCCGGACACACCCGCAGAGCCGCCACTCTCGGTCGGCGATCTGCAACCATCCGCGCCCCAGACCTATATCGTCAAGAAGGGCGACACCCTCTGGGACATCTCCAAACGCTTCCTGAAAAAACCCTGGTACTGGCCTGAAATCTGGTACACCAACCCGGATATCAAGAACCCGCATCTGATCTATCCCGGCGATGTCATCAGCCTGTTCTATGTCAATGGCGAGCCCCGCCTGGGCATCAATCTGAAGCACGTTCCGGGATCGGCCAGACTGCAACCGAAAATTCGCACCTATCCCCTGGACGAACAGGATGTCGGCATTGCCATCCAGTCGATTCGGCCATTTCTGATCCGTCCGCAGGTCGTTGCCGAAGAGACACTGGAAAATGCACCTCACATCCTCGACTCCCGCGAAGCCCGTCTGATCTACGGCACCGACGACGAGGTCTACGCTCATGGGTTGAAAAACGGCTATACCGGTCAGCGCTTCAGCGTATTCCGCCCCGGCAAGGCGCTGCATGATCCCGTCAGCGACGAGCTGCTCGGTTACGAAGCAACACACAGCAGCGACGCCGAAATCATTCGCGAAGGCGAGCCAACAACGCTGATACTGCAGCACGCCGTCCGCGAAGTCCTGCGTGGTGACCGTCTGCTGCCCCTCGATCCCGGACCGGAAGGCTTCTATTTCATCCCCCATGCCCCCTCTCCCGGTACGCAAGGAACAATCATCTCGCTGTTCAATGCACTGAGCCAGGTGGCGCAATACCAGATCGCAGTCGTCAATCTGGGGCAACGCAACGGCATGGAGCCCGGACATGTAATGGAGGTCCGGCAGGCCGGGCGTACCATTACGGACCGCTTTCACAAACAGAATCCGGACATGCAGGTCACACTGCCCACCGAGGCATCCGGACTGATGATGATCTTCCGCACCTTCGACAAGGTCAGTTACGGCCTGATCATGGAATCCGACCACCCCATGCGGATCGGGGATATTGTCGCTGCACCATGAATCCGGACAATTGGCTCCGGCTGTGGCGCATTCCCGGCATCGGTCCTGTGGCCTTCCACAAGTTGCTGGCAAGGTTCGGCAGCGCGGAAGCCGCACTGGCCGCCAGCGAGGCCGGCTGGCGTGAGGCCGGCCTGAAGCCTTCACAGATTGCCGCGGGCAACCAGCGTGCGCCCGACATCAGCGCAGACCTGGAATGGCTCGAAGCGCCGGAAAACAACCTGCTGTTGTGCGGTGACAGGAACTATCCCGAGCTGCTGCGCAACATCCCGACTCCGCCCCCCCTGCTGTTCACAAGGGGCGACCAATCCCTGCTGCATTACCCACAGCTGGCAGTGGTGGGCAGCCGACATCCGAGCAATGCCGGACAGATCAATGCCCGCGCCTTTTCCCGTCATCTCGCCGCAGCTGGCCTGGGCATCACCAGCGGCCTTGCGATGGGCATCGATTGCGCAGCTCATGAGGGCGCTCTGGAGGCCAACGGTATTACCGTTGCCGTGGCCGGCACCGGGCTGGACCGAATCTACCCAGCCCGCAACCGGGCATTGGCACACCAGATCGCAGCCACCGGACTGCTGGTCTCCGAATTCCCGGTGGGCACGGGGGCACAGGCAAGCCACTTCCCCCGTCGCAACCGGATCATCAGCGGCCTGAGCCTGGGCACGCTGGTCGTGGAGGCCGCCAGGAAAAGCGGCTCACTCATTACCGCACGCTATGCCAATGAGCAGGGACGTGAGATATTCGCCATTCCCGGCTCCATCCACAATCCAGCCGCCCGTGGTTGCCATCAGTTGATCAAGCAAGGTGCCAAACTGGTGGAAACCGCCGATGATGTTCTCGAGGAACTTGGCTCACTCATCGACAGCAACCGGATTTCACTTGAAGAACAGCCGGTTACGCCCCCTGACAGCACCGCGCCGGGCGATCCCGAGCATCAGGCATTGTTGCGTTTCATCGACTATGAACCCACTTCCGTCGATACCATAATTTCACGCAGCGGATTGACCGCGGAAGCGGTTTCCTCCATGCTGCTGATTATGGAATTGAACAATCTGGTCGCCGCAGAGGCTGGCGGCTACTATGTGAGACTCGGATAATCGCCTTATGATGAAAGAGAATATTTTTGATGTTCTGATGTATTTGTTTGAACATTACATCGAAGAAGATCCTCATACCGAGCCCAACCGCAATGATCTGGAAGGACACCTGCTGGAAGTGGGTTTTGGCAATACCGAGGTCAGCCGTGCGTTCGACTGGCTGGAGGATCTTGCCCAACTGAAGACATCCGGCCACAACAGCAGTCAGAGCGACTCCATGCGCGTCTACCGCGATGAGGAGTTGTCACAGCTCACCACCGAAGGCGTGGGTTTTCTGCACTTCCTCGAGCAGAGCGACGTGCTGACACCCGCCATCAGGGAGCAGATCATCGATCGCGCCCAGGCACTGGACAGTCACCCTGTCCATATCGACCAGCTGAAATGGGTCGTGCTGATGGTGCTGTTCAACCAACCGCATGACGAACCAGCCGACCTCACATGGCTGGAAGACCTGGTCTATGATGATCAGGGCCTGACGCTGCACTGAACCCCACCCCTTTCTCATTTTAAATTTACAAGAAACTCACGCACGATGAGCCGTCATCTAGTAATCGTAGAATCACCTGCCAAAGGCAATACCATCAAGAAATACCTCGGAAAAGATTTCGAGGTACTGGCTTCGTATGGCCATGTCCGCGACCTTGTTCCCAAGACCGGTGCAGTCGATCCGGATCATGATTTCTCGATGAAATATGAAATCATCGAACGCAATGAAAAGCATATCGACAGGATCGTCAAGGCGCTAAAGAAAGCCGACACCCTCTATCTCGCAACGGATCCGGATCGCGAGGGTGAGGCCATTTCCTGGCATCTCTACGAGCTGCTGAACGAGCGCGGCCTGCTTGAGGGCAAGACCACACAACGGGTCGTCTTTCATGAGATCACCAAGAAAGCCGTGCGGGATGCGGTTGCCGAACCACGCGGCCTGTCACAGGATCTGGTCAATGCCCAGCAGGCACGCCGCGCACTCGACTACCTGGTAGGCTTCAACCTCTCGCCGCTGCTATGGAAGAAGATTCGCCGCGGCCTGTCGGCAGGTCGCGTGCAAAGTCCGGCGCTGCGTATGATCGTCGAGCGCGAGGAAGAGATCGAGGCCTTCGAACCCCGGGAATACTGGACCATTGACGCCAACCTGAAAAAGGATGGCCAGCCATTTACCGGCAAGCTCAATATTTTCGCTGAGAAAAAGGTCGAGCAGTTCACCTTTACCAATGAAGCGCAGGCAACCTCGGCACAACAGACACTACAAGCGGCCGGGCAGGATTCGCTGACTGTTTCCAAGGTCGTCAAGAAACAGCGCAAGCGCAATCCCGCACCACCGTTCATCACTTCGACCCTGCAACAGGAAGCCGCACGCAAGCTTGGCTTTACCACCCGCAAAACAATGCAGATTGCCCAGCAGTTGTACGAGGGGATCGACCTCGGCAATGGCCCCACCGGCCTGATCTCCTACATGCGGACCGACTCGGTCAACCTGGCGGATGAGGCAGTCGAGGAGCTGCGTCAGTTGATCGCCCAGCGCTACGGCAAGGAGAATGTTCCTGACGGTCCCAAGACCTACAAGACCAAGTCGAAAAATGCCCAGGAAGCACACGAAGCCATTCGACCAACCTCTGCTTTCCAGGTTCCGCGGGAAATCAAGAATCACCTTACCAACGACCAGTTCCGGCTCTATGAGCTGATCTGGAAACGCACCGTTGCCTGTCAGATGATTCACGCAACCATGGACACGGTAGCCGTTGATTTTGCCTGTGGCGAAGGCAACAGCTTCCGCGCCACCGGCTCCTCCATTCGCCACCCCGGATTCATGGCCGTCTACCTCGAAGGGGTCGATGACAACCCGGAGCGCAGCGACAAGGACGAAAAGCTGCTGCCACAGCTCGAAGAAGGCGACAAGGTCGATCTGCTGGCCATCAATGCCGATCAGCATTTCACCGAGCCGCCCCCCCGCTACAGCGAGGCAAGCCTGGTCAAGGCACTGGAAGAATACGGCATTGGCCGGCCATCGACCTACGCCAGCATCATTTCGACCCTGCTGAACCGCGAATACGTGGAGCTGGAAAGCAAGCGCTTCCATCCCACCGACGTCGGGCGCATCGTGAATGGCTTTCTGACCAAGCACTTCACCAAATACGTGGACTACGATTTCACCGCACACCTCGAAGACGAGCTGGACGAAATCTCACGTGGTGAAAAGGAATGGATTCCTGTCATGAAGGAATTCTGGGAGCCGTTCAAGGCCCTGATCGACGACAAGGAGGAGTCGGTCAGCCGCAAAGAGGCCAGCCAGTCACGCGAACTGGGAGTCGATCCCAAGAGCGGCAAGCCCATTGCCGTGCGAATGGGGCGCTACGGCCCCTATGTTCAGATGGGCAACCCCGACAATGAGGAAGAAAAGCTCACCTTTGCCGGGCTGGCTCCCGGGCAGAAGATGGACAAGATCACGCTGGAAGAGGCGCTGGAACTCTTCAAGCTGCCACGTGCGCTGGGCGAGACTCCCGAAGGTGAACCCGTCAGCGCCAGTATTGGCCGCTTTGGCCCCTACGTGAAATATGGCAGCAAATCGTTTGTTTCGATCAAGGGTGAAGACCCGCATACCATTACGCTGGAACGCGCCCTGGAGCTGATTGCCGAGAAGAAACTCGCCGATGCCAACCGGATCATTCACGACTGGGAAGAGGAAGGCATTCAGGTATTGAATGGCCGCTATGGTCCCTATATCACCGATGGCAACAAGAACGCCAAGATTCCCAAGGATACCGATCCCAAATCACTGGATCTGGAAACCTGCAAGAAACTGATTGCCGAAGCACCGGAACGCAAGGTACGCGGCAAGAAAAAGGCAGCGGCAAAAAAGAAGACCACCACCAAGAAGAAGGCTGCGACCAGGAAAAAAGCGGCAACAAAGAAGAAAGCCACCACCAAAAAGAAGGCAGCAACCCGGAAAAAGGCCGTCACCAAGAAGAAAACGGTTACCAGGAAAGCGGCAACGGAGAAGAAGACAGCTTGAGCGCCCCGTTTGACGAGGCCGCTCGAATCGTCAGGCAGGGTGGCCTCATCGCCTACCCCACTGAAACCGTCTACGGCCTGGGTTGTCTGCCAACCGACACGGCGGCACTCGAGAAACTGCTTGCGCTCAAGCAGCGCAACCCCGACAAGGGACTCATCCTGCTGGGTGCCAATGCCAGCCAGCTCAAGCCCTTTACCCGCAACCTCACCGCCAGCGACTGGGAAAAGATATCCCGGACTCGGCAACGGGCAACCACCTGGATCGTACCGGCAGCCCCCGGCCTGTCGCCTCTGCTGACCGGTGCACACAACCACATCGCCCTGCGGCTGAGCCATTACGACTTCGTCCGGCAGTTATGCAATGCCTGCCAATCGGCACTGGTCTCAACCAGTGCCAATCTCAGCGGCGAACCGGCCACCACCCGCTGGGAAGACCTCCCCCAACGGCTGCTCGACCAACTCGACTATGTATTGCCGGGCTCCTGTGCCGGGGAGGCACGCCCCAGCAGGATTATCGACCTGAAAACCGGGAGAATCCTGCGTGACTGACTCGATGAAACCCCAAACCGTAACTACTCAGCCCATGATCCCAGGAGTAGTCCCCCCCCCAAATCCGAGACTTGACTGCGGTTGAACCTCGGATTCGGGAATCTGCCACCAACCAGACAAACCAAAGACGACCACCATGACAACACCCGACATCAACACCGTTATCCAGTTTCTGCAAGGACTGCAGGATGATATTTGCAATCAGGTTGCCGCCTTGGATGGCCGGCAATCATTCCGCGAAGAGCTGTGGAAACGCCCCGGCGGAGGCGGGGGGCGTACCCGGGTGCTGGAAAACGGTGCGGTCTTCGAACAGGCCGGCGTCAATTTTTCCCATGTCCACGGCAGCAAACTCCCTCCCTCGGCCACCGCCAGCCGCCCGGAACTGGCCGGCAAATCGTTTCAGGCCGTCGGTGTCTCATTGGTCATTCATCCCCACAACCCCTATGTCCCCACTTCCCACATGAATGTGCGCTTCTTTCTGGCAACGGCAGCTGACGAGGAGCCGGTCTGGTGGTTTGGTGGTGGCTTTGATCTGACCCCCTATTACGGTTTCGAGGAGGACTGCCGCTTCTGGCACCAGGTAGCCCGATCAGCCTGCCAGCCAGGCGGCCCCGACTGCTACCCGAAGCTGAAACAGTGGTGCGATGACTACTTCCATATCAAACACCGCCAGGAACCACGGGGAATTGGCGGTCTGTTCTTCGACGACTGGAACCAACCGGATTTTGCATCTGCCTTTGCGCTGACCCGCAGCATTGGCGAACACTACAGTCGCGCCTATCTGCCGATTGTGGAGAAGAGAAAGGAGATGGAGTATGGCGAACGTGAGCGTCAGTTTCAGCTCTACCGTCGAGGCCGCTACGTGGAATTCAATCTGGTCTACGACCGCGGCACCCTGTTTGGCTTGCAGTCCGGCGGTCGTACCGAGTCGATACTGATGTCACTGCCACCACTGGTGCGCTGGCAGTACAACTACCAGCCCGAACCCGGCAGCGCTGAAGCCGAACTTTACGAGAAGTTTCTAACACATCGAGAGTGGCTCGATCAGACGTAGCATCTGTGTCTCACTGGCCACACGCTCACGCACGCAGGTCATCGGGCGGGAGATATAGAATCCCTGGGCGTAATCGATGCCCAGCTCGTTAATGAGGCGCAGGGTCTCCGGGGTCTCCACATACTCGGCCACCGTATCCATACCCAGTGAATGGGCAATCTCATTGATCGCTATCACAATCGCCCGGTCGATGGGATCGACCAGCATATCCTCGACAAACTGGCCATCGATCTTGACCATGTCGACCGGCAGGAACTTCAGTTGCGAGAACGAGCTGAAGCCGGTGCCGAAATCATCCAGTGCAAAGCGCCAGCCCCGCTTGCGCATCCGCTCGATGAACAGTCTGGCGGCATCGAGCTTTTCGATGGCACTGGTTTCGGTGATCTCAAAGATCAGCGATGAAGGGGGCAAGCGTGTCTCCAGCAACAGCCGTTCGAGCTTGTTCAGGGTCTCGGTGGTATTGAGCGTCACGCCCGACAGGTTGACCGAGAAGCTCGCATCCCGCCCCTCATCATGCAGACCTTCCAGCACCCTGACCGACTCCCTCACCACCCAGTAGTCAATCTGATCAATCAGCTTGAAGCGTTCAGCCATGGAGAGGAACGCTCCGGGGCTGATCAGTCCGTTCTCACCATCCTGCAACCGCAACAGTACTTCGTAGTGGTCAGGCAGATGGGAGAGGGATGCCCACAGCCGATTCGGCTCACCCGGCAACTCGGAAAAATCGACCTCTTTGACCGGGAGGATCGGCTGGTAATAGAGCTGGAAATGATCGAACTCCAGCGCATCCTTCAGCTTGGCCGACCAGGCAATCTCCTCATTCATCGACTCCTTGTCACGATCCTGGGCAGCCTTGTAGACATGCGACTGGTTACGTCCCTTGCGCTTGGCGATACCACAGGCGATATCGGCATTGGCCAGTACATCCTTGTTTTCGAGATTCGGCTCGATCATCGCAATACCAATACTGCAACTGAGCTTGAATGAGACCTCATCACTGATATAGGCCACCTCCTGCAGACTGTCCCTGATGGATTCGGCAATCGCCGTCGCCTCTGCCGCATCAACCTCCCGCAGGATCACGGCAAACTCATCACCCCCAAGACGCGCCACATCGTCAGTGGCACGAACACATTGGCGCAGACGGTGGCTGGCCTCCACCAGCACCTTGTCACCGGCTTCATGTCCGGCTGTATCATTGAGGTACTTGAAGCGGTCGAAGTCGATATAGAGCAAGGCACCCGGCGTGACGGAACGCGTCTTGACCGCCGTCACCTCCCGGCTCAGCGCCCGCTCGAAATGGCGCCGATTGAAAAGATTGGTCAGCGGATCCCGGGTCGCGGCGATGATCAGTCGTTTTTCCAGCCGCTTGCGCTCGGTGATATCCCGAAATGCGACCACCGAGCCCTTGCGATGCCCGTTCACATCCAGCGGTGACACGGTGCAGGCCACATTCATCTTGCGGTTACCGGCCTGGCAGAAGATGGTCTCCCACTGATCGAGTTCTGCACCATTGAGGTAGGCTTCCTCCAGCACATCGCAGACCACATGATCACTGCGACGCTGCTGAGGGTGCGTATGAATCAACTCACTGGCCAGCCTGCCCTCGAACTCGCTGGCAGTGCGAAAGCCCAGCATTTTCTGCCCCGCCGGGTTCATGAAGGTGATGCGGCCCCCGGTATCGACACCATAGACCCCCTCTCCCACCGAACCGAGTATGGCCTCAAAGCGCCGGCGCTCAGCCTCGGCTGTCTTCTGCACGGTAATCTGATTGACCAGCGAATGAATGCGCGCCAGGAACAGGGCATCGGTTTCGGTCTTGAAGACGCATTCCACTGCCCCAGACTCCAGCGCCTGCTGCACCGCCTTGTCGTTATAGGAGCTGATCAGCACCACACTGCGCAAGTGGTTCATCGACTGGTTGGAACGTATCTTCTCGAAGAACGCCGCGCCCTCCGCGGTATCGAGAATGAAGTAATCCACAATCACAATGTCGAAGTAATGCTCCCTGGAGACGCTTTCCGGCACCTCACCAAGGTTTCTCGCCACGGACACCGGGAAACCCGCCGATTCCAGAATACGCTGATAGCGGACACGATCATGCGGAGACTCGTCAACGAGCAGGATATCCACACCGGATTCACCTCGCCGGTCGGGCAAGTTGATGGCCCCCGGCACCACCTTCTGGCGCAGATGCAGTGCCAGGAACTCAAGAATCTGGTTGTGCTGCGAATGTTCCAGCTGGATCGATTTCGGCAGAGGCTTCAACCATTCGCTCAGCTCGGGAGAGGCCGATTCGGTCAGCACCAGCTGTGGCAACATCAGATATTGGGGACTTTCCAGCATCCGCTGCAACAATGACAGTAACTCGGGTTCGTGGTCGATCCACTCCATGATGACAGCCCGAACCTCTCCAGGCTGTGCCACCCGCAGGAGGTTGATCGCCTGCCAGTAGTCGGTACATTCGAGTGGCTCGTAGCCCGCTTCCAATAGCGATTGGGCCAGAGCAAAACGTTGGGTATGGGAACTCTCTATCAATAAGACACGGTACATGCGCGAAGATTCTTTATAATTATCGCAACGACTCGGTTGACTACTGGAATTCGCCATCCAAGCGGTTACTTTATTTGTTGACTACTCGCTGAGTAGTTACTGATTTCCTTGTATGACGTACATGCTACAGAGGCCCATTGGCGATACGAACTCGTAACTTCACAACTGCATGTAGGCAATCGGTGTACAATGGCCAGACACTGCGAGAGTGGCATCTGCCTCACACTGAAGCCTCCATGAAAAGCCTGTTCCCACCCCATCGACCGGCTTCGGCGGCTCCGCCATTCGGCAAACCGCTGCCAGACGATGAGAAATTCATCGCATCCCTGTGTCATAATTACCGCCCCGACAAACAAGCAATCGCAGGATCAACATGCAATCTGGCTACCCCATCAATCGCCCCCGAAGAATGCGCAAGGACGACTTCAGCCGTCGCCTGATGCGCGAGTCACAGTTGTCTGTCGATGACCTGATCTACCCGGTGTTCGTGCTCGAAGGCGAGAACCAGCGTGAAGCCGTCACCTCGATGCCAGGCGTCGAGCGCCTTAGCATCGACCTGTTGCTGCAGGAGGCTGCGGACATTCATGCACTGGGGGTTCCGGCCATGGCGCTGTTCCCGGTAGTTCCTGCCGAAAGGAAATCGGATGCTGCCGAAGAGGCCTACAATCCCGAGGGTCTGGCCCAGCGCGCAGTTCGCGCACTCAAGGCCGCCTTGCCCGATCTCGGCATCATTACCGACGTAGCACTCGACCCTTTCACCTCACACGGGCAGGACGGTCTGCTCGACGAAACGGGGTATGTCACCAATGACGCCACGGTCGATGTGCTGGTCAGGCAGGCGCTCTCCCACGCCGAGGCCGGTGCCGATATCGTCGCGCCCTCGGACATGATGGATGGTCGCATCGGCGAGATCCGCCATGCGCTGGAAGAAGCCGGGCACGTCAATGTCCGCATCCTCGCCTACTCCGCCAAATATGCTTCCAGCTTCTACGGACCATTTCGCGATGCTGTTGGCTCTGCCGGCAATCTGGGTGGCGGCAACAAGTACAGCTATCAGATGGATCCGGCCAACACCAACGAGGCGCTGCGCGAGGTCGAACTCGATATCGCCGAAGGCGCCGACATGATCATGGTCAAGCCGGGCATGCCCTATCTCGACATCGTCAGACGGGTCAAGGAGAGCTTCGAGATGCCGACCTACGTCTATCAGGTCAGCGGCGAGTACGCGATGCTCAAGGCTGCCGGCCAGAATGGCTGGATCAACGAACAGGCCTGTGTACTCGAAGCCCTGTTGGGCATGAAGCGCGCCGGTGCCGATGGCATTCTCACCTACTTTGCCAGGGATGTGGCCACCTGGTTGAAGGAGGACTGATGGATCGCTACGCCGTTCTGGGGAACCCGGTAACACACAGCCTCTCCCCCCGCATTCACGCCCTGTTTGCCGAGCAGACTGGCGAACCGATCTCCTATCTGGCACTGGAAGCGCCACTGGACCAGTTTTCACAGTTCGTTGCCGGGTTACATCAGGAAGGTTATCAGGGCATGAACGTGACCCTCCCCTTCAAGGAGGAGGCCTGGCAGCTTAGCGAATCGCGCAGCAAACGGGCGGAACGGGCGGGTGCGGTCAATACACTGATCCGCACGGCAACCGGTTACAAGGGTGATAATACCGACGGCGCCGGCCTGGTCAGTGACCTGACCAGAAACCTCAATATCACATTGCAGAACAGGGACATCCTGATCCTGGGTGCCGGTGGCGCAGTACGCGGTGTACTGCAACCACTACTCGCTGCCTCCCCCAAAAGCCTGCATATTGGCAATCGCACCGCCGAACGTGCCAGACAACTGGCGACCGATTTCTCACCGCTGGGTCCGGTCAGTGCTTCAGGGCTGGATGGCCCCTATCCCGGACAGTATGACCTCATCATCAATGGCACGGCTGCGAGTATCCAGGGCAGGATTCCCTCACTGCCTGATGGCCTGCTCAGGGAGGGGGGCGTCTGCTACGACATGATGTATTCACCCAGCGGAGAAACCGCCTTCGTCCAGTGGGGCAGAGAGCAGGGTGCTGCCGTCAGTAGCGATGGTCTGGGGATGCTGGTGGAACAGGCTGCGGAAAGCTTCTATCTGTGGCGGGATATCCGCCCTGGAACGCGCGCTGTATTGGAGACGCTACGCGATAATCTGTCCGCTTCCTGAAAAACGGGTCACGACTCAGAAAACGCGGAATAATACCGGAAGCCAACCCTGGGTATGGGCGGCATCGATCAGCGTAATGAGGCCAAAGGAGAGAATGATCAGTGTTGCTTCGCGCACGGCCTTGTTGAAGGCGGCCGGATTGAAGCAGGCCTGCTCGGGATTCTTCAGCTTCCAGAAGGCCGGAAAGAAACGTGGCGTACTGGCCTCGAAGGCACGAAACTCATCACCAAACTTGTCGCGCAGAAACTGCTCTTCCTTAAGAATGGTCGGCCCGTGAGTCAGCAGAAAGACGAGCAGCAGCAGCACGGCAATCAGCAGGGAACCAAACGCCAACCCGCCACCGATGAAGCCGAGAAAACTGAAGAAATAGAGCGGGTTGCGACTGATGGAATAGGGCCCTTCCTGTACGATACGGACATTCTTGCTGCCGGCAATATGGGCTGCGGACCAGATCCGGCCAATACCGGCAGCCACCAGCAATACGAACCCCAGGCTCTTGAGAAAGAAGACGAAACCGCTGTTGGCAGGGTAATGATTCTGGGAAACGAATATCAGGCCAATGACCGAGAAGCTGAAAATTCTGGCCCAGAGCAGGCGTTTGTTCATAACGGGTTCCAATACCGGCAAGGTTGAGGCGACATGCGCTGAAGGATCGCGAGAGTATCAGCCCCGGCAACAGGCGGCAAGCAAGGGCACGGGCATGCCGATTACTCCCGGCACCAGTCGAGCCGGGCTGGCTGCCCAAGGTAGCCAGTGACCACAGCATTCTGTTCGAAGCGACGCCCCAATGCGATCGCCTCCCGTCGTGGTATCCCGAGAATCAGCAACGAGGGCTCCGCCGGCCAGCCCTGATCCAGCGCCAGGCCTTCACCCTCGAACCAGGGATAACCTCTTGCTGCCACCGCCTGCCGCAACTGCTGATGGCGGATCCTGTTTTCGGCATCAGCCAACAGACGCGAACAGGGATTGACGGCAGAGACAAAAGCCCACTCACGGGTGTCATACTGCTTGAGCAGCGCATCGAGCTGAGCCGATGCCTGACCCACAAACAGTTCCAGCGACAGTGATGGAACCCGATAGCGGGTATCCCGGTAGGCCCGCTCCAGCTCGGGATCCACACTCATGCGAGTCACCCGCCTCCTATCGTCTTGCCATCGGCAACCAGGCAACCAACGGCCTCCAGCAGCCGGTCGATCTGCTCCCTGTCATGACTGGCCGACAGGGTAAGACGCAGCCGCGCAGTGCCTTCCGGCACGGTCGGCGGACGAATTGCCGTTACCAGAAATCCGGCCTCGAACAGCTGCTCGCTCATTTGGGTCGCGGCCTGATTGCTGCCGAACACAATACCCTGAATCGCCGTTGATGATTCCAGCAACACCAGATCCAGCTGCCCCGCCTGCTGGCGGAAATATCGCACCAGACCATGCAGATACCGACGACGATCCTCTGCCTGCTTCACAATCTCCAGGCTCGCCAACGTGGCCGCTGCCGCCGCTGCCGGCATGGCCGTGGTGAAGATGTAGCTGCGCGCAGTCTGGATCAGATGCTCGATCAGATCTTCCGAACCCGCGACAAATGCGCCCGCCACACCAAAGGCCTTGCCCAGCGTACCCATCAGGATGGGAATATCATTTGGCGTCAGGGAAGCCGCTTCCATCGTACCCCGCCCCTGCTTGCCCAGCACCCCGATACCGTGAGCATCATCGACCATCAGCCAGGCGTCATGTGTATTTGCCAGCGCTGCCAGCTGCGACAGGGGGGCGATATCACCATCCATGCTAAAAACACCATCGGTCATGATCAGCTTGTCATTGGCCTTGCTCGCAGCCAGTCGCTGATCGAGTACGGCCACATCATTATGGGGGTAGCGCTGCAGCCGGGCGCGGGAAAGCAGCGCACCATCGAGCAGTGAGGCATGATTCAGTCGATCCGCAAAGATGGCATCACCCGGCTCCATCAGCGCCTGGACAACCCCCAGATTGGCCATATACCCGGTGGAAAACAGCAGACAGCGCGGGTAACCGGTAAATTCGGCCAGCGCCTCTTCCAGCTCATGGTGGTAGCGGCTGTGTCCATTGATCAGATGGGCAGCACCACTGCCAACACCAAACTCACTGGCTGCCTGGCAAAAGGCTTTTACGATAGCAGGATGATTGGCAAGGCCGAGGTAGTCATTACTGCAGAAGCTGATGACCTCGCGGCCATCGATCCGCATCAGCGGTTGCTGTGGGGATTCGGTGATTCGGCGGGAACGATAGAGAGATTGCGCCTGCCGCTTTCGCAGACCTTGTCGCAGATCCTTCATGCTACGACCCTGAATCCGGGACTGAAAC
>CAYTPO010000214.1:0-12369 GCA_964439815.1 uncultured Thiotrichales bacterium
TGTGAGTGGGGTTCTTGAATTAAAGTCACTGCGAGTGGTTCTTGGTGCTATTGAAAGTAGACTCCTGAACGGGTCAGCGTCGGTTGTTCTGAGATCGGATCCAGGGCGATTCAGTACGCAATGGCAAAACGTGGAGATCTCGATGGCATCGGCAGAGGAAGATGTCATTGTGGCAAAGAGAGGGACGATTGATACACTCGATGATGTGAATGGCTTTTCTGTAGCCGGGAAGTATCAGCTGGAAGTGAAGGCTCTGGGCGAGAAGGTAGAGATTGAAATGAAGAACGCAAGCCCTCTGCTGGCAAGGCAGTTTGAAAGTTTCGCCGTTGCTGGGAAAATTGAGGGGCGGGGAGCTACGGCTGGATCGCTGATACTGGCACCAGTTTCGAGTTCGAGCGTTTCCACTTCAGTGGGCGGAACGACAAGCAGGGATTCCGTGTCATGGCCGTCACTGCTGTTCCCGGGGAGTAATGCTCCACCCCCGCCAGCTACAGGGCGTGGTACGGCCCCTACTGGCTGAATGAACTGCGGTGAGATCTTATTTGTAACTACTCAGCTCATCTCTGAAATCCATCGTCTCTGCGTGAAAAAAACGTCATTTACGCTTGTAAACTCACATTTTTTGCCTTGATCTGACGGATTTCAAAGGCAATCCGAGCGGCTGCCTGCTGCTTATGTGAATTTCTCGCTGGGTGGTTGCTCTTATTTTTGTAATACGGATTTCTTGCACATCGGAAAGCAGAGGTGGGTTGATCGGAATTATTATTACGTTTATTACCGAACGTTAATGAAATAATGTGTGCAAGCTCTCAAAGGGGATCGATGGTGATGGTACAATTGCCAGATATATCGGGTAAGGCGTGAAGTTCCCAGGTTGGGCATACGCGCTTTTTTGTTACTTGTAACAGTATGTTTAAAGGAAGTTTTGATCATGGGAAAGTGGAAAAAGTCAACTTTGCTAGTAGCCGTTGTGTTCGTATTGTCCGGAACGTTAGGGCAAGCTGCGATGATAGAATTAAAGCCAGGCGATGATACCGTAGTTTCCGTGAAAGAGGTCTATGACCTGGATGGAGAGAAACGGATCGATGTCAGGAACCGGAAATTAGGGGATGTCCTCCAGGCAGTGGAGAATGTGAGTGGTATTACCGTTTCCATCAATGATGAAATGGTTGATATTCCTGTCGATGCAGATATTAGAGACAAGGAATGGCATTTGGCTTTGCAACAGTTGTTAAAGGATTTCAACATCGTATTTAATTTTGTTGATTCAAAGATTACCGCGTTAAAAGTCTTGTCACTCCATGGAAAGCCCGATGAGCAGAAAAGCACCGAGCCGTCATTAAATGGTCAAAAAGAGGGTGTAGCCAAGGAGATGGCGGCAAAAAGCAAATCTGGGAAGGCTTCTGTGAAAGGTAAGGAATCAGCGGTTGCTAGTGTATCCGATGATGTGGAAAAAGATGAGTTGGGTCGACCGGTGTTGGTCGAGGGTGAGTATATAGGTGACACAAAAATAAAGATTCGGCGGAGCTATCCTGAAGGGTTTCGTGTCTCGGTTATGCCGCCTACACAACCTCCCGGTTTGGTCGACAATACCCCTCCTCCTGGAGCTGAAAATACAATGTTTCGACCTCCGCTACCAACTTCGACCATAAAGCCGGCCAAGGATGTCGATAACACTCCTCCTCCTGGAAGCACGCTTTAAGGGAGGTGCCCTTCGGGCTGTTGCTATACTGAAGCCCCATTACTTGCATTTTTCTTGCCCCCTTTCGAGGGTGCCACAATAGACAAATTACAGGTCGGGTTGTGCTATCGCTAACCCGACCTGCTGTTAAGCTGTCTGCGATACCATTTTTTGTGGCAGGGGTATAAAAGTACTCCGCTATTATGATGTTTCAAACGTTTGTCCGCTAGGAGGCTGTCCGCGAACAGGAGTCGTAGCGAGGGAAAGCCATTTTAGGCCATTTTCTTCACTGAATTAAGGAGAATATTGATTATATTTGACGAAAATCAGGGGGAAAAGGGCCAAAATGGCTTTTCCGCAGTAGGCTCCCTACTCTTGGACAGCCTCCTAGTTGCTTTGTTTTCTGAGTATTTGTAGGGAATTATGTATGTGGAAGGTGCCTTTGTTTGAACCAAACTTTGATTCTCGCGAAACTGTTGCTTCCTCAAGGGTTGTGGCTGATGGCTGGCTTACAATGGGTAAACGCATCCAGCATTTTGAGACTTCTTTTGCCGAATTCCAGGGGCGGGGGGGGGATTGTGTTGCAGTTTCCAGTGGTACTGCTGCCTTGCATCTGGCACTTCTTGCGCTTGGCATAGCGCCTGGTGATGAAGTCATTATTCCGGCCCTGACGTTCGTTGCTGATGCTAATGTAGTAAAGATAATCGGGGCAACTCCCGTATTGGCCGATTCAGTTTCGCTTGCTAACTGGAACACGTCGGCAGATACGCTTGTTGCTCGAATTACAGATAAAACGCGAGCAATTATTGTTGTTCACTATGCAGGCTACCCGTGTGAGATGGGGGCAATTGCTGAATTGTGTCGAGAGCGCAATATTGCCCTGATTGAAGATGTTGCCCATGCACCGGGTGCGTCGCTGGATGGCCAGCGGTGTGGCACTTTTGGTGATATAGGATGTTTTTCGTTCTTCAGCAACAAGAACCTTTCTATTGGAGAGGGAGGGATGGCCGCGACACATAATCCGGAAGTAGCGCAGCGGTTGCGTTATCTTCGATCACATGGAATGACAACCCTTACCTTGGATAGGCATGAGGGGCGGGCCGTGACTTACGATGTCGTTATGCCAGGGCTCAATTATCGGATGGACGAAATAAGGGCGGCAATTGGTGCGGTCCAGTTGGAAAAGTTGCTGGACGGGAATGCACGAAGAAAACTGTTGACCGAGCAATATCGAAGCAATTTTTCCGGATCAGAGATTTCGATACCATTTTTCGATATCCGACTCGGCCTGGAATCTGCTTACCATATCCTGCCTGTGTTGTTGCCGTCTGGCTGTGATCGAATGGGAGTGATGGCTCATCTTAAGAGCAAGGCTATTCAGTCTAGTATTCACTACCCTCCTTTCTGGAATTTTAGCGGCTACCAGGATCAGTTCGATTCTAGTGAAACTCCGGTGGCAGCGGAAATCATGGCGCGAGAGTTGACTCTGCCGCTTTACCCGGGGCTCGGGGAGGAGGATGTGGATTATGTTACCGAGTCGCTATTGGAGGTTGTTGGCTAGTGTTCCATCGAGTCGGGTTCTATGGCGTACTGTTAAATACAAGGTAGTGTTGAATTAATAAAAGGCACATTGTGCCTTTTTTGTTTTTATTGTTGCTGGGTATTCGTTAGGTGGTGTATGGATTTTGTACTTGAATTGATTGGTCGAAAGAAAGAGCTATTCGATGTTGATATTGCAAATCACGGTGACAAGCTTCTGGATATGGTGAAAGAATCATCATTCTTGGTGATAGGTGGTGCGGGATCAATCGGGCAGGCGGTATGCAAGGAGATCTTTTCTCGGCAACCACGCACGTTGCATGTTGTGGATATCAGCGAAAATAATCTGGTTGAGCTTGTGAGGGATATTCGCAGCTCCCTTGGCTACAGCGATGGGGTGTTTGCTACCTTTGCACTCGATATTGGCTCCTTGGAGTTTGATATGTTGATTGCCAAGGAAGGTCCATACGATTATGTATTGAATCTCTCTGCGCTAAAGCATGTTCGTAGTGAAAAGGATGCATATACGTTGATGCGGATGATAGATGTGAACATCTTCAATACCGACAAGACACTGCTGCAGGCAGCTGCTTTTGGTGCGCGCAAGTATTTCTGTGTGTCTACTGACAAGGCCGCCAACCCGGTCAATATGATGGGGTGCTCAAAGCGAATTATGGAGCAGTATTTAATGCGGCGTTCTTTGGAGGTTGATGTTTCTACCGCCCGTTTTGCCAATGTTGCTTTTTCAGATGGAAGCTTGTTGCATGGGTTCAGACAGCGCATCCAGAAGCGTCAACCGATTTCTGCCCCAAATGACGTACGTCGCTATTTTATCACGCCTCGTGAGTCAGGTGAGCTTTGTCTAATGTCGTGTTTGCTGGGAGAAAATCGGGATATCTTCTTTCCCAAGCTCAATGAGGATCTCCACCTGATTACTTTTGAAGAGATTGCTCGACGTTATCTTCATGGTTTGGGCTACGAACCTGTTGCCTGTGAATCGGAGGAGGAGGCGCGGTCTTTGTTGAAGTCGTTGGTTCGTGAAGGTAAATGGCCTTGCTATTTCTCTCCCAGTAATACAACTGGTGAGAAAGATTTTGAGGAGTTTTTTGTCGAAGGTCAGGTTCTGGATATGAATCGTTTCCATAACCTTGGTGTCATAGAGAACGAGCCTGAGTTTGATGTTGAAGGCATGGAATGGTTCGCATCGGAAGTTCGGGCAATGAAGGCATCGGGGCGGTGGGGAAAGGCTGATATTGTTGCATTGTTTAAAGCCATGGTGCCAGAGTTCCTCCATCTTGAAACCGGGCGGTACCTGGATAGCAAGATGTAGCAACTGATAGAAATAGAGTTGCATTCCGTGAAGAAGGTCTATGTCTTTTTCCCGCTACGGAACTATGATGGAACGCACGACTTGAAGTAGGGAACTGCTAATGAAAGCTGTCATACAGGCTGGGGGAAAGGGAACACGGTTAAGGCCATATACATTGGTTTTACCTAAACCGATGATGCCAATAGGTGATACACCTGTTCTTGAGATGACGCTCAAGTGGCTGCGACGCAATGGTGTGATGGACGCTTATATTACCACTGGATATCTCGGGCATCTTCTAAAACTATTCTGTGGTGATGGCGCTCAATGGTCGCTGAATATCGAGTACACCGATGAGGAGCAGCCAATGGGGACTGTGGGCGCACTCAATTTGCTCAAGCAAAAGCTGGATTCCACTTTCTTGGTGTTGAATGGTGATCTTCTGACTGATCTCGACCTCTATGCATTTCAGTCATTTCATCGCTCACATGGGGGTATGCTGACGGTAGGAGTCACGTCAAAGACGGTTCGGGTAGATCTTGGGGTGCTCGATACTGATGATACGCTGGTAACCGGCTTTCGTGAAAAGCCGTCGATGAGTTACACGGTCAGCATGGGTATCTACTGCATGGAACCAGAGATTCTGGAGCTAATTCCCAGCGGTGTACCGTTCGGCTTTGATGATTTGATGCATGTGATGTTGGGTAAAGGGATTCCTGTGCATGTATTCCGCCATGATGGTATGTGGATGGATATTGGTAGGCCGGAGGATTTCCAAAAGGCACAATATGTCGTAGAACAAAACGAAGCACAGATCCTTGGCTACTGAGTCCCAGACATATTTTGGGGGAACAAATGGTTTTTGATGTGGTGCAATCAATCCGTGTTGAGGCTGTACCTATATCAGTCTGCAAGCGAACTTTCGATGTGTTGTTGGCAATGCTCGGGTTTGTGGTGGGTGGACCGATTATTTTGTTGATAGCATTGGCTATCCGGCTCGATTCGCCGGGGGATGTCATCTTTGCTCAGGAGCGTCTTGGTGCTGGAGGTAAACCCTTCCGGTTATTCAAGTTCCGGAAATTTCCCGCAAACTGGGGCAGTAAGGGGCCAGGCGTCACGGTTGCTGGAGATGTGCGGATGACCCGTATTGGTCGCATGCTTGAGCGGACAAAGCTTGATGAATTACCACAGTTGTGGAATATCCTCAAAGGAGAGATGTCGTTTGTTGGGCCTCGCCCCGAATCGTTGAAATATGCGGATATGTTTTCGGGGGAGTTTTCGGATGTTCTGAGGTATCGACCGGGGATATTTGGCCCTAACCAAATAGATTATCGGAATGAATCCGAGATGTATCCAGCTGACGAGGATCCCGAGATTTACTATCGTCGTGTCTTGTTTCCCGCCAAGGCCAGGCAGGATCTGGCCTATTTCTCACAGGCCAACTGCTTGAGTGACGTTGCCTGGATTGTCAAGGGCGTGTTCGTTAGCGTCATAGGCACGATCAATTGGGGAAGGGTTGTTCGGCGACAGTTGCCGGTAGTTCTTCTTGATGTGGTTGCAGTCGCTTTCGCATGGGCTATTGCGGTGTCGATGCGCTATGGGGTTGGGGAGGCGATCTCCGGTCAGCACCAGGCGCTTTTAATTGGGTTATGGCTGTTCCCTCTGGTGGTTATTCCGGCTCTTATTGTTTTTGGTAACTATAGGCATACGCTACGGCATATTGTGTTGGCGGATATTGTTGATCAGGCTGTTGTCGCTGCATTTGCTTGGGGAGGGGCTTTTCTTCTGCTTCTGTACCTAGGTGACCGAAATATCTCATTGATGCTGGCTCCATTGGGCTTTGTCATTGCTTTGTTGTTCATGATCGTACCACGGGTATTCTATAAGGAATTTGCGCGCCGTAGGGATGTGTTCGGGAATTCCGGTCAGGACGGTATAAATCTTCTGATTTATGGGACTGATGACCGCGCAATCAACCTAGGGTCTTTGATACAGCGGGGATTTCCCGGCGTAAACCTGATTGGCTTTATCGATGATACTGGAGATATTCAGGGCCGCTCCATTCTGGATCTGAGAATCCTTGGAAGTGAAAGAGACTTGCCGACGATCCAGGCTGTACACCACTTTGATCAGTTGTGGTTTTCTCAAGTCCCCGAAATGCGGAAACTCAACCGGATACGTCGCTGGGCAGATGATGAGGGTGTTGAGATTGTCATACTCCCTGCATTGAAGCCGTTTGACTCTTTGATTGGCGGCGATAGGCGGGATGTGAGATGAAAATAGGGTTGATTGAAGGGTGTTTGTGGAAGTGCGGGAATTCCTGAAAACGCTGCCACGGATAGTTCTTTTTTTTAAGCCGAGTAGTTACCCCGTCTTATTTATGGTGGCGGCTAACGCCTATGATAAGTAAATGAAAATCATGATAAACCCTTGACCAGTGACAGTCCCGTTTCGCCCAAATGGTGAGAGGAGGCTTCAGTCTATCAATCACGGCCCTGGCTTGTTCTGGCACGCCTGCGCTTGCTCTTCACTCAAGTTGTAGCGATTGCTACAAATTTCGCTCCAGCGCGGCGCCCGGACGCACCAGTCCAGCGCCAGGATCCGCGATCCACCATGAATAAGGTGGGGTTACGATAAATTTCACTTCGGTTTGTGATGTTGTTCATGCCAGCCAGTAGCACCCATAGGCCGGTAATACCAGTTCACCACTCACGGCAGTGATGGTTTTGTCGCTGATCAGGTCATGCCATTGTGTTTGCGCGGAGCCGAGTAGTGTGACTGGTGTGCCATTTTCGGAGCTGGTGAAGTTGAAGATGGCGGTGATGGTCTGGCGGTTGTCGGGGGCGTGGCGGATGAAGCCAAACAGCCCGGAGCCGAGGTCGAGTATCTGCTGTGCGCCATTTGGATGGAAGGCGGGTTGCTGGCGACGCAGTTCCAGCAGGTAGAGGTAGCGTTTGAAGACTTCTCCGGCCAGTTCGTCGGGATCGTCCAGGTGTGCCTGCAGCTCATTGATCTCCCATTTGCGCCGGTTGATGGTGCGCGTCATGCCGGTGGTTTCGACGCCGTGCAGGTCGTTGGGAGTGGCCAGCAGTGAGTGGATATAGACGGCGGCGATCCCCTGAAATGACATGGAAACCAGTTGGGTCAGCAGAAAGCGTTCCATGTGCCAGTGGCCCTTGTGGTCCTGGCAGGCGTTGAAATAGGTGATGTTCAGCTCATAGGGGCTTTCACTGCCATCTTCGTTCTGCTTGGTGGAGACGAAGCCGCCCAGCTCGCGCATGTCATCGAGCAGCTCGCTGATCTCGGTGGTCGGGATCAGTCCTTCCAGCGGCCGCATGCCGATGCCATCGTGTGATGCGGTGAAGTTGAGGAAGGTGCAGCCGGTTGGTGGTGGCGCAAGATTCTTGGCCCAGGCATGCAGATAGTGCGTCGAGCCGGTATGGATGGCGTGCAGCAGCAGTGGTGGCAGGCTGAATTGGTAGACGGCATGGGCTTCATCGCCGCTGCCGAAGTAGCTGATGTTTTCCGGGTGCGGGACATTGGTCTCGGTCAGCAGGATGACACCCGGTTCGGCTTCGCGGACGATCTCCCGGAACAGTTTTACGACGGCGTGGGTCTCCGGCAGGTGGATGCAGGAGGTGCCGATCTTCTTCCACAGGAAGGCGACGGCATCCAGCCTGAGCACCCGTGCGCCCTGACGAATGTAGAACAGCAGGATGGAGATGAATTCCAGCAGCACGTCCGGGTTCTGGTAGTTGAGGTCGATCTGGTCGGGGCTGAAGGTGGCCCAGACATAGCGCTCCCCCTGGCGGGTATTGACGCTGGCCAGCACCGGTGTGGCCCGGGGGCGGACTACCTTCGACAGGTCGGTATCGGGATCGACCTCGATAAAGAAGTGTTTGCCGGGTGCTACATCGAGCAGAAAATCGTTGAACCACAGGCTGTACCGCGAGCAGTGGTTGAGTACAAAGTCGAACATCAGGTCGAAGTGCTGGTTGAGGCTTTCGATGTCGCTCCAGTCACCGAGATTTTCGTCGATCTTCTGGTAGTTGATGACCGAAAAGCCGTCATCCGAGCTGTAGGGAAACATCGGCAGCAGGTGGATCAGGCTGAAGGCCTGATGCAATCGCTGATTGGCGAAATTGTCGAGGGTCTGCAGTGGTGCTTCGCCTTCCTGTTGCAGTGAATCGCCATAGGTGATCAGCAGGGTGTCCGTTTCATCCCAGATCGGGCGCTCGCGCTGTGGTGCCTGCTGGGAGAGGTGCTGACTGATGATGGCGAGCACCTGTTCCTTCAGGGTGGGGGCCTTGTCGGCACCATAGAGAAAGGTAAGGTGCCTTTCGATGGCGTTGATGTTCTCTTCCGATAGCTGGTCAATGGTCGCTGGTGGCATATTGGCGGCTCTTGTTGGCTACATTTGCTTTGGGGCTGTGCGGTGGAGGTCGTCCATTGGCCCTGTACCCCGGGTGAGTCGTTCCCGAATCCGAGGCTTAACAGTGGTGCCTGGTGCAAGCGCCTGATTTCGCCGCGGATCATGAATACCTGCCAACCCGGTGAGTGGCGCCGGGGTTGTTGAATCCATGCTGCAATCAATTTCCCGCACCCTGCATCCCCGTTGAAACCTCGGATTCAGGCATTGTTTTGGCTGTTATTCGGCGTGTGGTAGGATCGCGCAAACCCAAAACGCAAGGCTACCTTATGGCGGAACTCAAGGCACTATTATTCGATGTGGATGGCACGCTGGCAGATACGGAACGCGATGGTCATCGCGTGGCATTCAATGCGGCATTCAGGGAAGCCGGACTGGACTGGGACTGGTCTGTGGAGACCTATGGCGAATTGTTGACCGTGACCGGTGGCAAGGAGCGCATCCGCTATTTTCTGGATAACTATCTGCCGGATTTTTCAGTCGATGGTGAGCTGGCTGAATTCATCGCCGGTCTGCACAAGCGCAAGACGGCGTTCTATCTGCAACTGCTGCGTGAGGGGGAGATCCCGCTGCGGCCGGGTGTCGAGCGTCTGCTGAACGAGGCCCGTGAAGCGGGTTATACGCTGGGTATAGCCACCACCACGACACCGGAGAATGTCACGATCCTGCTGGAAGCGACCCTGGGGCCGGCGTCGATCGACTGGTTCTCGGTGATTGCGGCAGGGGATATCGTCCCGGCCAAGAAGCCTGCTCCCGACATCTTCACCTGGGCGCTGGAGCAGCTCGATCTCCCGGCAGACGCCTGCATTGCCTTCGAGGATTCCGGCAATGGCATCAAGTCATCGGTTGGTGCCGGGTTGAAGACCATCGTCACCGTCAATGAGTACACGCAGGATCATGATTTCAGCGATGCAGTACTGGTGCTCGATCAGATGGGGGAGCCTGATCAACCCGCTGCTGTTCTGCAGGGCGATCTTGGCGACGACTTCCTGACCATTCAGGCTGTTGAGCGGGCATTTGCTGGCTGATAGACGGTGTTATGGCTCATTTGGCCAGGTGTTCCCGCGTACCAGCAGGTTTCACCCGGGAGCAGGATTAATCCATCTTATTCATGGTGGTGGCTAAAGCCTATGATAAGTAAATGAAAACCATGACAAACCCTTGACAGTCCCGTTTCACCCAGATGGTGAGAAGCTTCAGCCTATTACGGCCCTGGCTTGTTCTGACACGCCTGCGCTTGCGCTTCACTCAAGTTGTAGCGATTGCTACAAATTTCGCTCCAGAGCGGCGCCCAGACGCACCAGTCCAGCGCCAGGATCCGTGATCTACCATGAATAAGACGGGATTAATTCTTAAATAATTGTAATCTACAGAACAATGGCTTGAAATAAGAATTAATCTCAGTATTATTTAACTCATGTCTCGACTCTCCCGACAATTACTGGCGCTGCTTCTCGCACTGCTGATGGGCCTGGCCCCATTGCAGGGCGCGGTTGCCGGTATGAGTGCTCTCTCCTCGGGAGATCAGGGCATGGCAGGGATGTCCCAGATGGATCACGGCGCCATGATGGATATGGCTTCCGGTGCCTCGGTTGATCATGACTGCGACCAATGCAACAGTGATGACTGCTGCTCTGGCAGCAACTGTCTTTCCGGCCACTGCGCCACCTGCGCGATGGCTCTGCTTCCCGTTTTAACCTCGTTGGTTTCCCCCACCGCAACCCTTCGCCTGTCACAGGTTGGCGATAATCTGCGCAGTACACTTCCTGCTTCACTCTTCCGCCCACCCCGGGTCTGACTTCCTTTCTCTGACCGCTCCGCCGGTCAATTTGCAATACCCACTATCTTGAGTTAACGCCAGCGGCGCTGTGTCTGCTGGTCTGGAAAGGAAGAAATACAATATGAGTAGTTTTATTGATCCGCGAATGGTCGCGGGTGTCGATATGTCACGCCGTCGTTTTGTTCAGGGGATGGCCATTGGTACCGCCCTGGGCGCAATGGGTATGGGCTCCAGCGCACTGGCGGCCATTACCCGGCAGCAGCAGGGGCCGCAGACATTGCGCGGCACGCGTTTTGATCTGAGCTATTCCCCGTTGAAGGTCAATTACACCGGCAAGGAACGCTTTGCCACGGCGATCAATGGCAGCGTGCCGGCGCCGGTTCTGCGTTTCAAGGAGGGTGAAACGGTCACCCTCAATGTCACCAACAATATGGCGATGGATACCTCGATTCACTGGCATGGCCTGATTCTGCCCAGCGCGATGGATGGGGTGCCGCATATCAGCGATGGTTTCAAAGGCATCAGACCGGGCGAGACCTTCAATTACCAGTTCAAGGTGGCGCAGAGTGGTACCTACTGGTACCACAGCCACTCCGGCTGGCAGGAGCAGACCGGTTCCTACGGTGCCATCGTCATCGACCCGATCGAGCCGGAGCCTTTCGAATACGACCGCGACTACGTGGTGCTGCTGTCCGACTGGAGTGATGAAGATCCCGACAACATCTACGCCAAGCTGAAAAAGCTCTCGCACTACTATAACTTTCGTGAACGGACGCTGGGTGATGCGGTAAAGGAGGTGAAAACGCAGGGATGGAAGGGTTTCTGGGCCAATCGCGGCATGTGGAACCAGATGCGGATGTCGGATCGTGATATCTCTGATGTGACCGGTTACACCTACACCTATCTGATGAATGGGGTTGCCCCGGCTGATGGCTGGATGGGGGAATTCAGCAAAGGGGAAAAGATACGTCTGCGTTTTATCAACGCCGCTGCCATGACCTTTTTCGATGTACGGATTCCGGGCCTCAAGATGACGATTGTTGCCGCAGACGGTCAGTATGTTCAGCCCGTCACCGTTGATGAATTCCGCATGGGGGTAGCCGAAACCTACGATGTGATCGTCGAGCCGAGCAGTGAACAGGCCTACACCCTCTTTGCCCAGGCCATCGATCGCACTGGTTATGCACGCGGTACGTTGACGCCGGATCCCGCCATGCAGGCCGAGGTACCTGAGATGGACCCGGCACCGATTCTGGGGCATGGCGACATGGGGATGGATATGTCGATGATGGGTCATGACATGAGCAAGATGGACGGTGGCATGGACCACGCCGCCATGGGCCACGACATGGGCGGCATGGCAAAGTCTGGTCAGCCTGCCATTGGCAGTGGTGCAACCGGTTATGGTAGCGCCCAGCCCATCGTCCATGCACGTTCCGAGTTTGGACCCCACGTGGATATGCGGGCAGATGGCGCCAAGTACCATCTCTCGGATCCCGGCATCGGCTTGCGCAACAATGGCCGCAAGGTGTTGACCTATGCCGATCTGCACAACCTGCACAAGACGCCCGACCCACGAGACCCCGGGCGGGAAATCAATCTCCATCTGACAGGCAACATGAGCCGCTACA
>CAYTPO010000215.1:0-3823 GCA_964439815.1 uncultured Thiotrichales bacterium
AGCGGCGATGCCACAAAGGAAACCGAGACCTCATCCAGTGGAGGCGGCTTGCTGAGCCCCGGCTTCTTCGCCTTGCTGCTTCTGCTTGCTCGAACCGGCGCCAGCAAACATCGTGGGAACAGCAGGAGCCGGGGTATCTGATGAACAGGGTCTACCGCTATCTGGGTATCCTGACGGCACTGGTTTTCACGCCTGGCTGTCAAACGGCCCCGGCTGCCGCTGCGGCCCATGGGGAAAACGGGAACATGAAAAAACTCGAAAAACTTCAGTCCATCGAAATTGGCAGGGACAGCCTGTCGATCACGGTAATCAGTACCGGATGCACCTCAGCCGAGGACTTTACCGTGGAAAGCAGCGGGCGCGGAGACCATGGCGAACTGGCCATCTACCGCATCAAACCCGACTATTGCCGCCGCGCCCCCATGCCGGTCACACTCACCTTGCAATGGGAAAACACAACAGGTACAGACCCCGGCAGCCTTCAGGTCGTCAACCCCGTGCTGCGCCACTCGCCTTCCAGCACCACGATACTGCGTCCCAGCACGCGATAGTTGCCACCGGCAATCGTCTTGGCCGACTCCGGCGACACAATGTCCTCGGGTGACGGCAGCGCGGTATCAACCACCCGCCGCCATGTCACTGCCTTCAGCCTTGGCAACGGCATTGGCTGCTCCAGATCAGACATGTTCATGATGACATGGAGGTGCCTCTCCTCCTCCTTCACGGCCGACAGGGTAAAGGCCAGCAGCTGCTCAACCGGGTCATCCCAGTCCGGCGCTTCCAGTGTTCTCCCATACCAGCTGATATCGGGAATACCCGTCAGTGGCAGAATCTCGCCATGCAGGAACTGTCGCCGCATCAGGCTGGGATGACGTCGCCGCAGGGCAATCATCTCCCGGGTAAAGCGCAGCATATCGCCGTTTTCTTCGGTCAACCGCCAGTCGAACCAGCTCAGTTCATTGTTCTGACACCAGGCGTTATTGTTCCCTCGCTGACTGTGCAGCACCTCATCTCCCGCCAGGATCATCGGATTACCCTGACTCAACATCAACACCGCCATGAAATTGCGCGCCTGCTTGCGGCGTAGCGCCATGATTCTGGAGTCATCAGTCTCTCCCTCGGCACCACAGTTCCAGCTCAGGTTGTCATTGTGACCATCCCGGTTGTCTTCCCCATTGTTTTCATTGTGCTTGCGGTTATAACTGACCAGATCCCAGAGCGTGAAGCCATCATGGCAGGTAATGAAATTGACGCTGCTGAAAGGGTGGCGATCAGTCGTCTCGTAATAGTCACTGCTGCCACCGATCCGTGTGGCCACCTCGGCAATGATGCCGCGATCTCCGCGCACGAAGCGCCGCATCACATCGCGATAACGTCCATTCCATTCACTCCAGCGATACCCAGGAAAACGCCCGACCTGATACAGGCCGGCGGCATCCCAGGCCTCGGCAATGATCCGCTTGCGCGCCAGTAGCGGCGACAATTCAATACTCCAGACAATGGGCGGATTCTCCAGCGGCTCACCATCCGTGCCACGACATAGCACACTGGCCAGATCGAAGCGAAAACCATCAACACCCACATCGGTAGCCCAGAACTCCAGACAATCAAGCAGAAAGGCGCTGACCATCGGTTGATTGGCATTGATGGTATTGCCACAGCCCGTGTAGTCCCGATAGCAGTAACCGTGCTCGGGATCAACATGATAGAAAATCTCGTTGCCCAACCCCTTGAAATTGATGGTAGGTCCGTCGGCACCGCCTTCGGCAGTGTGGTTGATGACCACGTCCAGAATCACATCCAGGCCGGCATCATGCAGTGCCTTGACCAGCTGCTTGAACTCGTAGACATGAGTACCCTTTTCCGGTGTCACACAGTAGCCGGGGTGCGGCGAATAAAAGCTGTGCGGGCTGTATCCCCAGTAGTTGCGCAACCCTCTGGCAGCTACGGAAGGCGGCACGTCGTCCTCATCAAACGCCATAACCGGCAGCAGCTCCACATGGGTGACACCCAGTTCCTGCAGATAGGGGATCTTATCGATCAGGCCAAGGAATGTACCACGCCGGTCTGCCGCAATCCCTGACGAGGGGTGCAAGGTGAAACCGCCCACATGGAGTTCATAGATGACCGCCTCTTCCGCCCGATATCCATTGCTGCCGGACTCCTCGAATCGCGCCGGCAGACCACATTGTCCGGGGCGCTGTGTCTCCACGGCAATGGCGCGCATACTGCGTTGCGAGTGGCCACTCCCATCCTGCCAGCGGTCCCACAAGCGGTCGGAAACCGCTGTGGTCCAGGGATCAACCAGCTCATGGCGGGGATCGAAGCGCTGTCCATTGGTCTGCGGGCCATCGGCGCGCCAGGTGTAGTACACGCCGGCAGGCAGTGCCTCGACAAACACATGCCAGACAATGAAGGTGCGATTGATGCGTGGATCGAGCTTGATGACCTGGAACGGCTCTTCACTCTCAGCCCCATCGTACAGCAGCAGTTCGATACGCGTCGCACCACGGCTGATAATGGAAAAATTGATGCCCTCCGGATAAACGGTGGCCCCCCGTGGGAAGCGCGAACCCTCGGAAACGCGATAGTCTTTATGTACAGTCATGTCTTGTTCTGTGTCTGCCCTGCCTGTTTGCAGGAAACAGCATTCCCCCTCTCAGTCCTCGTTTTGGTATCACGAACATGGGCACAACGCCCCAAGACCCATGTCTCCTGCACCAGCCGATCATCACCCAGTGTATTGAGCACAAACAGCTTTTCAGCCAATGTCCGACAATACTTCATGCGAAAATCGAGCAGCGGCGTCGCGGCAAGATCCAGCACCAGAAAATCCGCCTCCCGCCCTGGCAGAAAGCTGCCTACCCTTTCTTCAAGATCCAGCGCCCTGGCACCACCCAGCGTTGCCAGATACAGCGCCCTGAACGGATCGAGCGCCTCACCCTGCAATTGCTGGATTTTATAGGCCTCATTCATGGTGCGAAACATCGAAAAACTGGTACCAGCACCTATGTCAGTACCCAATGCCACCTTGATCCCGGCATCTTCAACAGCGCGCAGCGGAAACAGCCCGGATCCCAGAAACAGATTGGAGGTTGCGCAATGTGCAATCGATGCATTGGCTTCTCCCAGCACCCGGTACTCATCCGGCTGCAAATGAATGCCATGCGCCAGGATACTGCGACGCCCCAGCAGACCATAACGCGCATAGACATCGACGTAATGATTTGCCTCGGGAAAAAGCTTTCCGACCCATTCGACTTCGGCCTTGGTCTCGGCAATATGCGTCTGCAGATAGACCCCCGGAAACTCACGCAGCAGATCCCCCGCCATAGCCAACTGTCTTGGCGAACTGGTAGGTGCAAATCGTGGGGTCACCGCATATTGCAGGCGATCGACACCATGCCAACGCCGGATCAACCTGCGTGATTCCGCTTTACCTTCTTCCACGCTATCCAGCAGATACCCGGGTGCATTGCGATCCATCAGCACCTTGCCGGCAATCATGCGCAGGGATCGCTGCCTGGCAGCCTGGAAGAAAGCATCGATCGATTGTGCATGCACTGTACCAAACACCAGTGCCGTGGTCGTACCATTTCGCAGCAGTTCGGTCAGAAAGCGTTCGGCAATTTCACCGGCATAGCCTGCATCCGCGAATTTTCTTTCGGTAGGAAAGGTGTAGGTTTCGAGCCAGTCCAACAGCTGGGCACCATAGGCGCCCACCATCTCCATTTGCGGATAATGGATATGGGTATCAATAAAACCGGGAATGATCAGGTGATTGGGATACTCTCTCAACGGTAGCGATGCAGGGAGCTTGCGC
>CAYTPO010000216.1:0-5983 GCA_964439815.1 uncultured Thiotrichales bacterium
TTAAATCAGTTTATCATGTGAGGAGAATAGCCGATCTATTTGACGCGCAGGATAAGCTGAGTTAATCGTCATCCGGGGAGCGGTTCTCACGCCCGCTTTCCTTGCAGTTCCCGCTATCTCATCCGCTGACTCTGGCTCAGGCTGTGGTCTGGGGCAACAGATATTTGCCGGTCAAAGTGGTCTTGGACCGCATGTACTGGCCGCGACAACCAACGGCACAAGCTCCAATCAGCTCTTTGGAATTACCTTCGACAGCCTGGGTTGCAATTCTGAATCAATCATCACTGCGCAGTACCAGCGCAATCTCTATGTGGCCAACAATCTGGACAGCATCGCCACTGATGCAGCCCGAGGCGGCGGCAACCACCTTCAGTCTCTGGCAGTTTTGCTGGAAATCGCACCGGAAGATCAGCCTGCATTCTATTCATTGACTCAGTCCCGTTACACCGCACTTTTTGGTAACGAAGAGATCAACTCAAGGGAATGGCTGACCATGCTGGATCAGAACATGCTTACTGAACCACAGCTAGCCAAATACGTTAGCCAATAGGGAGAATCCAGTATGAAAAAATCAATCACGTTATTCGCCGCGCTTGCGGTCGCTGCCTTCACCAATGTTTCAGTCGCTACCGAAACAGGCGCAGGTTGTGGAGTTGGTGCCGAAGTCATGAAGGGACAGAAAGGCAAGGGTCCCAACATTGTAGCTGCCATTTTGAACGGCTTGCTGCCCAATACGTTTTTCATGACAACCGGCGGTGGCATTCTTGGCTGCGACCCCACCAAGACGGTTGAAGTCGAACAAGCTAAAAAGACCTTTGTTGCCACCAACATGGATCAACTCTCCACCGATGCCGCACGTGGGCATGGCCATCACCTGATGGCGCTGGGATATCTGATGGGTGTCAAGGCCGACGATATCGCCGCATTCGAGCGTCTCTCGCAGGAGCGATATGCCGAGGTATTTGGTGCCAACGACAGCGCTGGAGATATTCTCGCCTCGATTGATCAGGTTATGAGCGAAGATGCAGCATTGGCCAAGTACATTCACTGATCCCTGCTGTTGAAGTTAAAAAAAGCCCGTGCCAGCACGGGCTTTTTTTATTCCCACACCACCTCCGTCCTGCATCGGATTTGTAGTAATGTCTTTACTCCACCGTTATCTGGTCTCGCTGCTAGCCATGCTGCCCCTGGCATCGCTCCCGACACTTGCAGCGCCTCCCGATCTGGAGAGTCTGTTGCAGCAAGGCGATTTTGATGCCGCTGCCCGGCTAACCAGGCAGCAACCGGAACACCCTCTCGCGAAACTGCTCGAACTGGCCCGAAAGAAGAATCTGGCTTCAAAACCGGAATGGCTGACACTTGTTCATTACAGGAAGGGCGCAACGGGTCGCTATACCAGTGAGATCGACGCCCCCTATTTCTTCCTCTCGGAAAGTGGAAAGACCAACCCCGAAAAAGAGCTGCAGGCAACGCTGGCGGCATTCTTTTCCGCCCGCCCAAAAAAACCCATGCGCCTGACGCCCTATTGCCGATTCGTGGCCCGTCGTCATTGGCTGTTTTCGGAGCTTGGACTGCCCGCACAAGCCATTCCTGCTCAGGAATGTCCGGAGTACGAGCGCTATCTGGCATTTCTCAATCCCGAACAGCTGACCATTGTCTTTCCGGCCGCCCACCCCAACAGCCCCTCATCCGCATTTGGTCATACGCTATTGCGCATCGACCATCATGAGCAGACGGCCGAAACCAGAATGCTCAATATGAGCCTGAATTTTGCCGCTGAAATACCCGAGGGAACCGATCCGCTGAGTTATGCCCTGCTGGGGCTGGGTGGAGGGTTCAAGGGAAAATTCACCATGCTGCCCTATCACATCAAGCTCAGGGAGTATGGCCAGATCGATAATCGCGATGTCTGGGAATTCCCGCTGCAACTGACGCAGGAGGAAGTGGATGCCATTATGCGGCATTCCTATGAAATGCTGATCGTCTATTACGACTATTATTTCTTCAAGGAAAACTGCGCCTATCACCTGCTCTCCCTGCTCGATGTCGTTTCCCCCGAAGATCGTTTTACCGACCACTATTCCGGATGGACGATTCCTGTCGATACCGTCAGGCTCCTAGAGCAGAAAGGCCTTATTCGGTCGTCGGATTTCTACCCTTCGACATCCCGCAGCATTCAGCACCGCATTGCAATGCTGGACGCGGAAGACCTGACATTGGTAAAACGCGGAATTGACGGCGGAACCGGCAGTATTCACCAGGATCTCGATCAACGATCGGAGGAAACCAGGGTTCAACTGCTGGATATCATCAATGATTATCAGCGCTATCTCAGGTTCAACAACAAGGAAGGCTCACCCACCCGACTCAGCCCGGCGGAGAAGGAGACGTTGCTGGCACGCAGCAAAATCCGGATAAAAAGCGTCGAGCCTGATATCAAGGCACCTTCCCTCCCGCCACAACAGGGACACGCTACCGGAAGAATCGCAGTCGGCATGGAAAAGGGAAACAGCCTCGATTCTCTCTATTCGATTCAATACCGCCCCGCCTACCATAACCTGCTCGACCCAACCCCCGGTTATGGTGACAATTCGGCTATCGATTTCTTCGCTATTTCTGCTGCGGTAAATGAGGATGGCGACGATGTCTTTCTCAAGGAGTTTACGTTGTTGGATATCCAGTCTCTGGAACCCCGCGATGAATTATTCAAACCCATCTCCTGGCGAACCAGGATTTCATGGCAACGTGAATACGGCAGAAACAGGACGCGCTTCAGCGGATTGGGCGCGGCCGGACTCAGCTACCGCCCGAGGACGAACGGACCACTGGCTTACGGTTTTCTGGAGGGTAGCTACCTGCATGATCGCGCGCTGGACAAACAGGATACGCTGCTGGGAGATATTCGACTGGGCTTGCTCTGGGAACCTCACCTGGGCATGAAATTCAACGCCGAAGTGGTACAGGGGTGGGATATCGTCAACCAGCAGCCGGAATGGCGCCAACAACTGCGCGGCAATATCAGCCTGAGCAATGCGTTTTCCTTCGAGCTGGGGGCAAGCCGCATAAAGCAGGCCCCGTTGCCGGCCTACAGCTTCTGGTCAGCAACGCTGAAATTCTATCACTGAAGAACCCGCCATCAGGGCAGGTTCTCCAGCTACTGCATTGTTAAAAAGCAGCTCAGTCCTTGACGCCGATTGCCCGCAGAATGTTGGCCAACGGACAGAATCCCGTGAATCCTGACTGGAACAGGTTGAATCCGACGAAAGCCGTCAGCCACAACCAGCTCATCTGGGTGATATCGATCTGCCCGGTGAAATGCGCCAGCGCAAGGCTGAGCATGATCATGAATCCGGCAAAGATGGTTACTACGCGATTGACTGTCATGTTCTCTATTCTCTCTGGTTATTGAAATACGGTGGCTTCTCCCGGTATAGGCAGCCGGATGCGTATTGTATCCATTCCGCTACGCCGGCGCATTCTTATTGCCTGCATCCAGGGTTAAGCGGCTGTATTCCTGAGCTGTCGGAATTCAGGCGCTGGTGTCATACGCCCCGTTTGCGTCCAAGACTCGGGATAAACCCGCAGGATCATCAATTCCCCTGCAAAGCCGGCTTTTTACTTTACTGTCAGTTTTTTGTACTATCGGGACTCGCCGTAGCACAAGGCATTCCCCAGGGATTTGCCAAATGTCAATCGCTGAAAAATATTCCGGCTTCCTCCGCGATGGAACCCCCATCCGGCCGCCGATTTGCAGCCATATTGACTATCGCTGTCCCTGACCCGGTTTTCCCCAGTGGATGCCCCTCTGCCCTGATTGCAATGGCGATAGAATCGACGGCCCACCTTTCGATGCGGGTGCGCTGTCAAGAACAACAAATGGTCCATAACAGTCTCTCTCCCGTTACCACCACCAATCACCGGGATCTACTGTTCAACCGCTCATTATAATCAGACTGACCAAAGGCGCGATGATGACACAAAACGATTCCACTCCGGCCAAACGCAGAAAGCTCCCCTGGATACTTCTGGCTCTGGTGTTTCTTGGCGGTATTGTGTTTGCCGGCGTCTTCAGCGCAGGCCTGCACTTCACCAACGAGCTGGAATTCTGTACTTCATGCCATTCCATGCAATGGAATCTCGAAGAATACAAGGAAACCGTCCACTACAAGAACGCCTCCGGAGTGCGCGCAACCTGCTCGGATTGCCACGTTCCCAAGCAGTTCCTGCCCAAGATGTATGCCAAGATCTATGCGGCCAAGGATGTCTACCACGAGATTCTCGGCACCATCAACAACAAGGAGAAATTCGAGGAACATCGCTGGGAAATGGCCAGCCGCGTCTGGGCCAAGATGAAGAATTCGGACTCCCGCGAATGCAAGACCTGTCATGATTTCAGCCAGATGGATCTGAGCGAACAGGATCGCAGCGCACGCAAGCGGCATTCCAGCGCACCCGACAAGGGCAAGACCTGTATCGACTGTCACAAGGGCATCGCCCACGAAGAGCCTGACGAGCCGGAAGAACCCGAGGAAGACGAAGTGCCAGCAGCGAAGGAAAGTTGATTCCGGTCATCATTGACCCGATGAGAATGCAATATGCTGAATCCATCCACCCCATTATCGAGCACCAGCCATGAAGCACCTTAGAATAGCAGCGCTGTTGCTGCTCGCATTCATCTCCCTCCCCCTGCTGAGTGCGGAACAATCCATACTCGAAAGCAAACTGCGCGCCGCTGCCGCCGATGGTGACCTCAAGACAGTGGTCAAATTGCTGGATATCGAACATGTCGATATCAACAGCAAGAACAAAGTGGGCGTCACTGCCCTGATGATGGCCGCTGAATATGGCCACATCGACGTGATCGCCGAACTGCTCAACCGCGGCGCCGACGTCAATGCCCGCAGCGATGGCGGCGAAACCGCGCTGACCTACGCCGCCGAGAATGGCGAATCCATCATCACCGCCTTGCTACTGGAGCGCGGCGCCGATCTGTATGCCCGCACACGCGCCGGCTGGAATGCGCTGATGATCGCCTGCAAATACGGCCTCAGCGATATGGTCGACCAGCTACTCTACAAACATGCGGATATCCGTGCCTCCGACAAGCATGGCCGCACCGCAGCACTTCTGGCCGCCGAGGGCGGTTTCACCGACATCGTGGCCAAACTGCTCAAGGCCGGCGCCCAGGTCAACTGCCGCGACAACAACAAGACAACCCTGCTGATGACCGCCGCCGGCAAGGGCAATGTGGAACTCGCCAAACTGTTGATCGACCACGGTGCATCACTGGACATGCAGGACAATGATGGGGCCACAGCGCTGATCTGGGCCGCCGGTGAAGGCAACCGGGAAGTTGCCGAATTGCTGCTGGAAGCTGGGGCAAACCCCGACATCCAGGACAATGACGGCACCACAGCATTGATGGAAGCCGTATTAGCCGGCGATGCCGACATGGTCAAACTGCTGCTCGATCACCACGCCAATCCGGCCCTGAAAAATTCACAGGGAAAAGACGCCCTCGCCATCGCCAAAAAGAAAGGTCACGATGACATCGTCAAACTGCTCTCGGGTTCCTGATAGTCGGAGGAGTGACAGCTCCGCTGTTTGAACCTGGGTGCTCACTTCCCTGTGGCATGGATACCGGCTTCCCTGCCGGTATGACGGATTAGAACTGTGCCGCCACGCACTAAAAAACCTCCGTTATTCCTACCGGGATGCAGGAATCCAGGCGCCAGGGAGGGCAGCTCCGTTGTTTGAACTTGGGTGCTCACTTCCCTGTGGCATGGAGACCGGCTTCCCTGCCGGCATGACGGATTAGAACTGTGCCACCACGCACTGAAAAACCTCCGTCATTCCTGCCGGGATGCAGGAATCCAGGCGCCAGGGAGGGCAGCTCCGCTGTTTGAAGCTGGGTGCTCACCTCCCTGTGGCATGGATACCGGCTTCCCTGCCGGTATGACGGGGGAGTAGCGAAGCCACCTTA
>CAYTPO010000217.1:0-8759 GCA_964439815.1 uncultured Thiotrichales bacterium
ATATGCTGGAATCCACTTTCCAGGAGTTTGCCGAGACCTCAAAGGAGATCTCTAGCCCACTAATCGACGAGCGCGACCAGTACATGGCCGACGAAATCTACGCAGCCACCCGCGTCGAGCAACCCAAACATCTGTTGGCCATTGTTGGCGCCGGTCATCTCAAGGGGATAAAACGCTACCTGGAAGCACATGTAGCCAACAACCCGCCAGTCACCGAAGTCGCACAACACATTCGCGAACTGAGCCAGATGCCCGAAGGATCGAAGGTCTGGAAATGGCTGCCCTGGGTGATTGTCGGCATCATCCTGTTTGGCTTTGCGCTCGGCTTCTCCCGCAGCGCCGACCTCGGTTGGGATCTGGTTTCCGACTGGGTGCTGATCAATGGCACATTGGCCGCCATCGGCGCCATCGCCGCACTGGCCCACCCACTGACGATCATCGGCGCATTCGTCGCCGCCCCCCTCACCTCGCTCAACCCCACCATCGGGGCCGGCATGGTGACCGGAGCCATCGAAATGTACCTGCGCAAACCCACAGTCAGGGACTTCCAGCAACTGCGCAGAGACACCGCCAACTGGAAGGGATGGTGGCACAACCGCGTATCCAAGGTGCTGCTGGTATTCTTCTTCTGCACATTGGGCTCCGCCATTGGAACCTATGTTGCCGGGTTCAAGATCTTCGATAAATTGTTCTGAGTAATATCAGGGATTCAAACACCCGTGCGGTGGGGGTGGGCAGCTCCATCAACTCAACTGGATCGCCGAGTTGCAGTCGGCAGACCGAGTGCAACTCGGCGATCCGGGGTGGGGGGGAATTATGCCTGGTTTGCAGCATTACCGTCCCGGCTCCGGTCCCGGCCCTACTTCAAAGTAGATCAAGTCACGCTTTTCCGAACCAATCGATACGCCCAGGCTAATGATGCCGCTACCCTTGAGTACCATAGAGTTCTGATGCAGAAATCTGACGCTTTTACCTTCCAGCTGGATGAATGTACCGTTGGAGCTGGTGTCTTCAAATACGAAGCGATTCTTTTTATAACGCAACCAGCCGTGGCTACGCGAGACGTAGCGTGACCGTACCAGAATCTCGGCAGGAAATTTCCGGCCAAACTGACACTCGGGCCGGTAACGATCGAACGTGAAGGTCATTTCGCGATAGGAGAGCACAATCTCCCGCTGCCCCGCCAGCATGGCGGGATCAAGGCTGATGATGTTTGCTGCTGCGGTTTCCGTTGCTGGTGTTTCTTCTTCCGACTCATCGACGGATAACTGCTGTGGATAGCCCGCCACTGTGGACATGGCGTGCTGCAGAAAGACATTCCGCCGCCGCGAGATAAAGCGGCCCAACTGGTTGAGAAACTCGTTATCAACCTGCTGCGGCTGAATGATATAGCGTTCGATTCCCAGAATTTCGAAATTGTGGACGGCCAGACGCAGTACGCCGTTTTCACAATCGGCCTCAAACTGGAATCTGACCGGAATCCTGGCCTTGATTTCAAAATTCAGCTGCTGGTTGTCGCCGGCACTGCCCAGTACCCGGGAACGAACAATTCTGACGCCATCATTCTTCAGCAATTTGATGATGTGCTGTTCGGATACCGGGCCATACGGAATGGTGAAACTTGCATTTTCTCGACGCGAGAGCGTGAAGCCCAGCTCAACCTCCAGATTCTGACCCCGCACCAGTTGCTGCAGCTTGTAGTCACCCTGTTTCAGGCCACCCAGCATGCCGAATTCATGCACCAGCAGATTGAACGACCGCATCCCGGACTGCTCTTGAAACGAATCAACGCTCTGTTCCAGGTAATCATGAATCCGCTGCAATGCCACGATCGGGGAGACGTCGTAGAGTAGGGTCGTTGCTTCCTTTTCCTCAGTGCGAAGGATACGGATGTTGTCTTTCTTGTTCGTGGTCATTGCACGGTCCAACCAAACTTATCGGTACAAGTTAGAGTAATTGTTCAGGATACCACTATAAACGTATAGTAAAACGTCTGTTTTCAGGAAAAAACCGCTTAAAAACGCTATTTTTCCGACTGTCCTACCCATTGTGCCAGGGTCTTGCCTGCAAAGCGTTCACCTATGGCAACATCAAGCTGTTCCAGCAATCTGCTGACGGCTTCATGTTCGGCGACATCTCCCGTTCCATCACGCCAACCATGGATCGCGGCAATCACTTCAGCCATGGGTATTTTCTCCGGTGACCTGGCGGGAAGATAGATCGCCGGGGAGCTCCCGCTCTCCAGTACAATACCATTGTCAGTCAGTGGCTTGACGAGCTTGTGCACATCTTCTTCCGGCAACCCTGTCATACGTGCTATCGATCGCCCTGTTACCCCACCACTTCGAGTGTAGAAGCTGGCCGTCAATTGATACAGCACTTCGAGTATATATCGGGGCTCCAACCCGGTAATGGCGCGACGAAATGGTGTCATGCTCTCTGGATGCTGCAGATAGAAGACGAAGCGTGACCCCAGCAACATGACCAGCCAGCTCAGCTGCAGCCAGATCATGAAAAGCAGCGCCGATGCAAACGCTGAATAGATGGCAGTGTATTTTGCAGATCCCACAACCACCACCGCGAAGATCCAGCCGAGGAGTTTCCATAGCAGAGCAGCCAGCACGCCACCCGCCAATGCAAAGTACCAGTGAACCCGTTTTCCAGGCAGGATCCAGTAGACCAGCGAGAGCATCACCGTCACCAGCATCAATGGTATCCATTGCAGCAGCAGCTGATAGGCAGTACCAATGACATGAACGCTCAATATGCGCTGGATGGCCGGGATCTCGACCGCGTTGGAGACAGCGCCAGCGACGGAGAAGAGGATCAATGGCCCCAACAGAATCATCAGCATGTAGATGCCCAGGCGCTGGATGAAGCTGCGCTCCCCCTGCCCGTTCCAGGTAAAGTCTATGGCCCGCACAATCTTGTGAATCAGTGACGTTACCGTGTAAAGCAGCACCCCCAACCCCACTGCACCCAATACCTTGACCTCGATATTGCTCACGAACTGGAGAATCTGCTCGGCGACCTTGACACCCTCCTCTCCCAATGGAGCCAAAAGGTTCAGCAGCAATGGTTCGGCTTGGTTATGCACACCAAATCCCTTGAGCAGCGAAAAGCTGAAGGCCAGCATCGGCACCAGCGACAGCAAGGAGGTGTAGACCAGACTCATGGCCCGCAGCCCTATCTCCCCCGCCAGGATATCCCGTCCCAGTGCCACCAGGCAGCGAATTCCCCAGACAATCGGTCTCGCCCAAATTGGGTACTGCTCGAAGGATCGACACCAGATCCAATGATGCAATCGGGTAAAAATGGAACTGGTTTGTTTCATAAAAGCAACACTATGTTAATTAACTCACAAATTAAGTGATTTTGATGTGGCAAGATTAATACATGCTATACTAGGGTTATCACTAATAAATCATAGAGCAGGATTAACTTCATGAAAGACAATCCAAACATGGTAAACGCAGGAAGCGGTTTCCTCTCTGAACCGAAAGAGTGCTGGATTCCCAACAAGATGTTTTCAATGATGTATGTTGCCGGAATCATTGGCATGATCATGCTCAGCATCTCAGGAATACTGGATGCAAAGACATCAGCAGGTTTATTCACCCTGACCATTATTTACGGCCTGGTGGGAAGTCTGATGTTCTTCAAGAGAATCTCCATCGTTCGTTGCCCTTCCAAGGTACTGCTGGGGGCAATCGCCTTTATCAGTGTGACGGCCTTCATCGACAAATTCTATATTTGACGCGATGGTGTAGTACCGCTGGCAACCCCCATTGAGAGGGTTTCAAATAGAACGCCGGGACAAATCACGGCGCGGGGCAATCACCTGTATCTCATTTACCTGACCTGATACCAATTGCAATTTCCTCTCCAGGTATTCAGGTCAATGTAGAGCAGCTCATGTGCAAGCTGTCATAAGGGTTTCATCAACGGACTGGTGAAACCCTTTTTTTTGATGACTACTCAGCTATTGCTTATGTGAACTACTCGCTGATTAGTTACTTTTTTTGTTCATATTCAGGCACATACACATCAAGACAGTAGCTGCTCGGCTGATCCGCAGTACAGCGGAATTGCTGCCGCATCCGCTACTCATTTCAGCTGCTCGGGCTCCATGACCACCGGACCATCCGGGTGGTTGAGATGGATGGCCTTGACGGTGAAGCCCTGCATCGCAATCCGACCTTCCCAGCGATGGGCTCCATCACGCGTGAACTCGAAATTGTAGACGCGCTGCAGGCTCAGACGTCCATTGGGATCACGACCAATGCCAAGACGACCCAGTGACACCGTCTGATCCAGAAACTGGACGCCGGTGAGCTGACACGCCTTGGCGCTAAGCGCCAGCGCCTTCTCCCGTGCCCGCATATTGTTGGACCAGAACCAGGCCAGCCCGGCAATCAGCAATGTGACGATCAACGGACTCAATTTTCACCTCCCCATGCTCCCCCACCGGGAGTTTCCATGGATACCTTGTCCCCCACCTGCAGGGAAAACGTGCACTTGCCAGGTAATTCCTGCTGGTTCAACCGGTTGACTCCCGCAGCGCCACAGCCGCCGCCATTCAGCCCGGGTACGGTATGGCGCCTGCGTTCAGTAAGCAATGTACAAACCCCGGGGCGGGTGAATTCAAATTCCCGAATCAGACCATCACCTCCCCGATTTCGCCCTCGTCCACCAGACTCCCGGCGTATGCCATAACGCGAGATCCTCAGTGGGTAGCGCATTTCCAGCACCTCTATTGGCGTGTTGCGGGTATTGGTCATATGTGACTGCACCGCATCAAGCCCGTGGTTGCCGTAACTTGCACCCATACCACCTCCAATCGTTTCATAGTATCCCCACTGCTCACCCGCTTCACTTGCACCAAAGGCTATGTTGTTCATCGTGCCCTGACTGAGTGCCGGAATCAATTCCGAAGCTGCACGAGACAATGCCAGCAACACTACATCGACAATGCGACTGCTTGTCTCCACATTTCCGGCGGCAACCGCTGCAGGATACCGGGCATTAACCAGCGAACCTTCCGGAGCATCGATGGAAATGGGGCGAAAGCAGCCGGCGCACGCGGGGGTTCCTGCCGGCATCAGGCAACGTAGTACATACCAGACGGCCGCGACGGTTACGGAGAAAGGGCAGTTGATATTGCCGGCAACCTGATCTGCTGTGCCACTGAAATCAGCCCGAACACCCGCCTGATCAATCGTCAGCGTGAGTTTGATCGGAATATCCCGTAACCCCTGCCCATCATCTTCCATGACATCCTGGGCGGCGTAGGTTCCCTTTTTCAGCCTGGAGATCATTCCATACGCCAAGGTCTCTGCATAATCGTTGAGTGCTGCCACAGCCTGTTGGTAACGCGCAGGCGTCATTTTCTGCAACAGGGCCTGCAGGCGATCAATCCCCCGTCTGTTGCACCCCACCTGGGCATTGATATCGCCCAAGGCATCCTGTCTGCTTCGGGTCTGGTCGGCGATCGCATCAATTAATGACTGGTTCAATTCGCCTTTGTCCACCAGCTTTTGCGGTGACAGTAGCATCCCTTCATCTTCCAGAGACGTCGTCAGCGGCATGGACCCCGGTGAAACCGAGCCGATATCCGCATAATGCGCCCGGTTTGCAACGAATCCACAGAGCACCGCATCAACAAAGACTGGAGCAACCAATGTCACATCGGGCAGGTGAGTCCCTCCCAGATACGGGTCATTCAGAATTACCTGATCACCCGGGAACCACTTAAATGCAGAGACGATATATTTCATCGCATAGGCCATGCTCCCCAGATGCACGGGAATATGAGCAGCCTGTGCTGTCAATCCCCCTGCTGCATCAAAGACAGCACAGGAATAATCCAGCCTGTCACGGATATTGGGAGAGAATGCGGAGTGCTTGAGTTGCGCACCCATCTCCTCGCATATGGCGTTAACGCGCTGCGCAAAAAGGCTGAGTTCTACGGCATCCAGATGATTCATAGCGCGAAGTCTATCACTTTCCATTGGTCTGGTTTTACGGTATGTTAGGCGTTTGATGCGGCAGTTTCTTGGACTGCCGTTTTTTGTTTCCCTGTGGAAAATTCATCATTGCCGATCTGCCTGATGCAATCGCAATGCTGCACCACCCCCTATTCTGAAACTGAAATTTACGTTATCCGCAAAGGCTTTCCGGTTCCCCCGGCAAAAGGGCTGTCCCGGTTATCCTGAAGAAGACTATTGTAGAGTTTATTGCTTATGGCCAGCACGATCATGTCCACCTACGCCCGGCTCCCGATCGGATTTACCCACGGTGAGGGGGTTTTTCTCTTTGATGATGCAGGGAATCGCTACCTGGATGCGCTTTCTGGCATTGCCGTCAATTGCCTCGGCCATGCTCATCCTGCTTTGACGAGTGCCTTGTGCGAACAGGCAGGAAAGCTGATCCATACCTCCAACCTCTACCAGATTGCAGAGCAGGATGATCTTGCCGGGCGTCTGACCAAGCTGGCAAGGATGGATAAGGTGTTCTTCTGCAATTCCGGTGCCGAAGCCAATGAGGCCGCCATCAAGCTTGCACGGCTGTATGGACACCAACAAGGGCATGCGGTGCCCCGGATCCTTGTTGCCGAAGGCTCCTTTCATGGTCGTACGCTGGCAACGCTGACCGCTACGGGAAACCCCAGGATTCAGGCTGGCTTCGAACCACTTGTCGATGGCTTTGTTCGCGTGCCTTATAACGACATCGACGCAATCACGGAAACTGCCGCAAAGCATGGCGACATTGTCGCTGTACTGATCGAGACCATCCAGGGTGAAGGTGGTGTCAATATTCCGGATGCCGACTACCTTCCCGCACTGGCGGATATCTGCAAGACTCAAAAGTGGTTGTTGATGGTCGACGAAGTGCAGACAGGCATCGGCCGAACCGGAAAATGGTTTGGCTATCAACATTACAACATCCAGCCCGATGTCATCAGCCTGGCCAAAGGACTGGGGGGCGGTGTCCCGATTGGTGCCTGTGTGGCGCACGGCGCTGCCGCAGATATCCTCATTCCCGGCAGCCATGGCTCCACCTTTGGCGGCAATCAGTTGGCATGCAGTGCGGCTATTTCTGTCCTCGACACCATAACCGATGAAAAGTTGTGCGAAAACGCCCGGAATATGGGCAAATTCCTTGTCGAAACCCTGCAGGAGCAGATAGGAGGCCTCGAGATCGTGAAGCAAATTCGGGGGCAGGGTCTGATGGTTGGTATCGAGCTTCTCACCCCCTGCACTGAACTTGTGCAAAAAGCCATCGATTCCGAAAAGCTGCTCCTTAACGTGACGGCCGGAAACGTAATTCGCCTGCTCCCCCCTCTGATTCTCAATCAGCATCAAGCTGCCGATATCGCTGCGAAGGTTTCAACGCTGGTTAAGTCCCTCTAGAACTGGAATTCCATTATGACTGTGAGACACTTTCTCTCTTTGCTAGATCTGACTTCTGATGAGCTTGCTGGCCTGATACAACGCGGCATCGAACTCAAGCAGCTACGCCAGCAAGGCGAACTGATGGCGACGTTGAAAGGCAAAAGCCTGGCCATGATTTTCGACAAGTCATCCACCAGAACCCGTGTCTCGTTTGAGGTCGGCATGTCCCAGCTGGGAGGTCATGCAGTTTTTCTCTCACCACGGGACACTCAGTTGGGAAGAGGAGAGCCTCTTCCCGACGCAGCACGAGTCATTTCCCGCATGGTCGATGGCGTCATGATCAGAACTTATGATCACGACATGGTCAGTACCTTCGCCAAATTCTCACAAGCGCCAGTCATCAACGGTTTGACTGATTTACTACACCCTTGCCAGCTACTCGCTGATATGCAGACGTATTACGAGCATCGCGGCAATATTGCCGGGAAACGGGTTACCTGGATTGGTGATGGGAATAACATGTGCCACTCCTATATCAATGCTGCCATCCGCTACGGCTTTACACTTACCATTGCCTGTCCCCACGGTTATGAACCCCACCAGGATATACTGGAAAACGCCGGTAACAACGCAAAGATCATTCATGACCCCCTAGAAGCATCAACCGGATCCGACCTCATTGTCACGGATGTCTGGGCCAGTATGGGTCAGGAAGAAGAGCAGAAACAGCGCGAGCGGGATTTTGCCACTTACCAAGTCAATGCAAAAATAATGGCCAGAGCAAACAGCGATGCGCTTTTCATGCACTGCCTACCAGCACACAGGGAAGAAGAAGTCACTACAGAGGTGCTTGAAGGCCCGCAAAGCGTAGTATGGGACGAAGCCGAGAATCGCCTGTACGCACAGAACGCACTGCTTGAGTTCCTGATGTCTTAACGAGCCAACAATCCGTGATCTTTCGCCCGCTACGAACATGTAACGGGCGCGGGTTGCTCCTTTCCCTCCAATCATTCCTTGCCATAAAAAAGCCCCTGCAAGGTTATCCCTACGGGGCTTCGTATTAAAGCCTGGTGGTGACCTTTATTCACAGCATCCCTGCCCCTCCGCCTTCGGGCTCACTACGCTCATGCAAGTTAGCTCCCGGTTAACTCGTCACCTCTTTTTGGTGGGGTTCGGGTTGCCTTTTTTGAAAACCAGGGTGAGGTTTGAGCTGGCGTGGCTCTGGATCGGCTTTTGGCGCAATACGCTTTGCTATTACGCCCTACGGGGCTACGGGGCTTCCTGGTAGGGTGTAATAGCGTAGCGTATTACACCTTTGTCGGTGGTGGGTCAGGTTGACTTTTTGGGGGCGGGTTGAGGTTTGAG
>CAYTPO010000218.1:0-8437 GCA_964439815.1 uncultured Thiotrichales bacterium
GGTGGATTATCTGACCCGCACACTGATTCCCGAACTCAATTGCGAGCAGCGTCTGGCCTTTCTGTTGATGCACGAATCCGAACACTGGGAAGAGAAACATCGCCTTGGCTGGCAGCAGTTGGCGGAACTCAACGGCATCGACCGGCAACAGGCCTGGGAGCGCTTCGAGCACGTTCGCAATCATCTCCTCAGCAGTCGCCAGACAGACGACAAAACCGAGATCGACTGCGAGCATTTACTGGTCTTTCTGGTATGGACTCAGGCGCAACGACTGGAAAAGACGCAGCAATTCACCTGGGACTATTTTGCCAATATTCTCGGCGTTTCCGGCAATACGCTGAAAACCCGTTACCACACGGCGCTGAAAAAGCTGGCGCGGGGACTGAAAGATGACTGAGCAGAAAAAGGAAGCAGAGGTAAAGGTGCTATTCCACGAATTCCAGAAAAGCCGTGAACAAATCACCACTGCACAGCAGGATAAAATCATGAACACCCTTTCCTCCGGGCAGGCGGTATCGCCTGCAGACGCAGAAGCCGACAGCGAGGCAGAAAAAAAGGTCATCGACCATTACCGCCGCTATATGGCGCAACGCGACCCCAACCGTGAAGAGGTGATCACGGAGGTGACAGGTTACGCCCGCAAACAGCATCAGGCGGTCAGCCAAAACGTACAGCAGGCGGCCGCGCAAAGCGGTGACAGTCTGGCGACCACCATTTTCAACTGGCCGGGTAAAATGCTCAGCCGGATGACACAGTGGATTGGCAACACCACCGGCCGAGAGGTTGCCAACTGGCAACTCGCCCTGCCCGCCCTGGCCATGTTGGGCATCGTCTTCCTGCTGGTACAGGGCACCGGACAACCGCCCGGCAGCAGCCACCAGGTCGCCTGGAACAATACCCTGCCCGCAACGATTGCCAGCCAGTCGGACGCCCTGCTGGAAAAGCTTCAGCCTTCTGTTTCCTCCACCTTTGGCTTTTCCGCACAACCGGGAAAACTCGGCAGCAGTTTCGAGCTGGGGCAGAGCATTGCACGGCTGGAACTGGCGCTGGAAGCCCAGAGCACCCAGCATATTCCCCGCATCGTGAAACGCGCCGACAACCTCACCCGAGAGCTGGGCCTGCCGCCGTTGAGTGGGCAGATCGACCTGCAGGAGGACAGCGTTTCCCTCGATGCCATCAGCCAGCGCTGGTTCGAGAAATCACCGGAGCAAACCGCTTTCTACCAGCTCGGTTTCTGGATGGAGACCACCGACTTTGCGGTAAAACTGGCGGAGATGGCCTTTGGCCTGGAGGCGCTGGAGCAGCAGCTCAAGTCGCTGGGTCAGCTCAAGGCAAACCACCTAAAGGTATTGCAGCAACATCCACTGCAACTGCGACAGTTGGAAAAGTTGGCTGCAACCAAGTCGGCCTCCTTGAAAACCCACGCCGGGCTGCAGATGTTCAAGCGCCAGTTGGCGCGTTGCATTGCCGTCTTCAAGAATCCCTGATGCATCGCCATGAAAATCCTCACTGCGCTAATGCTGTTGTTCCTGCTGTCGCCCCTGGCGCAGGCCGGGCTGGATGATCCCCGCGCCCATGCGGATTACTACATCGATATTTTTGGCGAGGTCGATCCCGCCAGCGATGCCCGGGTAAGACACGCCTACGAAATATTCGAGCGGGTACGCCGGGTCGCGGAAGACCCCATCGGTTTTACGCCCGCACTCAAGGTGATCAACAGCGATGGCAAACCCTGGGCCGTTGCGCTGCCTGATGGCTATGTCATCCTCTCCCACGGCGCATTGAAGATCTGCTACGACAACACCGATCAGGCGCGCGGTGATGCCCGGCTGGCCTTTGTACTGGGGCACGAACTGGCGCATCTGGTATCGCGGGATTTCTGGCATCGCAATGTCTTTCTCAGCCTTTCCGGCACCACGCAGCCTAAGACGCTGAGCGGCGTGCAGGAAATCGTTGCCAGTGAATTGTTCGACACCAGCGCGGCATCGGAACAGGTCAATGTGGAGGCGATCAAGCGCAAGGAACTCCATGCCGATGATGCCGGTTTCCTCTATGCCTCGCTAGCCGGATTCAAGACACCGTTGATCTTTCAACAACGCGGCGACCAACAGGATTTTCTGCGCGACTGGGTGCGGCAGACTCGCACCATCGATGACCAGACCCACCTTGGCCCCGAGGAGCGCTCCGCCTTTCTGCAAACACGTTTTAGCAATATCATCAACAAGGTGGGCGTGTTCAATGCCGGAATTACGCTGGCACTCTTTGGTCACTTTCGAGATGCGCAATATCTGTTCGAAGCCTTTGCCCAGTCCTTCCCCTCGCATGAGGTGGCCACCAATCTGGGCTATGTCCATCTGCAACAGGCCTTGCAGCTGATTCCCGAAACACAGCGCACCCGCTTCTGGCTGCCTGCCCGGCTGCTGGATCTGCCCGATCTGCAAATGACCACTCGCACACTGGCGGGCAATCTGCCCCCGGCCGTCACCCGGCATCTGCGGGAGGCGGAAAAGTACCTGCTGAAAGCGGTCAATGCCAGGGCAGACGATTTAGCCAGTCGGCTGAATCTGGCGGTGGTCTATTTCCATCTGCAGGAGTATTACAAGGCACGCGACCGGGTCGAGGAGGCGCGCACGCTCGATGAACACAATCCTGATGTACTTGCGCTGCGTGCACTGATTCTCAACGAGCAGGAAAAGGATATCGACATGTGGCCGGTCGCCACGCGGATTCTGCAAAAGCTGGCGGCCAAGGGGCATCTGCCGGCCCGCTACAATCTGGCACGGCTTTATGAGGAGCGCGGCAGAAAATCCCGCGCCCGGGAACTCTGGTCGAGCCTGCAATCCGACCTCGACAAGCTGCCACAAGACATCGCCACGGCTGCCTGCAAGGCGCTGACACCTGCAAATGCATGTACCACAAAAACAGCTTCGCTCCCCCGCTACCCCGAGAAAATCCTGGATCCGACGTTGATGGCGGGATACAAGCACCCCGAAACCCTGCCACCGGGCCAATGGCGCCGGGATACGCTCCAGGCCGGCCCCCTCTTTGTCGAGTACCTGCACGACAGCAAGGGAAACATCGTGCTCATGGTGGATGGGCATCCCCAGCTGTTTTCCGCCCAGGCACCTGCGGACCTTTCCGCACCTGATCTGGTGCAGCAATTTGGTCAGCCAACCCAGAGACAGCCGCTTGGACACAAGACCTTCTGGCGCTATAACGCCTCATGGGGCGCCATCATCGAAAACGGGCAGATTACTACCATTCAGGGTATTGCCTACTGAACCTTTCCGGGTAATGCTTCGCATATGAAAACAAAAGCCATCTTGTTACTCATCATCGGGAGCCTCGCTGTCGCGGGGTGTCAGTCGGAAAACACCACTGGGGAAACTCAGGGCGTTTCACAGCTTCCTCTGCCAAAAGGCATCACCACTCGCCTGGCACCTTCGGCCATCACCGCCGAGGCGCAGGTACTGCAGGGGGAGAAGGAAGTGACCAGAGTCCCCTTGCAAATCAGCGGCAGTACTGCCAGCGCCAACATCAAGGGCCTCTCCCCCGGTCAATACAGCATCGTCCTGAAATTCACCCAGACCAATACCGGGCTGGTGCTCGCCACGGCCCGCAAGCAGGTTGAAGTTGGCAGCCAGTCATCCGAGCTCGGCTTTGCCCGCAATGACTACAGCTTTCCCGATGACGATGGCGACAGATTCTCCAACCTCGGGGAAGTCAACGAAGAGACCAATCCCAATGACGGCCAGGACAAGCCGCAGCCCGCCCGGGTCTTCATTACGTCGATCAAGGGCAAGGCCAAACTGTCCACCTGGCCAGATGCCAATGGGAGTACCGGTATGGATGCCGCCGATGCCATTTGCCAGGCGCGAGCCAATGCCGCCGGTTTTACCACCCAATTCAAGGCCTGGATTTCCGATGCCAATAACGACGCCGCCTGCCATGTATTGGGGCTCAGCGGCAAGTGGGATTCGGTCACCTGCCAAACGGCACTGCTGGGCGACCGGGTTGCAGGCCCCTGGGTGCGTACCGATGGGGAACCCGTGTTCCCATTCTCCAATCCTGAAGCTTCCGACGCCTGGGACGCCATGCAGGTACCCATCTGCGTCGATGAGAATGGCGTCAACCTGTGCGACAACAAAATCTATGCCTGGACAGGCACAGATTCCAACGGGCGCTATCTCGAGAATTATGGAAGCTGCCTCGGCTGGACCTCATCCAGCAACAATGAAACGGGGGGTTATGGCTCCGGCAACAACACCATCGGTAACTGGACGGAAAGCTGGAAGGTAAGCTGTGGCGCCAGCGACTCCATCGCACGACTCTACTGTTTTGAAACCACCGAAAGGGCGCAAGCCTTGCCCGACTACAAGGTGCCCAACAGCAAGATGATCTTTATCTCCTCCACGAGAGATACCGGAGATCTGAACTCCTGGCCCGGCGTGGGTGACCTGGCGGGCGTCTTTGCCGCCGATGCCGTCTGTCAACGCCTTGCCCGGGAAAGCAGTCTCCCCAATCCGGATAAATACAAAGCCTGGCTTTCGGAAGACCTCCATCCAATCGGGCAGAGAATCACCAGCAACGGCCCCTGGTCACGACCTGATGGTGTGCTGGTCGCCAAAGACAAGGCGATGCTACTCAGTGGCAGGCTCCATACCAGCATCAGCCTCACCGAGAAGGGAGAATACGATTGGGACAGAGCATGGACGGGAACCCTGCCCGATGGCTCCGCTGCCACCGGCCTCAACTGCAGTAACTGGCGACATGACAACAGCACCACCGAGTTCGGCAAACAAGGCGCAACCTCATCAGCCCATGAGGAATGGACGGATGCCGATCATTGGGAAAAGGTTTCCTGTGCCCAGAAGTCCCGGCTCATTTGTCTGGAGGATGAGTAGTACCTGATTTGATGGCGCACCAGCCGGAAATACGCTGCTGAAGACCTCCTTCCTTCCGTTTGCCCCAGGAGCCTGTCGGACTTAACCGTTTAAAGCGAAAATCCCTGCGGGCACAGCCAAATGGCGTTAAGTCCGACAGACTCCTGGCGAAATGACTTTTCAGGCGTGAGCTGAGTGGTTACATACCAAGGAGGAACGACATGCCCAGCATCGCTGCCTTCGATGTCGGGCGCAATGTAGACCTCATGTCAGGTACTTCAACCCAACCCGCTGCCTGGCTTCAAGCCCTCATCCTCCTGCAGCAAAAAAAACTTCGAAATCCACGTCAACCAAATTCCACCCCCGTCGTTGTTACTAGCAAGACGGCCAACAAAGCCGTCGAGTCGAACTAACCACTATTCTTAAAACAAGGGGAACAACATGAATTCCGTTACTGCAAAAACTTTCACCATCGCACTGCTGACCACACTGTCACTGGCTGCCAACGCGACTCCCGGCAAGGTCGATGGCAAGGGCTGGGCCAAGGGTTCCGGCGCAGCTCAGGGCACCGGTATCATTCGCGGCGAAGGCGTTGTCAGTGGCAAGGGAGTTGTCATCTATCGCGGCAAAGACGGTAAAATCCATCACAGGAAAGGACAGGGCACCGTTTCCGGCAAGGGTATCGCCATTGGCAAGGGGCGTTTTGCCGGCCGCGGAACTGCTCTGGGAAAGGGTCGGGCTATCGGCAGGGGTAAGGCAGGACACTAAGCGTGTCGGCCACCTTCCAGATGCCTGGCAGGACTGCGGGCAGTGCCATGCACGGCGCTGCCCGCCTGAGCAGGGATCAAGGAGGTTCTCCGGTGGAAACCAGACAGGCGCTGGATCAGTTTCTGGCCAGCGTCGAAAAAAGGGCATTGCGCATGGCAACCATCTCGACCGGCAATACGGACGAGGCGCTCGATATTGTGCAGGATGCCATGATGAAACTCACCACCCGTTACGGCCGACGGGAACCGGCCCAATGGGGCGCACTGTTTCATCGCATTCTGCAAAATACAATCACCGACTGGCACCGTCGTCAACAACGCCAGAACCGCTGGCAACACTGGTTCAGCCGGGGGAAAGAGGACGAAGCAGATGACGATCCCATCGCTACGCTGCCCGACACCGCAACCCCTGAACCACAAACATCGCTACAGACGGACGCCAGCATGAAGGTGCTGGAACACGCCATTCACCAACTGCCCTTGCGGCAACAGCAGGCCTTGATGCTCAGATTGTGGGAAGGCCTGAGCGTGGCCGATACCGCGCAGGCCATGGGCTGCTCCCAAGGCAGCGTAAAAACACATTATTCCCGCGCAGTAAACACCTTGCGAGACAAACTGGAGGGTCACTGGCCATGAAATCAAAGCCATCGGAAGAGGAATTTCTTTCCCGGGTAAAAACCACACTGGACGCCAGCAGCGAACGGCTGGACGAGCTGACACAGGCCAGACTGAGCGCCGCACGGCGACGTGCAGTTGAGGCAGCCACTCATCAGGAGCGTTTGCAGATTGGCGAAATTCTTTCGCTACGCTGGCTCAGCCAACATCGCGGCCTGGTGGCCACAGCAGCCACCATCACGCTGGCCACGGCCTTCATGCTGTCGCTCAATTTCTCCGAGCCACAAACAGCAGTAGTCACCGCCCAGCTGGAAGACCTGGAGTTATTGAGCAGCAGCGACGACCTGGAGCTGTACGAAAATCTGGATTTCTATTTATGGATCGACGATGACCAGCTCAAAAGCTAGCCCCCTGATTATCGGTGTGATGCTGGTGCTGACCACAACCACATTACCGGCAGCCGAACAGCACGCCGACGACACGGTACCGGATATCGAACTACTGGAATTTCTGGGCAGCTGGCAAACCCCCGAGGGCGATTATCTGGACCCGTTGATCCTGGCGGAGGAAACCACAGCACCGCCACAAACAGAGGTAAACGACAATGATTGAATCACTACGCCTGCTTGCCATCTGCGCAACACTGACCATCGGTCAGGCAATAGCAGCAGATGCCATCAGCTGGGACACACTGGATACCAACCAGCAGAAAATCCTGCAATCCCTGGAGACCGACTGGGACAACCTGCCCGAAACGCGACGACAAAAACTGCTCAAGGGGCTGGAACGCTGGCAAGCCATGTCGGCGGACGAGAGAAAACAGGCCAAAAACAAACTCAAGCGCTGGAAGACACTTTCACCAGAACAGCGGAAAAAGGCGCGGGAGCGATATAGCGCCTTCCTTGCGCTCTCCCCTGCAGAGCGGAAAAAAATCCGCACGCGCTACCAACAGTTTCAGAAACTACCACCGGAAAAACGCAAGGCATTACGACAGCACTGGAATAACCTGTCCGCCAAACAGAAACGCGAGTTACTGAAACACCGCGAGGCATTACGCAAACTGACACCGCAACAGCGCAGGAAACTGCTCAACCGCCTGCAGCACTGATCAGCATGAAAGCAACCGCATTGCTTCTGATGCTGGCGGCTGGCATGGCACAGGCAGACGATACCCTATGGGATTTTCTGCCCGAGCTGCCACCCACCTCGGAAATTACACTCTCCACCGGAGCCGACAGCGCCAATGGCTGGAACAGCCAGATCAGTGCACTGCTGGAAGGACCGCAGGCCGTGCAATTCTCGATGATGCTCGGCACCTCCAAAACAGTAGGCGACAATGCAAGTCTGCGCACAGATTTCTGGTCAGCCGGCATCGGCAGTGATCCACTCGGAGATTTCAGCATCGGCCTGGATTACAGCGTTTGGGGTAACGAACACGCAATGACCATTCACAGCGTGCGCGCCACATTCGGTTTCAACAGCGACCATTTCAGCCTCACCCTGTCACCACAGCAACGCACAATTCGGCTCCGCCTGAAGGAACCCTACTCACAGCAGCGCCCCCATTGGCAAGAAGAAAGCCAGGACATCGGCATCACCGCCACCTGGTACGCCCTACCCGACTGGTCGTTTTCCGGCAACTATATCCAATACCACTACACCGCCAACCCCGTACGCCTGGCAACCGATTATCGCGCTGCACTGATCTTTTCCCAGGATACGCTACAACTGGCAAGCGGCCTCGACGACAACCGCATGGTTCTGGGAGTAAACCATTACCTGGAAAAAACCGTACTGGGTGGAGAATGGGCACGCAGCCTCTCAGCCGTGGACAACAGCACCGCAACAACCGTAACCCTGCTCATCAGCACAGAACGCTCACGCAGCTGGCGACTCGACCTGCATGGCGGTGTACAAAACACCGAATACAATGATTCAGCCATCCTATTTGCGGATATTGGCGTAGCTTACCGGTGGTAGACCATTCACCTTGACTGCAAGGTAGGAGCGGTTTCAACCGCGATGGCTGCCATGTCGAAGCGTGGATCGCGGCTGAAGCCGCTCCTACAGCTGGGAAGAGAATTTTCAGCAATATCTACGCCACCCCTCCCAACAGGACACCGTAGAAATTTACTTGAAGACTCAATGATCTCGCAGAACCGGCATGACCAC
>CAYTPO010000219.1:0-8955 GCA_964439815.1 uncultured Thiotrichales bacterium
TCCAGCATATCGCCTTCCTTGAGTTTCTCGATGTCCTTTTCTTCGATCTTCTCCTTGCTGACCACGCTGGCAAGCAGGCCGGAAAAGATATTCATTCGCTGCCACCATGGCACGGAGCGATATACCCGCTTCAACGTAACACCCACATCGCGGTCGATCTTGAGCAGCGGCAGGTTGTGTTCCTCGGCTTTTTCCATGGCCATCCGCATCTCGGCACCGGGCTCGATGCCGAACTGGTCGGCAAGCCGCTGCTGAAATGCCGAGAGTGCCAGGCTGGCCATGACCATGGGTGCCTTGCCTTCCTTGATCACCTTGTAGAGATCCATCTTCGCGAGACTGTCGGGATCCTTGATATTGTTGTAGCGACCTTCGCACAGCTCGATGGCAACGGCATCGAATTCGCCGGAATCGATCAGAGTGGCCACTGTTTCGGCGCTCTGGCGGGATACATGGGCCGTACCCAGCAAGGTGACTCTGGAAGAACCGATTTCCAGTTCAACGATGGGCTCGTCAGACGTTGATGTATCCATAGGGAGTGCCGAAAGGTAAACGGTGGGTTATACCGATAAGGTATGGTGAATGCAAAATGATTGCGCGTAAACCGGTAGTGCTACCAGCTCAGGTCGTCGGGAACCTTGAATTCCGCATATTCGTCATCCTGATCCTCGGTGACGGCCGCCGGATTGATGATGAGCTTGTTGGGGTCCAGATCATGCAGTGTGGTCACGATCTTGCCGGGAATAATGCAGCGCTTGCCGTCCTGAAACGTGATCTGCATGTCGCCGGCGAGCAACTGCTCCCGCTGAGCTGCCGTCACGTAGACGTTCTTGATATTGGTGCCCACCATGAACTGAAAGGGGATATCGGCCTTGGGATCGTTAAGGCAGTTGTCCAGGATGAGCTGGCGAATCTTTGCGCGGTTGGCCTTGCGTAACGCCTTGGCGCGCTTCTTCTGTGCCGCTTCCTCTTTCTCTGCGCGAATGCGGGCGGCGTAGGCTTCGGCCAGATCGCTCCTGGCTGGCGGCTTTTTACTGCGCGCACGATTGCCAGAACCTGATTTGCCCTTGCGGGGTTTGGGCTTTCCCTGTGGAGGTCTTCTCTTTTGCTGCTGTGACCGTTGAAGTTGCTCTTCCGTCGCGAGACCGGCCTTGAGGAGTTGTTCCTGTAATGCGTTTTTCATAAATCCTGGAGTTGTCCGTAAAGTTTCTGGTAGAGCCCCCGGCTCTGGATCAATTCATCGTGATGGCCCTGCTCGATGATGCCACCATTATCGAATACATAAACCTTGTCGGCCTGCTTCACCGCAGTCAGGCGGTGCGCAATGATAAGTGTTGTGCGGCCTTTAAGAAAGGATTGCAGTGCTTTATGTACCCTTGCCTCAGTTTCGGTATCGAGAGATGACGTTGCTTCATCGAGAATGACCACCTTGGGATCGGCCAGAATCATGCGTGCAATCGCCAGCCGCTGCCGCTGCCCGCCGGAGAGCCGTACCCCCTGTTTGCCGATCACCGCATCCAGCTGGCCGGGCAGCTCTTCGATCGTCGCTTTCAACTGCGCGACTTCCAACGCCTGCCACAGCTCGTCGTCGGACTTGTCCCGGCCAAGGGTCAGGTTGATGCGTACCGTGCCGTTGAACATCGCAGGTTGCTGCAGTACCGTGGCCACGTTGTCCCTGATGACATCCAGGCCGATTTCATCGTGAGGTATACCGTCAAAACAGACCTTGCCGGAGGTAGGCGGGTAAAGCCCGAGAATGACCTGTACCAGCGTGGACTTGCCCCCACCGCTGGCGCCCACCAGTGCAACCTTTTCACCCGCCTGAATATCCAGATTGAGGTGATCGAGAATCGGTGGGCCATCGCCATAGGCAAAGGAGAGGTCGCGAACACTCACCGCCACGGTCTCCTTGCCGGCAAAGGGATTGTGCAGGTGGGGGTATTCCGGCTCGGCATTCAATGCCAGCAGCTTGTTCAACCGCTCCAATGCACCCCGGGCGCTGAACAAGGAATACTGGATGCCCAGAATCTCCTGTACCGGTGTCATCATGAACCACAAGTAGCCGAAGACTGCCATCATCTTGCCGATCGTCAGGCCGGAAAAAACCACCATCAGCATCGAAACGGCGCGAAAGACCTCGAATCCGACCAGAAAAATGAAGAACGAGAGTCGTGCGGCGGCATCGCTGCGCCAAGCGTAGCTGCTGGCATGTCGCTTTACCGCCAGCGCCTGATCATCCACCTTCTGCAAAAAATAGCGCGCACGATTGCTGGCGCGGATCTGCTGGATGGCGTCCAGTGTTTCGGTGAGCGCATCCTGAAATGCCGCAAAGGCCGAGTTCTCGCGGCTCTTCAACTGCTTGACCTTCTTGCCCATCCGCACAGTGAAATAGACGACAACGGGGTTGACCAGCAGGATGAACACCGCCAGTGGCCAGTGCATCCAGAACAGCACGACAGAGACGCCCACCAGCGTCAGCGCTGCAACAATGAAGCGGCTGATCGTCACGCCAATGAACTCGTCGAGCACCCCGATATCGGTCACCAGATGTGAGGTGACTGCGCCACTGCCCATGGTTTCATATTCGGCCATTGACAATTTGTTCAGCCGCTGCAGTAACAGATGGCGCAACTGATAGGTGACATCCTTGGCGATCAGCGTGAACTGCCGGCTCTGGATGACGCCAAACAGCAGCGTTCCCAGCCTCAGTAGCAGTGTGACCAGCAGCACCACGAGGATGCTCAACACCGGCCCATGCCACGATGGTGGAAAAATGCTGTTGATGGTTGCCACAATCGCGCCGGGGTTGTCCAGCAATACCTCGTCCACCATCAGGGGCATCATCAGCGGAATGGGCACCGACAGCAGCGCTGCGATCAGTGCAATGATATTGGCCCAGATCAGCTGGGTCTTGTGTCTGAGAACCCGTGACCGGATATCCTCCCAGGTCAGGCGCTCAGTTCGATTGGTCATCAGAGGCCGGTGATGATTCGAGGGTGGGGATTGCGGTAACGGCCTGACGCTGTATGTCCACAATGACGCCAGCGCTATCGACATAGCACTGCACCGCTTTGCGAATCTCGCCCTTGCCGGACTCCAGCTCCCCAATCACCAGCTGGTCAATGAAGAAACCATTTTGCGTCTTGTTGGCCCGGCCAAACTCCAGCAGACGGGTGAAATCGGGATTGTTGCTGCCGGTCAGCGCCGCCTGACGGCATGCCTGAATCGCCTTGAACGCTTGTGGGTGGAGCAGTGACTGAATTTTGTCATCGATCGTCGGGAACTGATCCTTGAGAACGAATACCGCAAAAACCGCGAAGATCAGCAACGGTACAAGCTTGCTTCCTCGGCGAGGCTTGTGGCCGTGCATCTGTTCAGGGAAGTCCGGGTCTTCTTCGCCGCCTCCCTGAATCTCGCCGGGATTGCGTCGCCAGGATGGTTTCATAGGATATTCCAGGTCTCGGTTGGCATGTGCGCGATTATACCTTGTCCGGGAATGCTGCGTGATGTTCCCTGTGGCGGAGGTGTTGATAGGGGGTGTGCAGCGAACCGGGTTCTGGCGTTCGCGTGGTTTTGAGGCCTGGTAGAAGGTTACCTCTGGTGTAACGGTTAACCCGTCTTATTCATGGTGGATCAAGGATCCTGGTGCTGGGCTGGCATCCAGATCACAGGGATGTGGATGCCACTGTTTGAGTGAGGTTTGTATCCTTCCTCCAGCTTGCCGTAAACAGGCCGATACGCATGCAGTGGTTTACGCTTTTGGCTGAGATCGTTGTATTCATACATCCAGCTCAGGTTTCTGTGCGTAAGTATTTGCATGCATATGATCCGGGATTTTTTCAGGCTGGTAGTGTTGGGTGTAGTACTCGGCGGGTCGGTGAGTGCGGATGAAGCACATGTAATTGGTCCGGCTCATGTCTATGAGACCTGGGGTGATTACGAGACGGTTCGTGCCTTTCTGTTGTCGGAGATTCGTGAGCGGGGTCTGGTGATCAACCGGATCGGGGATGTCAACAGCATGCTGGGTCGTACTGCCGGGGCAGTGGGGGCGACGGTGACTGTTTACAGGAATGCTGAGGCGATTCTGTTCTGCAAGGCGGATTTGTCGCACAACCTGACGGCCTTGAATCCTCATAACATCGTGCTGTGTCCCTATTCCATCTCCATTTATGAAACCAAGGCGGCTCCGGGCACGATCTATTTGAGTTATCGTTATGATTCGGCAGACCATCCTGCTGTCAAGCTGATTGCGCGATTGCTGGATGAGATCATTCTCCAGGTGATCGAGATGTGAGTGGTCGGTATTTGATCAGGTGGCGGTAAGCGGGTAGCCTTGTCAGAGATCTTATCTATTACGGCAACAGGAGGGAGCTGTCGCATTGTATTTTTTTCGCGGGGCTATGTTGCTGTTTCTGGGTTCAGTCTGCGCCAGCGCCGAAGAATACTCTCATGCCGTCCCGATGTGGGAAAAGGGCACCGCTACCTACTTCATTTCCGCGTCCATCGGTGAACATGTTGTCGATCTGCTGGTCGATACCGGTGCCGGTTATGCCACACTGAACCGCGATATCATCAATATGCTGCGCCAGGATGACCTGGCACACCGCAGTGGCGGCATCGAAGCCGTGCTGGCCAATGGTTCCACACTGGAACTCCCCGTCTATACCATCACCTCCCTGAATCTTGGGGGGTGCATCATCAGGAATGTCGATGTGGCGCAAACGCCGCCCAATGCCCGCAATCTGCTGGGGCTCAGTATCCTCAAGGAGGCCGCGCCCTTCAGCTTTTCGCTGGAGCCGGCCGAGTTGAAGCTGAGTCATTGCGATCACGGTAGTGCCAAGGGGCCGGAGGTGGCGCAGGATGCCAGCGAGCCAGTGGAAGCATCTGATGCGCTTTGAGGCTACTGCAGTATCACCTCGCCATCCTTGCAGATAAGGATTTCCCCCTCTTTCAGTGCAATCCAGTTTTCCGATGTTAGTGGGACACTGGCGGCGATAATGGCTTTTTGCCCCGGAGTCTTGGAGCTGAGGATCAGGCCACCGATGGGGAGATGTTTCGATTTGGCATCGCAGGTGCGGCACAGCCAGAAAAGACCAGGCAGGCGGGGGATCTTCTCGCCGGGTTCACTGCGTTTGTGACCGTGCAGAAAAAGATACTCACCATCGGAATAGATGAAATTGGCGATGCCCAGCGGGCGCAGGGTCTGGGCAAACTCCGCAATCAGTTCGTGGCGCTGCTGCAGGGTGGGGTGGGGATGCTCGCGCCAGAGTGCTTTCATCTGCTGCAACAGCAGGCAGAAGGCGTGTTCCGAGTCGGTATCGCCAATGGGTTGAAAGTGGCAGCTACCGAGTGGGAAGGCGTCTTCTATGCCCGGCAGGTCACCATTGTGGGCAAAGATGTGCATGCGACCGCAAAGCGGACGCTGGAAAGGCTGGGTGTTACGCAGCGTGACTTTACCCTGGGTCGCCAGCCGGATATGCGACAGGGCGATGCGGCTGGAAAAGGCGTTTTCCCTGATGAAGGTGATGGTCGGGCTGTTACTGGCGGGAGCCGCTTCACGAAATATCTGCGTATCGTGGCCATCATGAAAGACAATGCCCCAGCCATCCTTGTGTGGTGCGGTCAGGCCGCCATGTCGGGCAAAGCATTCCAGCGAGAAGGAGATATCCGCCGGATAGCGGCTGGACATGGCAAAGAGTTCACACATTTTGATCCTGCCTGGCGCGCTGCATTTCCTCTTGCGCTTGTAACTTGGCCTGAATGAAGGTGCTGTGGGGCAGGTAGAGCAACTCGGCGATGCGCCTGATCTGGTGTTCCTCGTAGTGATCCAGCACCCCGTCAGCGTAGGCGACGCGCCAGCAGTCGGTCAGGATGGCGGCCTTCTGTTCGGCATCGAAGTGGCTGTTGATGGTCTTCAGTGTGGGGTGTAGTGAAACATGCTGTTGGTCGAGGTGGCGGGCCTCTGCAAACAGCTCCCGGGCTTCTGCAGCATCCAGGCCGAACAGCGCCGTGATCCTTTCGATGATGGTCTCGGTTTCTTCCCTGGTCCACTCACTGTCGGCATGCCCGACTTCAATCAACAGTAGCGCCGCAGCAATGTGCAGATCCTTCTGGGTCATGCCACCGGTGGTGGTGGAGGCATTGCCAAGGCGTTCGAGAAACCCTTTGATGAGATTTTGCATGATGTGCTTCAGTCGGGATGGTCGCTGGATATTACCGCTTTGTACGGCTTTGTGGGAAGGATTCTGACCGGGTGGTTTTTTGGGGGTAATCCCATCGGTGCTATTATTCGCGCTTCGCGAAACAAAAAGACCACAAAATGGCAACCCCTTCTACAATTTCACGCTGGGTGATCTACACCGATCTGGATGGTACATTGCTGGATCATCACAGCTATTCATGGGCTGCGGCCCGGCCGGCGCTCGAGCGACTGAGAGAGCAACGGATACCGGTGGTGCTGACTTCCAGCAAAACCTTCCCCGAGCTGGTGACGCTGGCAGCAGAGATCGGTCTGGCGTACCCCATCATTGGTGAAAATGGTGCATTCGTGGCCTGGCCTGATGCGTTCCAACTACCTGCCTCCCCGGATAATGCCTCGCAAGGTCATCGTTTCAAATACTTTGGCAGCGCCCATGCGGCCATTCTGTCGGTCTTGCAGAAATTGCGGGAGAATCCCGCCTTTCTCTTCAGCGGTTTTTCCGACTGGACGGTAGATGAGCTGGTGGGCAAGACCGGGTTGTCGGCTGCGGCCGCAGCGCAGGCACGGCAGCGTCAGGCATCGGAGCCTATCCTGTGGCAGGGGGAGGAATCTGTACTGGAGGATTTCCGCTCCGCACTTGAAGAAGCGGGGCTGGTGCTGGTCAAGGGGGGGCGCTTTCATCATGTCATGGGGCCAACCAGCAAGCGCCAGGCGATGGAGTGGTTGAACAGGCAACTGGCGCAGCAGTGTGGTGAAGCTCCTTTTTTCATCGCGCTGGGGGATGGTCCCAATGATCTGGAAATGCTGGACGTGGCCGATGTGAGTGTAGTGGTAGCCAATCCGGATTCGGATGATATTCTGCCGCGGGCGCATTCGCTCATCAGGACTCAGGGGGTTGGCCCGGTGGGCTGGAATGAGGCAATTATTCGGTTACTGGAAGACAGCAACAACAATGGCAACAGCAAGGACAAGAATTCATGAGTGACTTTTCCCAATCGGGCACAATTACCACACTACATAACCTGACCGACCGGCCACTGGAAGAGCTGGAAAACGAGCTGGTGGGGTTCAGTAAAAAGAATCCGATGACGCTGATTCTGCCGTCACTCTTTTCGGAGCTGGAAGGACCGGCGCTCGATGGCATTGTCGAAAAGCTGGCGGGCGCACCCTACCTGAACGAGATCGTGATCGGGCTGGACCGAGCCGACAAGGCACAATTCGAATATGCACAGAAATTCTTCGATCGGCTGCCCCAGCAGAAGAAGATTCTCTGGAATGATGGTCCGGCGCTGAGGGCACTGGACAAGAAGCTGGCGGCCGAAGGCTTGTCACCCACCGAAGAGGGGAAGGGGCGCAACGTCTGGTTCTGCATGGGATACATTCTGGCGGCCAATAATTCCAAGGTTGTGGCGCTGCATGACTGCGATATTCTGACCTACGAGCGCGACCTGCCGGCGCGCCTGTTCTATCCGCTAGCCAATCCACTGTTCGAATTCCTCTTTGCCAAAGGGTATTACTCACGCATTCATGGCAATCGGCTCAGTGGGCGGGCGGTCAGGCTGCTGGTTGCACCACTGATCAGCTCGCTGAAAAAGCTGCTGGGGCCGGAACCCTATCTGGAATTTCTCGACTCGTTCCGCTACACGCTGTCCGGTGAATTCGGCATGCGCACAGAGATCATCCCGGCGATGCGCATACCGGGAGACTGGAGCCTGGAGATCGGCATGCTCTCTGAGGTTTATCGCAACACCACGACGCGCCATGTCTGCCAGGTGGATATTGCCGACAACTATGATCACAAGCATCAGGTGATGGGTGAGAACGACTACAGTGGCGGGCTGGCGCGCATGTCCCATGAAATTGCCAAGGCCATGTTCCGCAAACTGGCGACCGAGGGCGTCACGCTGAGTTCGGCGTTCTTTCGTACGCTCAAGGCCACCTACTACCGCATGGCACTGGACATGATCGAGCGCTACGAAGCCGATGCCCTGCTCAATGGCCTGACGTTTGATCGCCATGCCGAGGAGCAGGCAGTCGAGCTGTTTGTCCAGGCCGTCACCAAGGCGGGAGAGGTCTATCTTGGCCATCCCGAGGAAGTCCCTTTCATGGCCAACTGGAACCGGGTTTTCAGCGCCATCCCGGAGTTTGCCGAAGAGATGCTGGAAGCCGTCGAAGTAGACAATCGATGACCTGAATCAACAAATTCCGCTCTGCTTGTGCTATTAAGAGAATCAGAAAGTTATATCTATCAAAATGAAAAGGAGGGTTTGGCATGATTGATTTCAAAGAGAAGTTTGCAAATCTGATGCAGGAATTGAAAGACGAGAAAAAGGATCTGGAGATCAAGCTTCAGGTCGCCAAGTTGGAAATGCAGGAAGGTTGGGAAGGACTGCAGGAAAAGTATGCCAACAAGGATGAATGGCGGGTAAGAATGCATCTGGCAAAACTCGAAATGGAAGAAGAGTGGGACAAGCTCGAAGAAAAGCTGGAAGGCATGAAGGAGAAAGCGGGCGAACTGGTCGATGTATCCGAAGACAAACTCCATGATGGCTGGGAGACCGCCAAAAAGCTGGGTGATGAAGTGAAGGAAGGTATCGCCAAGATTCGCGAAAAGATATAGCGGTCGACCAGACCGGATGGGAAACGGGTTGGGATACACCTCTCAACCCGTTTCTGTTTGACAGGCTCCTAGCCGTAGCCGGGTAGTTACCCTGAGATAACCCACGTGAACAGAATGATCAACAGGTACGTCAAGCCGT
>CAYTPO010000220.1:0-3636 GCA_964439815.1 uncultured Thiotrichales bacterium
GGCGCGGTGGGCGCCATCACCTATGTCAGCTTCAACTACGATCGCTACTGGATGAGCGTGATGCAAACCCTGGCCGCGTGGGCCAAATTTGGCGGCGTAGGTGCGGGCGTAACCCTGGGCATGGGCCAATGCCGACTGGAAACAATCGACCGCACAGAAAAACGTGGTCTCGCTCACCAAGAATTGAATGAGGCAGCATGATGCATCGTTGGATTCATACTTTTTATAACTATCTTCGTCACATGCCCGAAGTGACCTTGGTCGCGGGCGTGTTCTTTGGCTGGTATCTTCAGGCGCACGTGTTCGAAGATTGGCTGCCGCACTGGGGGCTGGGCGGGCCTGTCTGGCCGTTGATCATCTTCCTGGCGTTGGTGGGGCTGCTGGTGGGAGCCAGGATTGCTCGTGATCGGCTGCGCATTCGCGAATCGGGCAAGGTGATTCTGGGCTCACAGCCACAGCCGCGCCGGGGACTGATTTTGCTCCTCGGGCGCAACGAAGATACAGCGCGAATGGCCATGGAGCATCATCATACCGCCCTGGAATTCGTCTGGTTTATCGTCTCGCTGCGCACCCAGGGCATGCCAGGACGATTATGGCAAGAAACAGCCGCACTGAATCATGATGATCAGTTGGTGCTGGATCCCTGGCGTCCGGCAGAGACGGCCAACGCGGTGCAACGAGCGATCTCCCATGCAATGACGCTGGGTATGCGCATGGACGATGTTATCTGCGACATTACCGGCGGGACGACGGCCATGACTTATGGCGCGGTGCTCGCGTGTCAGCAGGCGGGGGTGGCGCTGGAGATGGTTCCAGCCGAATATGATACGACGTTGGGCGCGCTGGCCCCGCTGGGAGTAATCCTGCTGGAGGAAGTGTAGCAGGCCCGGGGTTGCACCTTAACAATTGAATAGCTTTTATAACAATATCGTTACTTTTGATTTTTACAGGAGGGTAATGATGGCTCAGATGCTGGAGCGCATTCTCGATTTCGAAAACATGACCGAGGCCTGGCGGGCAACCAGCCGCCGCGGTAAAAGCGCGGGAGTGGATCATTGGCGCGTACGACGATTTGCCCGGCATTGGGAGAAATATCTGCGTGACCTGACCACCGAAGTGCGAGGAAATCATTACAAGCCGTGCAAACTGCGCATCCGCTACATTCCCAAGCGCCGGGGAGGCCGTCGTCGTCTGGCTATCCCCACAGTGCGGGACCGGGTGCTGCAGCGGGCGGTTTTGCAGGTGCTGGGCCCAAAGCTGGATCGCAGATTTCTTTCGTGCAGTTATGGCTATCGCCCCAAACGAAGCCTGTTTCATGCTGTTGCTGCAATTCTGCGCTATCGAGACCGAGGATTCACCTGGCTGCTTGACGCGGACATCGATGATTATTTCAGTTCGGTGGATATTATCTTGCTGGACAGGTTGATAGCGCAAGTGACAGGCGACCCACAGGTGCTGTATCTGCTGCGACTGTGGCTAAACGCAGGCCTGGTGGATCGAAAGCGAAAAAAAGGCATCGCCCAGGGCATGCCAATTGCTCCTTTGCTCAGCAACCTGTATTTGCACGAGATGGATCGCCGATTGGTGCATCTGCGTTGGGCTCTCGTGCGCTACGCCGATGATTTCATCGTGCTGACGCGGGACCGTGATAGTGCGGAACGATGCCGGTATTTGGTGGCGGAAGTATTGGCGGATCTGAAGCTGAAATTCCAGCCCGAAAAGACGAGAATCACCAGTTTCGACGAGGGATTCGAGTTCCTGGGCGTAGCGTTCGATCAGAGCAGTTACACCTACACCTGGCAAGATAAAAAAATCCGAGTCCATGGCCGCCGGGGGCCTTTGTGGTCGATGTGGCGGTATTTTCCTCATGGCTATGAATAACTCAAGGAGGTCTCATGTGGCGACACTATATGTGACAGAGCCTGGCGCTCGTATCGAAAAGGATTATCACCGAATCTTGGTCACCAAAGATGATGTAATTTTACAGCGGGTTCCGTTGGCTCGGGTGGAGGAGGTGGTGTTGGTGGGCCGAGTGGGGGCCACCACCCCTGCGATGCATGCTCTGCTGGATGCCGGTGCAGGCCTGACCATGATTTCCAGAGAAGGGCGGCTGCGAGGTCAACTGGCGCCGCCCCTTTCCCGCAATGCTCCTCTGCGTCAGGCCCAATACCAAGTGGAGCAGGAGCGTGGTTTTTGCCTGAATTTCGCGCGGGCCGTGGTGCGGGGCAAGCTGGCCAACAGCCGCACCATGATGCGCCGCTTGTTGCGGCGACGCCACAAGCCATTGCCCGAAAGGCTACTGCGCCGGGTGCAGGATGCACTGGACGGGGTTCAGACAGCGGGTTCCGTAGATGAATTGCGCGGCATCGAAGGGGCCGCGGCCCGTGCGTATTTCAGTTTCATTCAGGCCTCGTTGCGCGATGGCGTGGTTTTCGAAAAACGGGCGCGACGCCCGCCCCCTGACCCGGTGAATGCACTTCTGAGCCTGGGATACACGCTGCTGGGAGCAGCCATGATCTCGGCGCTGGAGGTGGTGGGGCTTGATCCCTATGTCGGATTCTTCCATGCCGACAAGTATGGCCGCCCGGCGCTGGCGCTGGATCTCATCGAGGAGTTTCGGGCGCCGGTGGTGGATTCTTTGGTATTGACGCTTTTCAACAAAAGGCTGCTCACCGCCAAAGATTTTGAACCGGGCAGGCGTGGCGGCGTTTATCTCACCCATCATGGCAGGCAGGTGTTCTTTCGGGAATTCGCAGAGCGGCTGGAGACCCGGGTGAAACACTGGTCAGGACGTCGTTTCAGCTATCGCAAACTGCTGGAGGTGCAGGCGCGGGTGGTTGCAGCGGTCGTTCTGGGAAAGCGGGAACATTATCGTTCCTTTGCCTGGTGGTGAAGGGTGCATCGAGATTCGATAGAGACTGAAGGAGGCTTGCTTATGAATGGCGAAAAGCATTTTTACATCGTCGTTTACGATATTGGCAATGACAGGCGACGAACGCGCCTGCACAATCGGCTGTTGGATTATGGATCGCCGGTGCAATACAGCGTTTTCGAGTGCTTGCTGGATAACAAACAATTGCAGAAGATGCAGAAGATGATTCATCGCACTATCAAAGAGCGAGAGGATCAGGTGCGGATTTATCATTTGTGTGAAGCATGTTTGCAGAAAACATGGTTGAGTCGGGCCAGCGTCGAGGTATTGGATGATCCGCCCGCGATCGTGATATGACAAGATCCGCGCATCTCCAGAAAGTGCACCCCCCCCTGGATGCGCGGATCTCACCCCCCGGTTTCGCACCCCAAAAGGCCGTGAAACTGTCCAAGTGTTTCACGACAGCAGGTCGACCATGCCGAAAGGTCATGAATGTTGCAAGAAGGCGTAAAGATGGCCAGGGTTCGATGTTATTTTGGCCTTGAAATGGCATGATTTTGTTGCCATCCGCGTATCTGCCGCTTTTTTCACTTGCCAGAGATGCGCGGATGGGTTAAAATGTTGTTAAAATGAAAGTGCTACCGTTAGTTGGCAACAGAAGTGATTGTTGTTGTCGGCAAACGATTAAGAAAGCAGAAGTAACCATGCAGTAGCAAACCACACTAAGCCCTCGCGGGCATTGAAACTGCTAGGGCAGTCGGACG
>CAYTPO010000221.1:0-3912 GCA_964439815.1 uncultured Thiotrichales bacterium
CACTCTTCGTCATGGTACTGCTGATACAGCGAGCTATCACCGACCCACTTACAGCGATGAAGTTGTTGTTCTGTTGGCATTCTGGCTCCGGTTTTGTTGTGATCGCTAAAAGTATGGCCTACGGAGTCTGTCGGACTTAACTGTTTGAAGCGAAAATCCCTGGGGGCACTTCCTGCGGGCGCATCCAAACAGCATTAAGTCTGAGAGGCTCCTGGCACGCATTTCCACCACACACTCAAATATCGAATAGCAAGAAAATCAGGGATCTGGCATTTGAACAACCATGCTAAAAAGGGATTTATCACCCTCCTCCTACTTGGGGCAACGTCGGCCTCAATGGCAGAACAGAAAAGCTGGATCAGCTCCGGTCTGACATGGACTCAGGATCTGGCTGTTCAGACAACCCTGATGCAGCCACTCACCGATACCACCCGACAATCCCGATCAGGATTCGAAACAACAGCAGGTACGGGCTGGTCCAGCCTGGATTACAAGGGCGGCTATACCATTGGTCTGCAGGGTCGCTACGACAAGGGCTTCGGCAATAATACCGACATCAGTGATTTGGCACTCTCCGCCAATACCATGCATTCGATCTCCGCACGCTGGCTCACGAAATTGACCGCCTACGGCATACTGTATCGAAACCAGGCTTTTCGCAGCAGCGGCTATGATGCGCTCGGTACGGAAGTGACACTCGGATACTTTGGCAGCAATATCAGCGGGCTCGATCTGAGCCTTGGCTGGATCCGGGAAGATCACAACCAGGATAGCAGCAATTACTACCAGACAAATCGTATCTACACGGAAGCCATCTGGTATTTACCCCACAAAAGAAATGCACTGAACTGGAATATCAGCACAAGGCTGCAATCCAGCAACGCAGACAATCCCCGTTTCGATTACTCATCACTCCAGCTCAAGGCTGGATTCAATCGCTGGAAAATTGGTAAATTTGTTACCGGGATTTCAGTACAGTGGCAAAGGGATGACTATGATCACGCGGCTACCACCAAAACACCGAGTTTCAATAACCAACCACAGCAAGGCGAACGCAACCGCATGGGGGACAACAACATGAGCGGCATGGCACCTCCGGGAAGCCAATCCCCAACAAAAAGACACGATACGCTATGGTTTCTCAACTTGAAAATATCCCGCGCAATTTCACGAAACTGGCAGCTGAGCCTCTCTGCTGATACCGGACGCTACCAATCAGAACCCAGGAGTAGTGACAGACAATTTCATGATATCGCCATAATATCGAAATGGCTGATTGACTGAATTGAATCGTCCATTTCCGACATTGATAATCACCTCCCTGTGGGATACCGGAATCCATTCCGGCATGACGGTGGCTCTTTTCACTGAACACAACATCAAACCGCCCAGCAACACATCCAAACCAATTCCAGCTCCCCCCGAACCAACACCCACGTCATCCCGGGCAGGATACCGGGATCCAGACACCATGGATGGGGGCTCCACTTTCAGGAAATATCTCCTCCCCCCAAATGCAGCGCTCTTAAAAAAACAGCTCATCACTATTTTTCAGCCTTTTACCCCTGATTTATCTTCCAGCGTCAACCATTCCCTTCCCCACACGACTCTACCCCTGACCACTTACCTGAATCCGAGGTTTAAGACAGGGATGGATGGTACAAGACTTTGGTTTCACAGCGGTTTCAAAAAACCCTGGCTTCACCCGCAGGTTAAGCAGGTATTTCTTGAACCGGCCTGAAATCAACCACTTGTGCCAGTCGCCCCATTCAAGCCTCGGACTCAGGTTTTATTCAACTACAGGGAACAAAACAATATGCGTAAAACCAAAACTGCATTGGCAATCAGCCTGGTCGTATCGACAACCTATCTGGCAGGCTGTAACGATGGTTCGAATACCCCAACGCCGTCGACAGATACTGCCAGCAGCACCTCTTCGCTACTCGGCAGCGTATTCAAGGGGCCTATTGACAACGCAACCATTCAGATTACCGATGCCACTGGCAAGGTACTTTCCAGCGGTGGAAGTCAGGCCGGCACTTTTGATCTCAAGGGCATCAAACTGGGCTCAGGCGCCTATTTCATCCAGAGTCTTGGTGGCAGCTATACCGATGAAGCCACTGGAAAATCAGTCTCACCCGGCGCCAGTGAAGGTTTGATGGCCGTATTCACCGGTGATGAATTACGCGACATCATCAAAAAGAAACAGTATATCGCGATGACACCCGAGACCACGATCATCGCCAGTCTCGTCAAGAAAAGCATTGCCGAAGGTGTCGCTCCGGAAACTGCGATCAGCGAAGCCATTGCCACCATAAAGAAAGAGCTCATCGATGGCACCAATCCGGCCTCTGCGGTTTCCGGTGATGAACCACTGCGAATCGGTAATCTCGCTACTACACTCCCCGCTGACCAGAAAGAAGCGCTGGCAAGAAACCGCGCCATCAGTTTTTCCTACGAGGCGGAAAGCCTGAATCTGACGCCTGCACAAACCCTGGAAATCATTAGACAGCGCGGCAAGGATCTGGCCGATGGCAAACTGGACGGTATTGCCGATGGCAACCCGGTCAAGATCCAGGACAAGGATAATCAGGAAGTCGATTTCAGCAAGCGCGACCAAAAGGCCTCATTTGGCCTGGCTCGGGCACGCCTGTTCAACAAAACCATCGATCGCTTGAGGAAAGGTGACATCAGTGAAGCGGAAAAGGGAGAACTTGAAAAACTGGGCTTCAACACCGATTCCGTTGGCCGCTTCAACAAGGGCAATGAAGACGCCGAAAAAAATACGGCAAGGAATCTGGCCGCTACCAACCTGCCCGCATTCAACCGACTTCCCGTGCTGGAAGACGAAGATGGCAATCCCGATGATGCTGCCGCAACCTATACACTCGCGGCCAAATCCGGCGTCAATGTGACAATCAATGTTCCCGGAAAAAGCTGGTCGACGCCGATGCTGCGTTACAATGGCCTGCAACTGCCCCCGATCATCAGAGCCAAACGCGGTGATCGGATGACGCTGAACCTGGTCAACGATCTCAAGGACGAAACCACAATTCACTGGCACGGGTTCAAGATTCCCGGCGACCAGGACGGTGGCCCCGATTTCCCCGTTGCTCCCAACGGCGGTAAAACCTACAGCTTCAAGATGCAACAGCCTGCCGCCCCCTTGTGGTTCCATCCACACCCCGATATGAAAACCGGCGAGCAGGTCTATCGCGGTCTGGCCGGGGTATTCCTGCTGGAAGATGCCATCAGCAAAAAACTCGAAGCCGACAAACAATTGCCTGCCGGTGAATTCGATATCCCGGTACTGGTTCAGGATCGTCGCTTCAAATCCGAAGTCAACGGTGTGCGCGAGCTGGCCTACAAAACCATGGAAATGGACAGCGATGGCATGATGGGCAATGACATACTCGTCAACGGTGCCGCCCTGCCGAAACTGGACGTCGCCACGCGACAATATCGCTTCCGTATCTACAACACCTCCAATGCACGCACCTATGATTTTGCCCTGCACGACGGCGCAAAATTCAAGGTCGTTGGCACCGACGGTGGCTTGCTGCCGCAACCGGTCGAAACCGATCACATCTTACTGGGCGCCGCCGAGCGGGCCGAAATCATCGTGGATTTCGGCAAGTACAAACAAGGTGACAAGGTCATGCTGGTGAGTCGCGCCTTTAACGGTAGCGCCATGATGGGAATGGGTAACATGGGCAATAACAGCATGAGCGATGACTCCGGCATGGGCTCGGGAATGCAGGGAACAGTTGGCATGGATGGCAACGACAGCAACCGTGGCTCCGACATGGATGACAACGGCATGGGCAATACCGGGTCAGGCATGAACGACAGCAGCGGCACGAGCATGGGCAACATGAACAGCGGTTCCAATACCATGGATCTTGCTGGTAC
>CAYTPO010000222.1:0-5929 GCA_964439815.1 uncultured Thiotrichales bacterium
ATACCCCTCGAAATACTTTCCGGGTACCGTCGATGGCCGCTTCGAGTGGTGGTTTTCCCTTGCGATATTCATGGTCGATACTTTCTGACAGCACAATGGCATCGTCCATCAGAATACCGATCGCCATCAGCAATGCCACCATGGAAATCATGTTGATGCTGATACCAAAGACGGTCATCAACGCCAACCCACCCAGAAATGAAATGGGCAACCCCAGTGCAATCCAGAAGGTATAACGCCAGGAAAAGAACATCAGCAATGCCAGGGTGGCCAGAATCAATCCCTGCCAGCCATTTTTCAGCAACAGCTGCAATCGGTCACGCACCGAAGTGGACTTGTCATTGACGAGCGTGAGACGAGTTCCTTGCGGCAAAATCCTGTTTTCCGCTTCCACGAATTCAACCAGTGCATCGGCCACCTTCAACGTATCATCGATGGTATTCTTGCTGACCTTCAGCAGCGCAGCCGGCTTGCCATTAAGTTCGATGCGATCCTCGGGATTTTCAAACCGGTCTTTGATAATGGCAATATCACCAAGCCGGATCTCTCCTCCCTTTTCGGTATTGAGAATAACCAGATCGGCCAGTTCGTCCGCCGTTTCCCGTGCGTTGTCATAACGAATCTGATACCAGGTTTCAGTCGCCTCCAGCGTACCGGCCGGCAACTCCACCGCCTGTGCAGCCACCAGATTGGCAATATCCTGAACGCTGAGCTGATATTTTTTCTGTACCTCCGGGCGAATCAAGATCTGTAGCTGATGCGTGGAAAACCCGGCCAACGACACGATGGGGATCTGCGGCATGGCCAGCAGCCGGTCACGGTAATACTCACCCAGCGCCTTGAGTTCCGCAGTGGTCAGCTTGTCTGACGTAATGGCAATATTGGCAACCGGATTGACCCGCCCAAGCTGCTTGATAATGGGATCTTCGACATTGTCCGGAAAATTCTGGATACCATCGATTGCGGTCTTGATGTCATCGGTAAATTCCCGAATATTGCCTGCTTCCTGCATCTCCAGCGTAAAGATCGCCATATTGTCGCGGGCATCGCAGATCTGCTCATCGAGAAAGCTGATGCCATCAGTCGCATCTTCCAGCGGGTTGCAGATGCCATCCTCCACATCGGCCGGCGCAGCACCGGGATAGGCCACCGTCACCTGCACCTTGCTCGGCTTTAGCTGCGGAAAGGATTCCTTGTTCAGGCCGCCAAGTGAGGCCAGCCCCAGCGCAATAATCGCCATCATCAGAATATTGGCAATGGTCGGGTGCGTCGCAAAATAGCGGATCATTTTGCCATCTCCCGAGCGTCAGGCACCTGCGCCGTACCAGCAGCCAAGGAACGCATCTGCCCCTGCAGTGCAGCCTCCTCGAGCAGCTTTTCATAGCCGGCCGCCTCCAGCGGATTGAGCGGCAGTCCTTCGAGGACCGGAATGACATCGGTCACAATGACCTTTTCACCCGCCTTGACGCCACCACCGATCACTACCAGCTCACCCTGCTTGTGAAGGATATCCACGGCGCGGATTTCCAGCAGATTGTCGGATTTTGCAAGATAGATCCGCCCCTGGTGTATGGCCTTTCTGGGCAGCACCATCATCGGCTGCGCAGGTGCTGCAAATTCTACAGCGGTATACATCCCCTTGAGTAACGGGGGATGCTTGCCGGGTATCACGCCCTCATACGGGTTGTTGACCAGCACTACCAGGTCGATGGTATCGCGCGTTGGATCGACCGATTCACCAATACGCAGCAACTCACCCTGCCACGTGGTACTACCCTCGTATCCCACCAGACTGACCGTGGCTTCCAGCTGCAACTGCTTGATCACCGCCTGCAATCCCTGAGGATTCTGCAGGTTCAGGCTGCCATGTCCCAGCCCGACCAGCAGCGAACGAAACTGGCGTGTGGGCAATTGGGCATTGATCTCGACAGCCTGTGTTCCAAGCGCCTCGAACAACACATTGCCAACACCGGTAAATTCCCCCTTTTCCACGAACACCGTACCGATGCGGGCATCGAACGGCATGATGACTTCGGTACGCCCCAACGTATCCTGGCTTTGTGCAAGTTGGGTTTTCGACTGATTGATCTGCGCCTTGATGGCCGCCTTGCGGCTGGAATAGGTTGCCAGCTTGCCCGTCAGATCTTCCACCTGCTGGCGCAACTGCAGCACCTTCTGCTCCTCGGCATCTGCCTTGGAACGGGAGATTAATCCCTTTTCCAGAATCTTCCGTGTTCGTTCCAGCTCCTTCTCTCCGACACGCAGATTTTCCTGCGCAATTTCCAGCGAGCGGCGGGTACTCTTTTCCTCGGTTTCGAGCTGTTGCAGCGAAGACTGGCTGCTCGCCAACCCCGCCCGACTCTGATCCAGGGAAAACTTGAACGTGGTCGGTTCGATACGCAGCACCACCGTACCCTGGGCAATGCTGCCCCCCTTCTTCAAATCGGGATGAATATAGGAAATCTTGCCAGCCACCTCCGACTTGGCCTTCAGCAAAACTGCCGGCTCGACATATCCGTAAGCCGTTGCCCGTGGACGAAAGGGCAACGCCCTGGCCGTAATCACCTCGACCGTTCGCACCGGAAACCCCTGTTCCTCATGGGCCATCGGCGGCCGGGTCTTCACCTTGAACACCACCAGGGCCACCGCCAGAACAATGATCAGCGGGAGAACAAAGGCTTTCTGCAGGAGTTTTTTCATGATTTCAGGGCTCGGGTTATTGGCAATTTTGTTGTTGGTCGGGGCCGGGTCTGGCGCTATAGCATCTCACACTCAGGGCAGGAAAATACCCTATTCATCTTCACTCTCTCCCCCAGCACTTCGGGTAGTTCAAGGAAATCAGCACAGCCGAAAAGGGCGCAATGGCCATATCCCACAAGCCCGCCACCGAAATGTGAGTGAGCAATCACTTACGAGTCTAGAACGATACCTCTGGCAGGTCAAATACTGGTTAGCAATCCTGTCGTGATAACCACAGGATCCGATCGACAGCACTGGACGTCGATGAATCCCGCCGGGTACGATGAGCCGATGGAATCCCACGATTTTTTTCTGGTTTTGCTGGCAATTCTGCTGGGCGCAAGAATCTTTGCCGAAATAGCGGTACGGTTGAAGGCACCTTCAGTGATTGGCGAACTGCTGGCTGGTGTGGTGCTGGGTCCAAGCCTGCTGGGCTGGATCGAACCCAGCGAGATGCTGGGGCTGCTTGCGGAAATCGGGATTATTCTGCTGCTGTTCGAAGTGGGTCTGGAAACCGATATTCGGCGGCTGGCACATTCCGGCCGCCAATCGGCACTGATTGCATTTGGTGGCTTTGTGGCACCTTTTGTTCTGGGTACGGCACTGGCACTGTGGGGCTTTGGTCTGTCGCTGCTGGTGTCGCTGTTTATCGGCGGTACCCTCACCGCTACCAGCATCGGCATCACGGTCAGGGTACTCACCGATCTGCGGCAACAGAACAGCACCGAAGGTCAGGTTGTACTGGGAGCCGCTGTTCTGGATGACATACTCGGGGTCGTGCTGCTGGCCCTGCTGTACGAGTTCTCCATCAACGGTGGCGTCAGCTTCATCAATGCCGGCAAGGTGCTGGTCTTCGTCCTGGCCTTTTTCCTGCTGGCCCCACTGGCCGCCAAACTCATCTCCGTGCTCATCCGCCGCTTCGATCAGGTCAGTGATATTCCCGGCCTGATCCCGACATCCATTGTCTCACTGGTATTGTTCTTTGCCTGGCTGGCACATGCAGTCGGCGCCCCGGAGCTACTGGGTGGGTTTGCAGCAGGGCTGGCGCTGTCACGCCGCTTTTTCCTGCCCTTTGGCATCGCCCTGCGACAGGACGACGATTTTTCCGCACGCATCGAAAGACAGATGCACCCCATTATTCATCTGTGGACCCCCATCTTCTTCGTCATGGTGGGGCTGTCGCTGAATCTGCGCGAAATCGACTGGAGCTCCCCCTTTATCTGGGTCTTTTCGCTACTGTTCTTTGCCCTGGCAATCATCGGCAAATTCGTTGCCACATTGCTCGTCAGGGAGCCATGGCGCTACCGCCTGATTATCGGCCTGGCAATGTCACCACGTGGCGAGGTGGGACTGATTTTTGCCGAACTTGGCCGCACCAGTGGCATTTTCGACAACGAGATCTACGCCGCCATGGTCATTGTCATTGCACTGACCACCGTAGCACCGCCCCTGCTGATGAAACGCGCCTACAGATTGGCCCAAAAGGATCTCCAGGCTACAGACCGCACATCGATGCACTGATCCAAAAAGCCCGGATCGCGAAGTTGCACTTCGCAGCACTATCGGAATGGTACTGCCTGCACGATCTTCTACAGTTTCTGCTGACCACTGTTGATACGTTCATTCTGCAAGTGTCTGCCAGACGCCGGCTTGGGGCCGGCGGGCCGAGTGCAACTCGGCGATCCTGTGGCATATCCCACTACTACCTTCCCAGGATCGCGAAGTTGCACTTCGCAGCACTACCAGGCTGGTATTGCCTGCACGATCTTCTACGGTGTCTATTGACTACTGTTGATACTTTCCTTCTACAGGCGTCTGCCAGACGCCGGCTTGGGGCCGGCGGTCCGAGTGCAACTCGGCGATCCTGTGGCATATCCCACTACTACCTTCCCAGGATCGCGAAGTTGCACTTCACAGCACTACCAGGATGGTACTGCCTGCTCGACCTTCTACAGTGTCTGTTGACTACTGTTGATACTTTCCTTCTGCAGGTGTCTACCAGACGCACCAGTCCAGCGCCAGGATCCGCGATCCACCATGAATAAGACGGGGTTACTGCAGGTCATCCAGTTTGCGAATGCCGGCCAGTAACCAGTCGGCGTTGGGGTCATTCGCCGGGTGCTCCACATGCCAGATATCGGCAAAGGCTTCCGGTTCTGCGGTGCCTTCCTGCTCATAGCCGCGAAACAGTATGGCGGCGACTACGTTGTCACCATCCTGCAGCAGGTCCAGCAACTGCGGCTGGAGATCCAGAATCTTGGTCTCCTGCTGCGCCGGTAATGCGGCGCGCTCCCGAGAGATGAAATCGAAGAACTCCGGTGTGCTGTACTCGCGGATCAGGTTCATGTCACCGCTGTCCCAGGCTTTCTGCAGGGTATGGAAGTGGTTGGCGGCTTCCTTCATGAAGGCCTGTTCATCAAACCAGTCGGGTTTGACCGCAAGTGACTCTCCCTTGAGCCTGGAGCCGATCTCGGGTATCGAGAAACCGCCAGAGGCGGCTGGTGCCGGTGATGGGGACGGCTGCTGGTATCCCGCCGGTCCTCCTGCTGGCGCTTGCCTGACCTGGGGTTGGGCAGAGCTGCGACGCAGCGATTTCATCAGCATCATGCCGCCAAACACCAGTCCGCCCAGTAGAAGGATGTCGAAAAAGTTGATGTTCTCGAAGGCGCCGCCAAAAAACAGTGCTCCCAGCAAGCCGCCCGCTGCCAGTCCACCCAACATGCCCATCATGCCGCTGCGTCCTGAGTTTCGCCCCGCTCCTGCGGCAGCCGAGTTGCCGGACTGCCCGATGTTCCGGGTATTCTGTGCGGGTGCAGATCGAGGGGCTGCAGGTCGGGAATACTTGTAACTCTTGCCAAAGCTCATACCGCCCCCCAGGCGCTTGGCCTCGGCAGGTGGCGATACCAGCACGGTTGTCACCAGGGCAAGAACCAGCAGGGTAAACAGGGCGCTCAATTTCACTATCTATAACTCCTTTGGATGGTATGACTCCCAAAATAGGGGTATTCCTGGCGCATTGCAAGAATCGCCTGCCCAAAAGAGGAAGTAACCCCGTCTTATTCATGGTGGCGGCTAAAGCCTATGATAAGTAAATGAAAACAATGGCGAACCCTTGGCAGTCCCGTTTCACCCAAATGGTGAGAGGCTTCAGCCTATCACGGCCCTGGCTTGTTCTGGCACGCCTGCGCTT
>CAYTPO010000223.1:0-5573 GCA_964439815.1 uncultured Thiotrichales bacterium
GAGAAGATCGGGAAACTCCAGGCCGAGCGCATCGTCTATGTCTCCTGCCACCCCGGAACCCTGGCAAGAGACGCGGCTGAACTGGTTCATACTCATGGATATCAATTGGTTGCGGCTGGTGTGATGGATATGTTTCCGCACACCGCGCATGTAGAATCCATTGCGGTGTTTACCAGGGGAACTTGAAAAAAGGGAATAATTCCCTCATTGTAAACAATCGTGTCTGATTTGGGGCTTTATTGTCAGACGGTTATGCAGGCTTTTGCCAATGCTCGCCTGGCGGTTTTCCGCAGACTGATTTCTGTGAGAAATACTGTTGTGAGTCGATTGGGGGCAGCGCCAGCAGTTGTACATTTCAAAGATTGGAAAACACGGATTCCTATAAATATGATAAAGGGAAACTATACCGGGATTGGGCTTCCGGGTGTGATACTACTGGCTTTGATGGCCGTATCCTGCGATTCCGGGCCGGGGCTTTTTGATCCTTCTGCCAGTGAGGTTAAACAGGGTGCCACGGTAAATACTGTTCCCGCAGACAGTGTCGTCGACAATACTGTTGTACCCGGTAACAGCAAGGAGAAGCTGGATGGCGCCGAATCATCGGTTTCGCTCTATCAGAAGGAGATCGAGCTTCCGGTTTGTGACCCGGGCAATCCGGAAGTGCTGTTCATCTCGGATGACAGTGGCTGGAAGCAGATCAACACTACCAGCTATCGGGTCTTCTGTATCAAGCCGGGCAACTACGCATCTGTTGCCGGCATTGTCCTCAAGACCTCGGGAACGGAGACATTGCCACGGGTACTGATGCTGGATGGCAGTCAGTCCGCCAATCCTTCCCTGCTGCCCGACAAGGAGCAAGCCATTATCTCCTCCCTGAAATTCGAGAAGGCGCGTCACTGGGTCGTTAAGGGTTTGTCGATTATCAATACGCCCAAGGGAGAGGCGGTCGTCGAGTTCGATACAGGCTCCTCCTACAATTTGCTCGATAGCATGAGAATCGAGCACTTCCAGCAAGGCATCAAGATTGATGATGGTGCACATGGCAATACTATTCAGAACAGCCTGATTGGTGACATGTTGATCAGGAAAGGTGGGGATTCTGTCTGTATTGGTCTGCAGGGTTTCAGAACACGGGCGGCTACCGTGAAAATTCTGGATACGAAAATCCTCAATAATGAAATCTATGACTGCAACGATGGCATTCAAACCATTATCAACCCGGCCATCAGGTACACGGCCGATTTTTCGGGCCTTGTCGTGGATGGTAATGATATTTATCTGACGCCGAACTCCTATTCCAATTGTTCGGGAAAGATGGATCCCGAGGGTGCTTGCGCCTGTGCGGAAAACGCCATCGATCTCAAGAGTGGTGCAGAGGACAAGAGCAAGCCGGTCAGGGTTATCAATAATCGCCTGTGGGGCTGGAAAAAGACGGATACCCGGTGCGGAGGATCCGGAAGCTGGGGTAGCGCGATATCTGCGCATTTTCGCCTGAAGAATGCCGAGATCTCCAGAAATACGATTTTCAGCTCCTCGAGAGGGATTTCGATTACCGAGGGGCCAAGAGCCATTCTGGTGACCGACAATCTGATTCATGGCATCAACAGTACCGTGAAGAATGAAGGCATCGCCCTGGTTGCTACGGCCGACGTGGTGGATCTGAAGGTGGACGGCAACACGATAGTGGACAGCACCTCCTGGATGGATTTTGGTGCCCGCGAGTCCAGCGTCGAATGCAATGTGATTATTGGTTCGGGAGCAGGTTCTGGTGTCCCACGGGATGGAACGGTTGTCGCCAGGAACTCCTACTACGGAACAACGCCCTGGCGGGGAACTGCAGGAAATGATGTTGTTTATGGCGGTGCGGAGGATTCCCGGAATGTCGATCACTGCTTCCTGTCGAAGCGGATCAGTGGTCAGCAGAGCGTCTGTCTGCCGTTTGGCGACGCATCTCCTGCCAGCCCGCATCATGCCTGTGCATCGGGCAATTGAAGGCCGGCATCAGGCGGGATGTGGCTCCGGGGCCCGAGCTGAATCCGGGGATTGATCAACGGGGCGTCCCCACAGGTCGTGTTCATCGGCTGCGGTCACTTCGATTTCGATGAATTCGCCGGGTTCGATCTGTCGGTTTTCAATGATGACGACGCCATCGATTTCCGGCGCATCGGCTGGGCTGCGCGCTATGGTGTTTTCACCTTCGGTCTCATCGGTCAGCACTGTCATGCGCTGCCCGATTTTTGCCTGCAGCTTGTCACGGCTGATATCTGCCTGTACCTCCATGAATTCTTCGAGCCGCTCCTGTTTGAGCTGTTCATCCACAGGATCGGATAGTTCATTGGCTGGCGCGCCCTCGACCGGTGAATAGGTAAAGCATCCCACACGATCCAGACGGGCTTCGCGGATAAACGAGAGCAGGTCCTGAAACTGTGCATCGGTCTCTCCCGGGAAGCCGACTATGAAGGTACTGCGGATGGTGATTTCAGGGCATGTTTTGCGCCATTGCCCGATGCGCTCGAGCATTCGCTCACTGTGCGCAGGGCGTTTCATGGCCCTGAGTATGTCCGGATTGGCGTGCTGCATGGGTATGTCGAGATAGGGAAGAATCCTTCCCTCCGCCATCAGGGGGATCAGGTTGTCAACGTGAGGATAGGGGTAGATGTAGTGCATTCGTACCCAGACGCCCAGATCCCCCAGCGCTTCGGCAAGTTGCTGGATATGGGACTTGAGCGGGCGACCATTCCAGAAGCCGGTGCGGTACTTGATATCCAGCCCATAGGCGCTGGTATCCTGCGAGATGACCAGTAGCTCCCTGACGCCATTGGCAGCCAGGTTTTCAGCTTCCTGCATGATGTCGGTAACCTGGCGGCTGACAAGATCACCGCGTAGCCGGGGAATGATGCAGAAGGAGCAGCGATGGTTGCAGCCTTCGGAAATCTTCAGGTAGGCATAATGTCGTGGTGTCAGTTTGATGCCCTGGGGTGGCAGCAGGGTGGTGAACGTCTCTTCCGGCTGAGGGAGGTGTTCATGTACTGCCGCCATGACCTCCTCATAGGCATGAGGGCCGGTTACGGCAAGCACATTGGGGTAGGCCTCCAGTATCTTGTCTGCGTCGGCTCCCAGGCAGCCGGTAACGACTACCTTGCCGTTTTCATGCAGTGCTTCGCCAATAGTATCCAGTGATTCCTTTATGGCCGCGTCGATAAAGCCACAGGTATTGACGACAACCAGGTCCGCATCTTGATAGGTGGACGAAAGCTGATACCCTTCCGCCCGTAATTGTGTCAGGATGCGCTCTGAATCGACGAGGGCCTTGGGACACCCCAGGCTGATAAATCCGACTACCGAGTTGGTATTCATAGTGTTTTATGCTATATCCTGACTAAATAAGTAGAAATATATTATAACGGTCAACATGATTGATACTAAGCGCATTCACCAGCATTTGAGGATGCTGCCGTTGTTTACGGAACTCTCTCCTTCGGTGCTGAAATTGTTTTCAGAGCGAGTACGCATAGTTGAGCTTACCCGGAATGAGATCGTCTTTCATCAGGGACAGGCGGTTCAGAGTCTCTATTCGGTCATGACAGGTCAGGTCAAACTTGTCGTTACCGCGCCTACCGGTGCCGAAAAGGTTGTGGAAATTGTCGGTTCCGGTCGTAGCTTTGGTGAAGCATTGATGTTTCTGGAGCGCCCGAGCCCCGTATCGGCGCAGGCGGTCGTGAAAACCGAGGTGATCGAAATCAGTTCGGAACTGATCTTTTCCGCAATCGATGAGTCCACGCAAATCTGTCGGGCGCTGCTGGCTGGCCTCAGTTACCGGTTGCACCATCTTGTTTCCGACCTCGAGACCTGTTGTCTGCAGACCTCTACAGAGCGTGTGGCCCGGTTTATCGTGGATGAACTGGGAAGCGATCCCAGGAAAGCCTCGTTCATCTTTCCTGCCAACAAGAACCTGATTGCTTCGCAGCTCAACCTTGCACCGGAGTCCTTTTCCAGGATTTTGCATCACCTCTCGGAAAAGAAGATCATCCAGGTACATGGTCGGGAGTTGACGGTACTGGACAAGAATAGACTGGTTCTCGAATCCTGAGCGGGGGGTTTGGTTTCAGCCCGGCTTTCCGTCAACCCGGGCAAAAAGCAGCATTGGCGTGTAGACCCAGGCCAGCATGCCAAACGCAACGACCCAGCTCATCCCCGCAATCAACAGCCATTTTTCACCCAGGGTGGGAGCCAACAGATGGAAGATGGCATAAGCCAGGGCGCTGACATTCAGCAGTATGAAGGCCGTGGTCGTGAGTGAGTCGGCCTTGAGTTCGCGGCCTGTATGCCCCAGCGTTACCCTGACCATCATGCCGGCTGTGGTTATGCCAATCCCGCCAATAGTCAGCGCGTGCAGACCCCTGGATTCCATGATCAATCCAAATGAGGCAGCAGCGTACAGCATAAGACCGACGATAATCCATCCATAGCCGACCAGCAAAACCCAGAGTAGCGGATATCGCCATAGGGCGGGATGGTACCAGTTGGCCAACCTGATACCGTTTGCGATAGCAGCAACAAGTGCGGTGAGCCCGATGAGGGCATCCATCGGGAGTAGAACCTCCAATATCATCAACAGGTAGATCGAACCCACTGCGAATGTTTCGATGGTCTGGTGGTACTGGGTCCGAGCAAGCTTCATGTCGAAGGATTTTTCGATGAAGTGGGGGAGGGTACGGCCATTGATGATGATCAGCAGCCCGAGTACAGCATAGAGTGAAAGCATCATTCCCGTTTCCGCGGTGTTCGGGAACAGGCCAAGATAACTCCAGTCGACCATGATGTTCCCGATGGCAAGAATAATCAGCAACTCGATGAAGATATAGCTGTTCCTGTTGCGTGATTGCAGCAGTGGTGCGGCAATGAACGCGATGGCCAACAGGATGAACAGGAGTTCCGTTGCGAAGGTCAGTATCGATGGACTCAGCTCCGGAAGGAAGTGGAGGCTGCGTGCCATAACCCACAAGCCTGCCAGGAACATCAGTGAACGGTGCTGCAGGGTTTGTATGCCGGTCCAGTTCTTGCCAGCCACAAGCAGAAACCCCGTCAATACTGCAAGTGCGTAGCCAAACAGCATTTCATGTCCATGCCAGGAGATATTGCCGTAATGGCTTGTAATGCTGAAGCCTTCGAGATAGCTGATGATCCAGAGCATCATCTCGATAGGTGCAAACAGCAATGCGAGCAGAAAGAAGGGACGGAATCCCGATTGAAGCAATGCAAACTCGGTTTTTGCAGTCATGGATGACATAGTTTCACTCGGATGGATATCACTGCAGCTGGTTTACCACAGGAATATTGCGTGGTGGATGGTCTGTTGGCAGGTGCAAGCCAGGCGTTTCCCCCCAGTGATTTTCGCTTCAAACGGTTAAGTCCGACAGCCTCCTAGGAGGCTGTCCGAGAATAGTAGTCGTAGCGAGGGAAAGCTATTTTAGGCCATTTTTTTCACTGATTTGAGGAGAATATTGGTTATATTTGACGAAAATCAGGGGGAAAAAGGGCCAAAATAGCTTTTCCGCAGTAGGCTCCCTATT
>CAYTPO010000224.1:0-1664 GCA_964439815.1 uncultured Thiotrichales bacterium
AAAAACAACTGAACAAGCGTCGCCGCGTATTTCATGCTACGCGCATGAAGACACAGAACCAAATCAAGCGCACCCTTTCCAGTCCCGAAAACCTTGCTTACGTCGCCAACCTGCTAAAGGTCGATGCCCTTCCCCACAGAACGGCATTAGCGAAGAGGGTATGCGAGCATTTTGATTTTCATGATGTTCGGGGCAACATGCAACTCAGCGGCTGCCTGAAGGCGTTGCGAATACTTGTTGATCAGGCGGAAGAATCAGCCGTCACGCTGGATAACATCCTCGCACCCCACCGCCAGCGAACGGTGTGGAGGATGATGGGGCAAAAAACGGTGTTGTGCCTGCAGGACGGCAGCGAACTCAATTACACCCATCTGGACAAGTACCGCGGCCTGGGGGAATTGAAGGCCAATCAGACGGGGGCAAAGACCCGCGGATTGGACTTGCACTCAACCTTTGCGGTATCAACAAAAGGGCTGCCGCTCCAGAATACCGCCACGACAAAAAAACGCTGCCCCTGCAGTTGGTGCATGCCGTGGAGTGGTTTTTGTTGACCACGTTGATCCACCCTACAACGGATTCCCAAAATGGTGGTCCCGTAGGGTGGATCAAGCGCAGCGGATCCACCATCACCTCCAAACGCCATCACTTGCAAGCCCTGCCATCACCCGCTAGCATCAATACACTTCCCTAAGAGAACCAACATGGCCAATATCAGCGTCAGGAAACTCAACGACAAAGTCGTCGCCAAACTCCGACTCCGCGCCGCGCAACATGGCGTATCGATGGAAGAGGAAGTACGGCGCATCATAGAAGAAGCCGTATCGGCGCCCACCAAAGTGGGCGACCTCGCACTCCAGATTTTTGGGGAAGCGCATGGTGTCGAGCTTGAGCCAATCCCGCACACCCCCCATGAACCTGTCGACCTTCCATAATGATACTGCTGGATACCAACATCGTCTTGGAGATCATGCGCCCGCGACCGGAGATCAACGTCATCAACTGGTTGAACCGCCAATACAGCCCCGACCTGCATATCAGCAGCATTACCATCGCCGAGATCATCTACGGCCTGAGCGTATTGCCCGACGGCCAGCGAAAGCAGATCCTGCGACAACGCTTCGAGCGCTTTTTCAAAGAAGCGTTTCAATACCGCATACTCGGATTTGGTGAAGAAGAGGCGAGAATCTACGGGCCACTGATGGCAGAGAGCAAACTGGCCGGCCGCCCCATGAGCATCCCCGATGGCCAGATTGCCGCCATCGCGATAACAAACAGCTGCGACATCGCCACCAGAAACATCCGGGATTTTAAACACTGCGGCGTAACCCTCATCAATCCATTCGACGCGGCGTGAGTGCTGGATCCGTTGCTGCGCTCCTTGATCGATTCGACGAGATCGCAAGATTTCTAAAGCTGCAAGATAGGGTGGATCAGTTGCAGCGGATACCCTTGCTGGACTAAAACCCAGATTCCTGCTGCAGAACCGTCTCAACCGGAAAGTGATCACTGACTTCCAGGGCGGCCTGCTCATCCAGCCCCAGCGCAGCCGTAAAATCGTAAACCTGTGTCAGGTCATCGAGTAATGCGCCATCAAGGGTGCGGGTGATAATAATGCGGTCGTAGGCACAATCCGTGCTGGCTCGCACGGTCGTGTCGGCATCGTT
>CAYTPO010000225.1:0-23925 GCA_964439815.1 uncultured Thiotrichales bacterium
AAAGCTCTCCATGAACTGCAGGGGGGGCAGGTAGCTGACCCAGCCGGTCAGCTGGTGGTTGTGCAGGCGGTGATCCTGATACGATAGCACCAGCGCCTGAACCGCTGCGAGTGTGAACAGGGCAAACGCCAGCAGGGAGCCCAGTACATGCCACTCCAGCCCGGGCGTGCCCTGCAGGATCTGTGCCTTCAGTTCCGGATGAAAGACGCCCGAACTGATGATAACGGCGCCAATGGTCAATGTTGGAATGCCGATGATCTCCATCGGGCAGCGCATGCTGGTGATGAACAGCAGCAGGCTGACCAGCCAGACGACCAGCGACAGGGCGTGGTGAAAGCTCAGATCCAGGCCGACGGGTGACAATAGCGACTGGCCCAGCGCCAGGGCATGAAAGAACAATGCGGCACACCATATGGCGCCAAAACTGGCGGCCAGAGTGCGGGAAGGGCTGTCCTGTCTGACATATTTATAAATCAGTATTGCAGTGATCAGGTATCCAGCTGCTGCAATGAGGGTAGCGATATCAGCCATGAAAGTGCATTATTCCTATAGGTATGGGTTTTGATTTTAGCGCAATTCTCATGGCAGTGAAGAATTATGTCTCCCGCGTTTGCCGGATGCCGGACAAGCGGGATTGCATTGAGGCGGGTTGGTTGCCGGCCGAGTAGCAACACACTTTATATATGGAGTTTGAATGTTTGACAGTTTGAGTGAACGCCTGACGTCGACGGTAAAGCGCCTGCGCGGGCAGGCCCGGTTGACCGAGGACAATATCCAGGAAGCATTGCGTGAAGTGCGCATGGCCCTGCTGGAAGCCGATGTGGCATTGCCTGTCGTCAAGGATCTGATTGCCAGCGTCAAGGAGCGGGCAGTCGGCAAGGAGGTGTTGAACAGCCTGACGCCGGGTCAGGCATTCATCAAGGTCGTCAATGACGAGCTGGTTGCATTGATGGGGCAGTCCAATGAGGGACTGAATCTGGCAGCACAGCCCCCGGCGATCGTTCTCGTCGCGGGTTTGCAGGGCGCAGGCAAGACCACCAGCATTGGCAAGCTGTCACGCTGGTTGCAGGAAAAGGCGAAGAAGTCCGTCATGGTGGTCAGTACCGACGTCTACCGCCCGGCGGCAATCGACCAGTTGGCAACGCTGGCGAAGGAAACCGGCGCGACCTTCTTTCCATCGACGACTCGGGATGATCCGGTCAAGATCGCCAAGGCGGCGGTGGCTGCGGCCAAGAAGCAGCAGCAGGATGTGATTCTGGTGGATACTGCAGGTCGATTGCATATCGATGATGCGATGATGGATGAGATCAAGCGCATTCATGCTGCAATCAATCCGGTGGAAACGCTGTTTGTTGTCGATAGCATGACAGGTCAGGACGCGGCCAATACTGCCAGGGTCTTCAATGAAGCGTTGCCGCTGACCGGTGTGGTACTGACCAAGGCCGATGGTGATGCGCGCGGTGGTGCCGCATTGTCGGTACGCCATATTACCGGCAAGCCCATCAAGTTCATGGGCGTCGGGGAGAAGACTACCGCGCTGGAGCCGTTTCACCCTGATCGGGTGGCGTCGCGAATCCTCGGCATGGGGGATATCGTCAGTCTGGTCGAAGAGGCGCAGGACAAGGTTGATCATGCCAAGGCAGCCAAGTTGGCAAGAAAGATCAAGCGTGGCAAGAATTTCGATATGGAGGATCTGCGTGAACAATTGACGCAGATGCAGAATATGGGTGGCATGGCCGGTCTGATGGACAAGCTGCCGGGCATGTCGAATATTCCTGATGCGGTGAAGAAGCAGGTCGACAACAAGCAGTTCGATCGCATGATCGCCATCATCAATTCCATGACGCCGCAGGAGCGCCGTTTTCCCGATATTATCAAGGGCTCGCGCAAGCGCCGCATAGCCAATGGCTCGGGTACGCAGATCCAGGAGGTCAATCGGCTGATGAAGCAACACCTGCAAATGCGCAAGGCGATGAAGAAATTTGGCAAGGGTGGCAACATGAAGAACATGATGCGCGCCATGAAAGGTCGAATGCCCCCGGGCGGGATGGGGGGCATGGGTGGTGGCATGCCATTCTAGGAGTCTGTCGGGCTTAACCGTTTGAAGCGATTTGCAGCCAAATGGCGTTAAGTCCGACAGGCTCCTGTTGCAGGATTCAGGTTGTCGCCGCTGCTTTTCCCTGAATGCGGGAAAACTCCGGTTGAATACCATGGAAGAGTCACGTAGAATCGCGCGTCTCCTTAAATCGGTGCCATGTTGGCCCGTATAATTCAGAGTATCAGGTTGATATAGACTATGGTCGTTATTCGTTTAGCTAGAGGTGGTGCCAAGCGTCATCCCTTTTACCACATTGTAGTTACCGATTCCCGCAAGCGTCGTGATAGCGGCTATATCGAGCGTCTGGGCTATTTCAATCCCATGGCCCGCGGGCAGGAAGTACGTCTGCATCTCGATTCCGATCGGGTCGAGCACTGGACAGGCCGCGGCGCGCAGATGAGTGATCGCGTCAAGATGTTGTGGAAGCAGGCTCAGAAAGCAGAAAAAACTGAAGCCGCAGCCTGATAGCGCTGCGACTGAACCGATGGCAGGCTCCGCAGACACGCCGTTGGTTGTTGGTAAATTGTCCGGCGTCTATGGCGTCAAGGGTTGGGTCAAGGTCTACTCCTTTACGCAGCCGAGGGACAATATCCTGCGGTACAATCCTTGGTTGTTGCAGGTGGATGGTGAGTGGCGCAGCGTAAGGCTGGAAGACGGACGTACCCAGGGCAAGGGCATTGTTGCCAGGCTCGAAGGTATTTCCGATCGAGATCAGGCGTTGGCGCTACGCGATGTCGAGATAGCGATTGATCGCAGTCAGCTCGAATCCCTTGAGAGTGGAGAATACTACTGGTCGGACCTGATTGGTCTGTCTGTGGAAAATCTGCGCGCTGAACCGCTGGGCCGGGTTGAATCATTACTGGAAACGGGTGTCGACGATGTGTTGGTCATCCGTGGTGACAAAGAACGGCTGGTACCCTTTGTACAGCCCGATATTGTCAAATCCGTTGATCTGGCAGCTGGCCTGATCACGGTGGACTGGGAGCTGGATTATCTGGAAGACGGGTGACGTGTCGTGAAGTTTGACGTGATCACGCTGTTTCCGGATCTTGTTCGTCAGGTGGCATCGTGTGGCGTAACGCAGCGGGCGCTGGACAGGGCATTGTTCGAGCTGAATACCTGGAATCCCCGGGATTTCACGCACGATGTCCATCGCACTGTCGATGATCGGCCTTACGGCGGTGGCCCGGGCATGGTGATGCTGTACCAGCCATTGCTCGATGCATTGAATGCTGCGCGCAGCGCCGATCCGACTGCTGCGACAGTGGTGTACCTGTCCCCCCAGGGCAAGCCACTGAACCAGTCAATCATCAATCGGTTGGCTGCATTGCCGCGATTGATCCTGGTTGCGGGGCGATACGAAGGCATTGATGAGCGTTTTATCCAGGCACACGTCGATGAGGAATATTCGGCAGGTGACTATGTACTCAGTGGTGGTGAACTGCCTGCCATGCTGCTGATCGATGCCATTGTCAGGCAGTTGCCCGGTGCCTTGGGGCATGTGGATTCCGCGCAGCAGGATTCGTTCATGAACGGTTTGCTGGATTGTCCGCATTATTCCAGGCCGGAAGAAATCGATGGCCACAAGGTGCCCAAGGTATTGCTGAGCGGTCATCATCTGAAAATTGCGCAATGGCGGCGCGAGCAGGCTTTGAAGAAGACGCTGCAAAGCCGGCCCGATCTGCTGATAGATGCAGATTTGAGCAAGCAGGATCAGCAGATTGTTGAAAGGTTAAAAGGTTCCCGGAAGTCGGTTGGATAACGGACGCAGGGTTAAATTTGTAGATTAAGGTAATTAGAGAATGAACATCATCGATCAACTGGAAGCAGAACAGCTTAAGTCCGACGTTCCGGAGTTTGCTCCGGGTGATACCGTTGTCGTGGACGTCAAGGTAAAAGAGGGTGAGCGCGAGCGTTTGCAGGCCTTTGAAGGTGTTGTCATCGCGGTTCGTTCACGTGGACTGAATTCAGCCTTCACCGTTCGAAAGATCTCTCATGGCGAAGGTGTGGAGCGGGTCTTCCAGACGCACAGCCCCATGATTGCCGGCATCAAGGTCAAGCGTCGTGGTGACGTTCGTCGTGCCAAGCTCTACTATTTGCGGGGACGTACCGGCAAGGCGGCCCGTATCAAGGAAAAACTCAAGAAGTAGATCGCAACGCAATCGCTTTTTCAGAAAACGCCTCTTCAAGAGGCGTTTTTTTTGTAAACTCTTTTTAAACATGTGATCCAGTTCACATAAACCGACTATACTTTATCGGGTACTTGAACTGGTTTGCTGTCGTAGTTTCTCTGCTCTCCGCCGATTGGTGGGAGATCTCATGCAGGCGTCTGGATCACGAAACGCCAAGCACGCGCTGGATGGTCTTTCCGGGTATTGCTCATTGGCTGGCACTGGCGCCGCGAGGGATCCGGTTCAAGCTGACAACATCTCGAAACCCTTGATTGATTCCGCTTGGCCACAGGCTGAAATTTGGTGGCTCGGGCCGGAGATTGGTCAGGACTTCCTTTCAATGACAGGGGCATGAAACGTGGGTGACAAGGCAGATAGCGGATTTCATCTGGATACTGAAGAAATCATTGCAACCATCGCCGTTTTTGCGTTGGCCGGGTTTTTCCTCTGGCAGCAGATGGGAGGAAGGCAGGAGAGCACCGCGTTTGCTCCTGGTGATATTGATGCGTTACCTGAGAGCGCACTATCTGTCGAAGCCGGCAAGCCGGTTTTGCGTGCTGATATTGTCGACCGGACAACGATTGCTTCATTGCCGCTCCGAGACGCTGGTGCAGTTTCTGCAAGGTCGGAGGGCATGGCCTGTGAACCCTCTGCCACACGTGGAAATACCGTTGCGAGAAATCGGGAGCCCTCTACGACTATGACCCGCCTGTCCGAGTGTACGGTTGCCAGACCATCATCAATGGATGCCGGGCTGGATCAGGATTATTTGCCAGGGAACGAAGATGAAGTCATTCTGGGTGGGGAACCATTGGTGATGGAATCTGCTGCCCGGGAGGTATCCCACTCTGGTGGTGGACAGGTACCGATAATCAGTGGCCCGGTTATTGATTCTGTCGATTTTGATCAGGTGAGTGAGGTAATCGGTCTGACTGGTTCGGCGCCAGACAACTATACGTGGGTGCAGGTTATTGTCGATGGCAAGCGTCTGGAGCCTGTGGCGCTGGATGCGTCCGGGCGATGGCAGCAGGGAGTTCAGGCCGGTGAGAATGAGCTGTATGTTCAGGTGGTTGGTATGGATGCCGCGGGCGAGCTGATCCTGGATGAGGTCTCCATGCCTAGCGTTTATGTGCTTTCGCTAAAGAACAATGCGCAGAAAGGGGCGGGAGTGGTTGTGTTGTCTGGACAGCTTTATCAGGTCAACCAGGGCGAGACCCTGGCCGGACTGGCGCGGGATTTTGGCAGTGATCGGGCGATGCTCGCCAGGGTCAACAGTATAACCGACCGTGAACTCGTCGAGGGGGAGGTATTGTTCATACCGTTTACCACCCAACCCTGATTGCCTCCTGGGAGCCTGTCCGAGAATAGTAGTCGTAGCGAGGGAAAGCCATATTAGGCCATTTTTTTCACTGATTTGAGGAGAATATTGGCTATATTTGACGAAAACCAGGGGGGAAAAGGGCCAAAATAGCTTTTCCGCAGTAGGCTCCCTATTCTCGGACAGGCTCCTAGGCATAACTACTCAGCTACTGCTTATGTGAACTACTCGCTGAGTAGTCACAGCCAAGCCTTGTTTCAGGCGGATGTTGTTGCCTGATGCTGGCAGAGACCACCCAGGGAAACCATGTTCCGCCCGCTGCGTTTGGAACTGTAGAGTGCCTTGTCGGCCAGATCGATCAGCTCTTCCGGTTGAATTCCACGGTTGGCCCAGGCTACGCCTACAGAGACGGTGATCTTGCCGAGGAGTTCTCCATCCTTGCCACGTCGCAACCGTGCTTCCTCGATGGTCTTGCGAATGTTCTCCGCCACGGCCTGAGCACCCTCGGGGGTAGTATTTGGCAGAACCACGCAGAATTCTTCTCCACCAAAGCGTGCGACGGTATCCCTGCCCTTGACCGATTCGGTCAGTACATCGGCGATGAAGCGCAATACGCGGTCACCAACCAGGTGACCAAATTTGTCATTGATGATCTTGAAACGGTCGATATCGATCATGATCAGGCAGACGAAGCGCTGGGTGTCCTGATGCTCTCTCAATGCATTGGAGAGGGCCTCGTTGAATGTCTTGCGATTGGCCACGCCTGTGAGTGGATCGAGTGCCGCCTCGGCACGGATGGTTTCAATGTCCTGTTTGAGGCGTTCGATTTCCCCGCAGCGTATGCTCAGCTGCTGGGTCAGTTCGCTGTTTGATGCAATCATGGAGTCCGATGCGGCAATCAGGCCGGAAATCAGGGGGCGGATTTCTGCGGGATCAACAGCTTCATCCAGGACTTCCTTGGTATGTGACATTTCCCGGTTGAACTGCTCCAGCTGGTCGCCTGTCTGGCTCAGCATATCGGAGGTGTTGTCGAGGATATTCTGTACCCGGCCGCCGATCATCTCCAGACGGTCTGAAGAGACACCAATGATATGTATCCGAAAAAGATTTTCGGCAGCCTCGGCGGCACAGCTGTCGTCCTCGCCCTTTCCAATAAGCGTATCGAGAGCATTCATCAAGGTCTTGTCCCGCCCCAGAAAGTACTCATACCACAGCGCGTAGTTGATGGGGTTTATCGGTAACTTGGCCTGTGAAAGTTTTGGTATGACCATTCGAACCAGTTCCGCGGCTCGTTCAACGGTCTCTTCGTAGGGACGCATGTATCCTCCATGCCCTTGGTCAAAGTACGCGTAATCTTTCAATACCTGAATCGGAGGCTTGAACACGGTGCCTGAAACAAGCTCCCGATTCCCCAGCGGATCAAAAAATATCTGCCACGACCCATGGGCAAAGCAGGAGTTCTTAAACCCGCTGTGAAACCGGCATCTTGCACAATCCACCCTGTTCAAACCCCGGATTCAGGTTGAAATCAGGTAATACTACTTAGTTCAGCCACTGAAATCCGCCATCTTTGCGTTAAAAAACGGTCATTTAAGCTTGTAAAATCGCGTTTATCGCCGTGATCTGGCAAATGCCAGAAACAATTCGAGCAGTTACAGTTCTGATAAAAGCCAGACTCTATGTTGTGTGAAATGTTGTTGCAAGGAATAACAACGCGATATCGTTGAAACTGAGGCCGGGTACCCTTCATTGGGCAACAATATGCTTTCGGCAATCTGCAGAAAGGATGGGAGCTGAAGGGGTGCAAGGTGGCACTAGGAGCCTGTCGGACTTAACGCTGTTTGGCTGCAAATCTCTGGATGGCGATTAACTCAGCTTATCCTGTTCGTCAAATAGCTCTGCTATTCTCCTCACACGATAAACAGACTTAATTCACCCCAGTGATTTCGCTTCAAACGGTTAAGCCCGACAGCCTCCTGGCAGGGCTGCTGAGGCAGATCAGGTCGGGTTGGCCGCCGTTGTAGAAAAGTTGGCATAGCTGGGGCGTTGGCACTAAACTGTCAGCTTTATCTTGATATTTGGTCAGCACAGGTTACCCGGAATATGACGAATCTCGATTTTGAAGCAGCCAGACTCAATATGATCGAACACCAGATCAGGCCTTGGGATGTTCTCGATCAGAAGGTGCTCGATGTCATGGCTGCGGTACCAAGAGAAGACTTTGTCACGCAAGAGCAGCGTCCACTGGCATTTGCGGATGTGGAGCTGCCGTTGGGGCATGGTGAATTCATGATGCCTCCCAGGGTCGAGGGTAGGATGTTGCAGGCGTTGAGAATTCTCGAATCCGATGTGGTGCTGGAGATTGGCACCGGCAGCGGCTATCCCACCGCCTGTCTGGCTGCGCTGGCTTCTCATGTCTATACTGTTGAAATCCATGAGGATCTTGCTGTGCAGGCGCGCGAAAGAGTGACTGCTCTGGGCAAGACCAATGTCACTTGGCAGCAGGGCGATGCGGCCTATGGCTGGCGTGAAGCGCCGGGATTCTATGATGTGATCGCAGTGACCGGCTCATTGCCGGAATATGACCCCTGCTTTGAAGAGCAACTCAAGCCCGGTGGGCGACTGTTCATTGTAGTGGGTGAGGAACCTGTCATGAATGCCATGCTGGTTACCCGGATCGGGGATAACGGCTTTACCCGTGAGACCTTGTTTGAAGTCGAATTAAAACCGCTGGTCGGCCGTGAGAAAAAACCCGAGTTCGTACTCTGAACCCTATTTCTGCAGAACCGTGCGGTGAGTCAGTGTTGCCTGTAAGCAACTTCTAATATACTCGCGCGATCAAAATTTACAGGACGAAAAATGCATCGCTTAAATCTTCTTATTGCTGGCGGCTTGATGGCTTCGGGAATGTTGTCATCTGCTGCATACTCTGAAACCTTGCTGGATGTCTACCAGCTCGCTGCCAAGGCTGATTCGACGCTGGCAGCGGCCGAGGCCAAGTATCGGGCTACGCTGCAGGCAAAGCCACTTTCGCGTGCCCCATTACGGCCACAGATCAATGCTTCAGCGGGCTTCGACAAGAAGGATATCTCCTACACCGATGCCAATCCGGCGTTCAGCGATGACAAGTATGACCACAAGACCTACGGGATTCGTCTCGACCAGGTGCTGTTCGATCGCTCCAGCTGGCTGCGAGCCTCGCAGGCCGATATTCAGATTGCTCAGGCAGAGGCGCAGATCATTGCTGAACGGCAAAACCTGATTGTACGTACGGCCGAGGCCTATTTTGGTGTTTTGGCTGCCGAGGACAATCTGCGTTTTGCCCAGGCTGAAAAGGAGGCGATTTCTCGCCAGCTGGAAGAGACCCGCGAGCGGTTTCAGGTTGGCATGATTGCCATTACCGACGTCAAGGAATCCGAAGCTCAGCACGATCTGGCCGTGGCGCAGGAGATCGATGCCGTCAATCAGCTGGATGTTGCCAAGGAAGAGTTGCGCGTCATCGTCGATCAACTACCCGCCAGTCTTTCCCGGCTGAAAATCGGTTATGTGCCGCAGGCACCGAAAATGGAAAACATTGATGTCTGGGTCGAGCGTGCGATGGAAAACAGCCTGGTGCTGAAGGCCGCAGAGCTTGGTGTCGAGCTGGCGGCAAAGGAAGTGAAGCGCCGGCGCGCCGGCCATCTGCCTACGCTGGGTTTCAAGGCCGAGATGGGGGTTCAGGACGATGATGGTGGTTTCAGCAAGGGCAAGGCATCGGATACTACCGTTGGTGTGGCCCTCAAACTGCCGATTTACTCTGGTGGCTTGGTCAGCGCCCAGGTAGCTGAAGCGGACCAGCTGCATCAACAGGCCAAAAGACAATATGACCTGCAAAAACGGGAAATCGTTCGCCAGACGCGCGCTTCATACCTGAGTGTGAGATCAGGCCTGAGTCGTGTGAAGGCGTTGCAACAGGCGCTGGCCTCTACCGAAACTGCCGCCCAGGCAACCGAGGCTGGTTTTGAAGTAGGCACCCGTACCGCGGTGGATGTGCTCCTTTCCTTGCGCGAAACCTATCGCGCGCAGCGGGACTACGCACGTGCAAGGTACGATTATGTGCTAAGTACATTCCGTTTGAGGCAGGCAACTGGCATACTGAGCGCTGGGGATTTGGAAAAAATTAACAAGTGGATGTAACTATGGTTCCGCTCTGTCGAAAAGAAGACAGCTTGTTTTTGTGTGTGGACATCCAGGATCGGTTGCTGGCCGCCATGGTTGAACCCGCCAGAAGCAGAATGCTCGACAACGTCGAGCATTTGCTGAAAACAACTGTAATGCTGGATATACCCGTCATCTATACCGAGCAATACCCGGCAGGGTTGGGTGCAACGACCGGGCAAATTGCTAGGGCCATGCCGGAAACGGCACAATATTTCGACAAGACACGCTTCTCCTGCTGCAGTGATGAACTCTTTGGTGAGGCGTTGCGCAAGACACACAAGCGGCAGGTCGTCATTACCGGAATGGAAACCCACATCTGCGTGATTCAGACAGCGCTGGAACTGAACGCCGAAGGCTTTCAGGTTTTTGTTGTCGATGACGCCGTCTGCTCCCAGCGTATGGCGCACTGGAAGAGTGCATTGCACCGTTTGCGCCATGCCGGTGTGATCGTGGCACCGACCGAGTCGATACTCTTCGAATGGCTCAGTGATGCAGACAATGAGCATTTCAAGGCCGTTTCTGCACTGCTGCGATAATGCTCCGCCGGCAATTGCCAGCAGGATCTTCGCGATTACTCTGATCGTTGATCACTGGTGCTTTCCTGCCAGCAGGCAGGCATCCCCTGTCCGAAGACCATTTTCTTGAACACGCCTCCTCCGATTCCCTTTGCCGAAGTGCTTAAGCCGCGCTATTGGGGCCTCTGGTTCCTGTTCGGTTTGCTGCGCCTGGTCACGCTGCTGCCTTTTGGCTGGCAGTCGGCCATCGGCAGAGGGCTGGGGCGACTGCTGTACAGGGTGATGGGAAAACGGCGCCGAATCGCCGACACCAATCTGAAACTGTGCTTCCCGCATCTCGATGACGTCGAAAGGCAGGTATTGCTGCGGCGCAACTTTGACCATCTGGGCATGGCAGTGATCGACACTGCCATGTCCTGGTGGGGGAGCCGTCGCCAGATTCACCGCCTTGGAAAGATAACCGGGATGGAACACCTGCAGGCCGCACTGGCAGAAGGCAAGGGGGTTATTCTGCTGACCGGGCACATGACATCGCTGGATCTTGGTGGACAGATACTGGCCGAGGTGTTGTGGGATACCGCTACGCCGGTTCATGCCATGTACAAGCGCTCACGGAACATTCTGATAGAGACCCTGATGCTGCGGGGGCGCCTGCGGTTTTCCAACAATGTTTTCAAGCGGCAGGATATACGCAGCATGCTGCGGGGGCTGGCGGGCAATCACCCTGTCTGGTATGCACCGGATCAGGATTTCGGGCTGAAACAGGGGGTATTTGCCGACTTTCTTGGTGTACCGACGGCAACGTTGACGGCTACCGCGAAGTTTGCTGCGAAATCAGGGGCGCGAGTCGTGCCTTTTTTCCCGATCAGGCTGCCCGGCAACCAAGGCTTCGAGGTGCAGATCCAGCCAGCGCTGGAAGACTTCCCGATCGGGGAGGACGTGGCGGATGCACGTCGTTACAATGCGATTCTGGAAGCGGTGGTGGCGCGGCATCCGGAGCAGTACATGTGGCTGCATCGGCGTTTCAAAACGCGCCCCGAGGGGCTGCCGTACCTCTATTGACGCAGTAGCCCCCGCTTTTTTACAGGTCCAGTGATACTTCCCTGCCATTCATGGCAAAGAAATGCGCGGTGATCTTGTCCATCGTGGCTATGTGCTGGTCGAGCCATTCCGGCAGCTCGTTCCTGAGATAGTCGCTCAGCGGCGCCAATGCTTCCGACTGCTTCCACTCGGCGATGCGATTCCGCGCATCCTCGATCACCCGATCATGCTCGCTCTTGTGGATGGGGAAGGGAGGGAAATTGATGGCTTCCATCTGTACCTCCTCGGCCCGGAAATGTGCGGTCATGTGCGCCATGAATTCGTCGAGTTTGGCGTTGAGGCTGGCAATATCGGTATCGCCATTTTCGTAGCCGCGCATCATTGCATCCAGCTCGTTGAGCATGTCGGCCTCTTCATGGTGAATCCGGTTCATTGAGTCGACTTCAACGATGCAGATGGAAGATTTGTCGATAAGTGCCATGGTCCTGTTGCGCCCTACTGGTTGGTTTGTCGATACACTACGACTGTCGTCGCGGTTGTTGCCTTGAGCGTAGTCAATTTACGGTGGAAATTAATCTGGTGAACAGGGAGGGTGAACAGTAATCTCGGCACAGGAATGCCGTAGAATGGCCGGATCAAATTTCGAGATGACTCATCTGCAATGAACAATGCTGCCCAGGTACTGAAAACCGTCTTTGGCTACACGGAATTCCGCCACCATCAGGAAGAGATTATCCAGTCGGTGCTGCAGGGAGAGGATGTGCTGACGCTGATGCCGACAGGGGGGGGCAAGTCCCTCTGTTATCAGGTTCCCGCGCTGATCAGGGATGGACTGGCTGTCGTCGTTTCACCGCTGATTGCACTGATGCAGGATCAGGTCAATGCGCTCCGGCAGCTGGGGGTTCGGGCGGCCTATCTCAATTCGAGTTTGCCCTATCAGGCGCAGGCAGAGGTTGAAGCAGCGATGCAGCGGGGTGAGCTGGACTTGTTGTATGTTGCACCGGAACGACTCCTGACCGAAAAAATGCTGGGCACACTCGCGCACCTGAAGTTGGCGTTGTTTGCCATTGATGAAGCGCACTGCGTATCCCAGTGGGGGCATGATTTTCGCAGGGAATATCAGCAACTGAGAATCCTCCATGAACGCTTTCCCCAGGTGCCGCGAATTGCACTGACGGCCACGGCCGACAAGCGCACGCGCGAGGAGATCATTCAGCAACTGGGATTGCAGCAGGCCCGGGTCTTCGTCAACAGCTTTGACCGCCCCAATATCCGCTATGCCATTGCTGAAGGGCAGAATGCCCGCACTCAGCTATGGCGCTTCATTGAGCACGAGCATCCGCAGGATGCCGGCATCGTCTACTGCCTGTCACGCAAGAAGGTTGAAAGTACGGCAGCATGGCTGCGGGACAAGGGGCGCACTGCATTGCCTTATCACGCCGGGCTGCCGGCCGAGACCCGGCAGCGCCATCAGGAGCGTTTTTTGCGTGAGGAGGGGGTGATTATCGTGGCCACGATAGCCTTCGGCATGGGCATCGACAAGCCTGATGTCCGCTTTGTCGCGCACCTGAGCCTGCCCAAGAGTATTGAGGCCTACTACCAGGAAACGGGCCGGGCGGGACGTGATGGCGAGCCTGCCAATGCCTGGATGGCCTATGGCCTGCAGGATGTGATCATGTTGCGACAGATGACGCAGGAGACCGATGCCGAGGAGCAGTACAAGCGGGTGGTTCACCAGAAGCTGGAAGCGATGCTGGGTCTCTGTGAACTATCGACCTGCCGGCGCCAGGCATTGCTGGCCTATTTCGACGAGACGCTGGATGAGCCCTGTGGCAATTGCGACAACTGCCTGATTCCACCGGAGACCTGGGATGCGACGGTAGCAGCACAAAAGGCGCTGTCGACGGTCTATCGTACCGGGCAGCGCTTTGGCGTCAACTACCTGGTCGATGTGCTGGAAGGCAAGGAGGATGAGCGCATCAGGCGGTTTGGCCACGATCGACTCAGCACCTTTGGCATTGGCAAAGAATACTCGGCCACCGAGTGGCGAGGCATCTTTCGCCAGCTGATTGCGCTGGGGTATCTGGCAGCCGATGCCGAGCAGCATGGCGCCATCCAGCTGACACAAAAATGCCGCAGCCTGTTGCGGGGTGAGGAGTCCCTGCAATTGCGCAAACAACGCAAGCAGGCCAAGGGATCCAGAGCAAAGGAGAAGCGTGATCGCCAGAGCATGATCCGCGCGGTGGACGAGCCGCTGTTCGATGCGCTGCGTGCGTTGCGGATGGAGCTGTCGCAGGCGCAGGGCGTGCCACCTTATGTGATCTTTCACGATAGCGTACTGATGTCGATGGCGAACCGCCGACCCTCTGATGAGGAGGAAATGGCCATGATCAGTGGGGTGGGGGAGCAGAAGCTGGCGCGCTATGCCGAGGATTTTCTTGCTGTCATCAATCAGTTCCCGCGTCCGGAAATCCTCGACAACAATCTCAGCGATACGGTGAACGAGACTCTGCAGCTGTTCCAGGCAGGGTTGGATATCGAAGCAATTGCCGCCCGTCGTTCGATTGCGGCTTCCACGGTACTTTCACATATGGCGGAAGCCATCGAGGCGGGGCTGGTCGGGGTCCGGGATGTCGTGGATCTTTCCGCGGAGGCTTTCGATAAAATAACTACCGCCATGGAAGAGGTGGGAACCTGTGAGGAAGGTAGACTCAAACCGCTGTTCGAAGCACTCGATGAACGCTATGACTACGACATACTCCGCTGTGTCATGGCTGAAATCTGTGTCTGACCCGAATTTCCGCCATCACGCATCCGGGTGGTCGAACAGCTCCTTCTTGAAGGCCTTTTCGTAGGCTTCGTTGGAGGAGATGATGGTTGTCTCCATCATCTTGATCAGCGTTGTGTCCATAGTCTGCATGCCCATGGCCGCGCCACTCTGCATGGCATTTTCCAGCTGATCGGTCTTGCCTTCGCGAATCAGGTTGGCGACTGCCGGGGTATTGATCAGTACTTCGACAGCGGCGGCCATCCCGGGTTCGGCCTGCTTCTGAACCAGCTGCTGGGCGACAACGGCACGCAGTGAGGTCGACAGCATGGCGCGTACATGGGGCTGCTTGCGGGCCGGAAAGACATTGATGATCCGGTCGACAGTGGTTGCGGCGCGATTGGTATGCAGTGTACCCAGCACCAGGATGCCGGTCTCTGCGGCGGTCACGGCCAGGCTGATGGTTTCCAGATCGCGCATCTCGCCAACCAGTACCACATCGGGATCTTCGCGCAGCGCAGAGCGTAATGCGGTGGCGAAGTCGGGAGTGTGCTGACCGACTTCCCGCTGGCTGATCAGCGATTTCTTGTTGGGATGGACAAACTCGATCGGGTCTTCGATGGTGATGATATGGCCAAAGCGATTGCGGTTGATCTCGTCGATCATTGCAGCCAGCGTGGTGGTCTTGCCCGAGCCGGTCTTTCCGGTCACCAGAATCAGGCCCTGGCGGTAATGTGTCAGCGCACGGATGACCCGGGGCAGACCCAGCTCATCGAGGGTGATGGCCTGGGTGGGGATAATGCGAAACACCGCCCCGACACCATTGATATAGCGAAAGGCATTGACCCGGAAGCGGGCCAGATCCTTGACTTCATAGGAGAAATCCACGCCATCGTGTTCATTGAATTGTTCCAGGCTGGTCTCGTTCATGCTCCCGATCAGATGCATCTCCAGTGCCGCGCCATCGATCTCATCGAATTGCAGCGGAACAAGTTCGCCAAAAATCCGTGCCCTGGGAGGCTCGCCGGCGAGTAGATGCAGATCTGAACCCTGACGTTCGATGGTCAGCTTGAGCAGAGTATCGATGATTTTCTTCATAGTGAGATATCGTCAATCAGGGTGATCAGGGATGCATCGGTGACATAGCGTTTGAACGGGCGTTTTTCCAGTGCATACTCGTAGGCCTCGTCCGGGTTGATTTCCTTCAGCTCGACCGCTTCCAGTAGCGCCTGGTCCATCAGCTGCATACCCTGTGCACGTCCCGTCTGCATCTGCGCCGGGATCATGTGGGTCTTGTCTTCCATCAACTGTCGGGCGACTGCATTGTTCATGACCAGCACCTCGAAGATCGCCTTGCGTGAATGTCCCTCGGCGGTGCGCACCAGCACCTGGGTCACGACACCCAGCAGGCTCTGGGCCAGAAAGGTCTTGCCCTGTTCGCGTTGCTCGGCGGGAAGGGAATCGATGATACGGTCGATGGATTTGACGGCCGACGTGGTGTGTAGCGTGCCAAGCACAAGGTGACCTGTCTCGGCTGCCGTCATGGCCATCTGGATCGATTCGCTATCCCGCAGTTCGCCTACCAGAATGACATCGGGATCTTCACGCAGGGCTGACCGCAGCCCGGAGGCGAAACCGTCCACATGGGTACCGATCTCCCGCTGGATGATTTGCGCCTGACGCGACTGGTGGATGAACTCGATCGGATCCTCCAGGCTGATGATATTGAGGGATCGGGTCTGGTTGAGGTGGTTGATCAAGGCGGCCAGCGTGGTGGATTTTCCCGTTCCGGTCGAGCCGGTGATCAGGATCATGCCCTGCTGGTGATGCAGCAGTTGGGTGAGTATCGGCGGCAAGCCCAGTGATTTGATGGTGGGCAGTTCCTCGGGAATATACCGAAACGCAGCAGCCGGCCCGGTGGACTTGTGAAAGAAATTGGCGCGGAAGCGACCGATGCCTTCGGTGTGGTAGGAAAAGTCCAGATCATCACCAGCACGAAAGCGTTTTTCCTGGGCAGGTGTCAGCACCTCGAACAGAAATGCCTGCAGCTCGCGTTCATCCAGGTTGCGAAACTTGATGGGCAGCAGATCCCCGTACATCCGCAACAGAGGAGGCATGCCGACAGCCAGGTGTAGATCAGAGCATCCCTGTTCCTGAGCCAGTTTCAGGAAAGCATCCAGACGAGGCATTGCAGTTACCACCGAAATAATTCAAAGCGGTATTGTAGCCTGTTTGGATGGGTTATTTCATGCCAGTGAATCCTGGCTGGTTTATCAGCCGGAGGACTGCTTGCCGCGTTCTTCCAGTTTGAAGGTGCGTAGCACGCGCTCTACCTCGGTCATGGTCTGATAGCGCTTCTTGGGGTTCACCGACATCATGGTCATGACCACATCGGAGAGGGCGCGAGGCACAACCGGATTGGCTTCATGCAGCGGTGAAATATCACCGTGGACATGGCGATAGAGCACCTGCACGTTATCGTCGCCCTTGAATGCGGTATCACCGGTCAGCATCTCGTACAGAATGACGCCCAGCGAATAGATATCGGAGCGGCCATCGAGGTGCTTTTTGCCAGTGACCTGTTCGGGGGCCATGTAACGCGGCGTACCAATCAGAATGCCGGTTTTGGTCAGCTGGGTTTCCGCCGCAGATTGCGTGCGGGAGATACCGAAGTCGACCACTTTCACCATGCCATCCTTGTCGATCAGGATGTTGCCCGGTTTGAGATCGCGGTGAATGATTCGCAACTTGTGGGCGGCGCTGATGCCAGATGCCACCGAGGCTGCAATATTCAGGGCCTTCCTGAAGGGCAGGGGCTTCTTGGGGCTCAGCATCGATGACAGCGTTACCGAGGCGAAATACTCCATCGAAATGGCGTAGAGGTTGCCGATGCCGATGAAGTCGTAGATGCGGATGACATTGCGGTGCTGAATGCGTCGGGAATAGCGTATTTCGCGGATGAACCGTTTGATCATGGCCTCATCGCTGGCCATCTTGTCGTGCAGGATCTTGAGGATGATGCGCTCGTTGAGCATCAGATCCTTGACCAGCAATACGCTGCTGAATGCGCCCTTGCCAACCCGGCGAATGTATTCGTAGCGATCACCCAGCATATCGCCGCTGCGTAGGGCGCGAACATTGATCTTGGTAAAATCGCCTGAGCGTTGGTCGATGATGTTCTTGGGCTTGTACTCATGTTCCCGTTCCGAGCGCTCCTTGCGTTTCTTGGCCAGGCGGGAGTTGATTCGTCGCAGTGCTGTCTTGGCCGCATCACGGACATCCTCTCCCGCAGTGATGGCGCGACGCTTGATGGCGGTGAATACCTCGGATGCCTGCTCGGGGCTGACGAGTTCGGCCAGTGTGTGCATGGCCTCGATCAGGGCGTTCTCATCCTTGCTGCCCAGCATGGGGAGAATCTGCTTGATGTGTTTTTCATCGCCAAGGGTGCGCATGGCCTTCAGCGCAATGGGTGCGGCCTGTTCATCTTCACGCATGAGTTTGAGTAGAGAAGGAATGGCCGCCTTGTTGCCAATATTGGCGAGTGCGTCGATGGCGCGCTCCCGCACCCACCAGTCGGAATCGTTCAGTGCGGTGATCAGGTGCTCCATCGCCTTCTCGTCCTTGGTGGAATTGAGAATCTCGATGGCGGCGCGGCGAACATATTCATCGTCGCTGCGAATGAGCTTGATGACAGCTTCGACCACACGTCGTCCGCCGATCTTTGCCAGTGCATCGGCAGCGCGAGCGCGTACCCACCAGTCCTCGTCCTTCAGTGCGCGCAGCAGATCCTGCACGCTGTCCGGGTATTCCATGCCATTGAGAACTTCGACCGCAGCGCGGCGGATCTCTTCGGATTCGTCCTTGAGCAGCTCGATCAAGGAGGGAATGACGGCGGGATCATTGCGCTTGATCAGGACTTCGGTAGCGCGATCCCTCACCTTGATATCCCGGTCACGCAGCAGTTTGGAGAGAATGCGGATATCCAGGTTGACCCTGGCGGCCGCCAGAGCATCGAGTGCCACCAGCCGGACTTCCTTGCTGGGATCGGAAAGTCGACCCAGCAGCGTGTTGCGAGCGGCGATCGAATTGAAGCGTGCCAGCAGCCGGGTAATGCCCAGCCGGGTATTGACGTCCTGCGCCGAAACCCGATTGATCAATTCCGGCAATAGCGACTCGTCTGCGATGGGTTGCAGGATGCGGAACATGGCGACCCGTTCATTGGGGGCCAGTGAGGAAATCTTGCGCAGCAGGTCCAGTGCGCTCAATCCGTCCTTGCGTGCCGCCAGAATCTTCAGCAGCATCGATTTGGAGGTCTCTTCCTTGTCGAACAGCGGTAGCAGCAGGTTGGCGTCATAGGTGCGGGAAGCGGCCAGCACGCGCGAGATATTGTTGATGACCCGTGGGTGGGCGTTGGAGGAGAGACCGTTGAAATAGGCCGGTAGTGTCTTGTCGTCCAGCAGCAGGATCAGGATTTCGCGGATGCGTTTTGCTTCCGAATCGCCTGCGGTGCCCAGCAGGTTGATCAGGCGGGCAACGGCAGTGTGCGGAGTATGGCGCAATTTCTGAATGCAGGTGCGACCCTCGGGACTCATCAGGTCGCCGATGGACATGGCCTTGTTGACATTCCTCTTGGCCTTGAACTGGGTTAGAAGCCCCAACGAACTGCCCCCCGGGTGTGCAGCCTGAACCCGAGGCTCAAACGGGAATGAATGGCGTGTGCTATTGAGTTCACAGTGGTTTCAAAAAATCCTGGCTTTACCTGGAGGTCGAGTGCGTATTTTTTGATCTGCTGTGGAATCAAGCGCATGTGCCAGACATTGCGTTTAAGCCTCGGATTCAGGTTCAGGTTATTGTTCTTCCGCCACAGGGCTGTCGGGAGCCTGTACCCATTGCTGCATCCTGTTGCGGGCAGTGTCCAGCGGGTTACAGCAAGGTACGTAGACAAAAGAGTTCCTTCTTCCATGAGCCAGAGACGATCGAGCCGATATTCTATGTCATATCGGCAGAGAAAATTGTCATATCTATCAAACTTTGTTTTGTAAGCTGCTGAAAAAAGTGATGAACGTTTGATATCTGTGAATCTGTCATATTCCACGATGGGTGTAAACAGAAAAGCGGGATGCCATTCTCTCGATTCGGTGCCAATGTCCGTCACGAGACAGTGTAGTCGCAGGAGCGGCTTCCACCATGACCCACTCCAGGGCAAAGGCAGAAGCTGCTGTTGCGTGTGTGCTGCCTGTTATTGCAGATTCTGCAATGAATCGGCCATTTCCCGCAGTCCCTCCCATGCTTCCGGTTTGTCGATCTTCAATTGCTGAAGTTCCGGCGTGTTGAGCATGGCGGTCAGGTCGATGGTTTTCTGGTGGCTGCGCTTTGCCTGCCATGCTTCCCATAGGAGGGTGAGACGCATCTGCCGGGTGATCAGGGCTGCCGGGCGCCAAGTCTGTTTGGCAAATTCATTCAGTGTCTGGCGACACCGGGTTTCCAGCAGTTTTTCCGCAGTACCTGCAAAGTACTGTGGATGACTGAGTGCGAGGCTCAGGTAGTTGATCAGGGTACGGTAGATCACCGGGCCAACCTGGTCGTCGGTTTCTTCGACCCAGTTGGTGGCTGCCAGTAGTGCCTGCTCCATGGCGCTGGCCATCTGCGGATATTGACCGGCGGTTTCCCGCTCCACGGCGATGAGCTGATAGTCCTTGGCCAGTAGCGAAAGCCGGGTGGCTTCCTTCCATGCGAGGTCGTCGCTGTGGCCGGCTATTTCCTGCAGCAGGCGGGTACGCTCCTGACGATAGCTGATCCGCTGTTGCGGCGAGTCGGCCAGCTCGGTCAGAAACCCCCACGCCAGTAGCTGATAGCGTTTTGGCTGAAAGGGTATCAGGCGTGTGGCGTTGGCGGGAAGTGGCTTCAGTGTTTCGCACAGCTTCAGTAGTGCATGGAATTGCGCTGCGGCTGCTGCAGCTTTCCCGCGCTTCAGTAGTGCATAGCCATAGCCCAGCAGTGCTCTGGCGTGATTGTCGCCGGAGAGTGCAGCAGCATCCGCGAGCAGTGTTTCCCAGGCCTGGGTGGCGGTGGCATAGTCACCGGCCTGGAGTGCATAAAAGGCGCTTTTTTCCAGGAAGGGTGCCTCTTCGAGCTGCATGTTCTGGCGGGCAAGCGTCAGGGCCGCTGCGGCCTGCTGTTGCGCCAGTTCAGGCTGATTGTTGGCGAACAACGCACGCGCAAAGGCCAGTCGGGTCCGGGCTTCATCTTCGGGGGTAACGAACGGAAGCCCCATGCGCCGGGTAAAGAAATCGACGGAAAGGGCATAATTGCGTACCTCGAAATGCAGCCAGGCGAGATTCTCCCAGACTGAGGCGGTAACGCGACTGTTGTCGCGACCAAGATCCAGCGCCATGATGTAGTGGTAGTGGGCCTTCTGGAACAGCGACTTGTCATAGCGATAGCCCGATTGCGAAGCCCGCAGTTGCTGGTGATGGATGTAACCCATCAGCAGATCGCGGATGGCGGGATTCAGGCCGCGGGTGCGCATGGGCTGCAATAGCGCCAGTGCCGCTTTCAATGCTTTGGCCTGACCCTTGGGATTGTCCGCATCGGCTTCCAGCAACAGGCGTAACGCCTTGACGTAGTTTTCGTTCTGTCCCAGCAGATCCTGCTTTTTCAGTATTTCATACGAGCGTTCCAGATTGTCCCGTTTGCCGAGGCCAGGTGTCAGCCCCAGCGTGATGAACTGGTAGTGTGCTTCCAGATCATTGGTCTGGCGAATGGCGCTGTAGAAGGTGGCATAGGCCTTGGCAGCCTGACCCTGAGCCAGCATGCCGTAGGCCTTGTCCATGGTGATGACGGCAAACTGCTCGGCGACATTGACGAACTCCATTTCCGAGGTTTTGGTGGTGACCAGCCAGTGGCGTGACAGCAGCTCCATGTACTGGAACTGATCTGCCTCGCCCAGGTTCTGGATGGCACGGACATGCAGGGCCTTGCGTAACAACAGGTCGTCACGATTCTTCTTCAGTAACTTGTTCAGTGCCTTGAATGATGCGTTGCGACTCTCCTGATCCTTGCTGGCAACCAGTTTCAGTGCTGCAATCTCGCCACGAAACAGTTCCGCCAGCTTGGGATCCTGAACATGACCGAGTTGCGTTTCCACCGCCTTGATGCGGGGGGCGACGGGTTTTTCGACCCGGCTCAGCAGTTTCAGATAATTGAAGGCGTAGTAGATCCTGGATTCCAGTGACAAGCTGGATTCATTGAACATCAGTGGATAGATGTCCAGCAGTTGCTGTGGCTGCGTGGCCTCCAACAATTTGCGATACAGCTCGAAAGCCAGCACCCGTTCCAGTGGCAATAACCCGGGCCTGGCAAGGTCGTAGCGCTGCAGTTGCGTCAAGGCCTGCTGTTCATGCTCCAGCTCGTAATCGAACCAGGCATCCATCAGGGTAGTCAGTTCGGGACGCAGCGATCTTGCGTGAATTTGCTGGCGTGTCTTCTCGACAATGCGCTGGAATCGAGCGGTGACGACGCCCACCGGAATCTGCTGTTTGGAGGCACGGACATGAAACAGGTCGCCCAGTGTCTGGTAGAAGCTCACCGTGGCCCGATCTTTCTGCTGTCGGTAGCGTGCCTGCAACTGGGTGACATAGTAGCGGGCCGCTGTCAGCTCGCCGATTTCCAGGTGATTGCTCAGCAGGCGTTCGAGCATGTTGGTGCTGTTCAGGCCAAAACGGTAGCGCAGGGTATTGAGAATCAGCAGCCGCGCTTCATGGCTGCGTGCCGTGCGGTGTGCCTCCCACAATCGCTGCTGATCCCAGTCGGGGGGTACGGTACCCGTCAGTGGCAGACGGTAGATGTCCAGCGAACTCTCGAAGGCACAGGTCAGGTAGAGATAGTTGGGAGACAGCGACGGAAACTTGCAGTTCTTGGCCACCGAGGTGAGCTGTTCGGGGAGTAATGGCTTGGTGGCCTGCAGCCATTTGTTGAAAGGGATGCGGAACGCCACGCTGTTGTCGTTGCCATCGATGACCTGATCGCCGTTGGTATCGTTCAGGTACTGGTTGAAATAGAGGAACCCGCTGTCCCCCGAGACGGTTGCCACGCCGGTAATGCCGGAGAGGTCGAACCGGGCGGGCGTGACCATTTTGCCGCGGTTTCGATCCCAGGCATGCAGGCGGACACTGCCATCGGCCGCGGCCCGGGTCAGCAGGATATAGCGCCCATCGGGGCTGGCGGTGGGGGCGGAGATCAACCCGTGATACAACACTTCCTGCACATTTGTTGTCAGATCGTGAATCACCAGATCCCAATCCGTCTGCGCGGTATTGCGGCTGAGATAACCGAGCAGGTTGTCGTTGATCCAGAAGGGGGATTTGTCCAGTGTGTCGCTGGAGGTAATGCAGTTCAGCGCCTGATTCTGCAGCGTGAAGAGGCAGATGTCCCCCTGGGCATCGGTGCCGTAATAGGTCACGGCCAACCTGGTTCCGGCCGGGTTCAGCGATGGCTCCTTGGCATCGCCTGTCTTGCCGATCAGCAGTGTGGTTTCACCGCTTTGCTGATCCTGCTGCAGAATATTCGGAATGCGGTTCTGGTCGCGGGTGTAGTAAATGGTTTGATCATCCGGGGATACCGTCGCCTCGAAATTGTCCCAGGGGCCAACCGTCAGCTTTTGCAGTGGAATCAGCCGATTCTCCTCCCAGGAGGTGGCTGCCTGCGTGGTTGCCGATACCCCAATGAGGCACAGCAGAAAGAGTATGCGCAGCCGGGCCATTACGGTGCCTCTTGTGGCTTGGTTGCGGGTTGGATGGGAAACTCTCCGTTCAGCACACGAAAGGCGCGATCACGGCGCTTTTCCGAGGGCTCCTTGGCAAGGTTGGTCGGCCCCTTCAGAGGCACCTGCTGGCGAAACCGCTCCTCCAGTTTTGGCCACTCTCCCGAGGCTTCGGCCTCCATGACCGTTTGTCGATCGATCAGGTAGACATCCGGCAGGCTGACGCAGCCGGGCAGGCTGGTCATGGCGCAAAGAAGCAGAAATCCGGTGATCGTGGCGGGTTTTGTGGTAATCCTGCAATCAGGGGCTGACCAGTTCATGTTCTGTTCTCCAATGGTAATGACGTTTTGCACGCCTGCTCTATATCATTCTGAAGCCGCTGCCAGATTCCGTGGTCTAACAGCGATGCCGGGCCTATTTCAGGTGCTATTCAAGGGGTATTTTCCCCAACTGTTCCAGTGCAACACCGCCAAAATGCTGGATCAGCGGTGTTAGCGGCAGGCCGCGAAGCCGCAGTGGTTTGGCCAGCGCCGAGACGATGACTTCCAGATCCAGTAGCCCCTGCCGCATCTCAATACCGAGTCGCTGCGGGTGTGCGATACGTAGTGCCGATCGCAGCTGCGCCAGTTGCTCATCCTGATAGTCGGGGTCGATAATCTCAAGTAGCTGAAACAATTGCTCACGGGTGATTCGGGTGATGTCGATGCGCCCTTGCAGCAGGCGACGCTGAATATCGAATTCGACTGCAGTACGAACGTTGAGCGGCGCATAGGCTTGCTCTCTGCTCTTGCTGCCGCGCGGTAACAGCTTGCGAGGATCCAGCTGGGTGATCCGGCTGAGCAAACCAATTGTCCAGGCGCCGGGGCGGGTATCCAGATACACCTGTCCGGTCAGATGGCCGCCGAACAGATCCAGGTCGAGTTGCTGCAGATGCAGTACATTCTGCTTGAAATTGAGGCTGGCAAGTGCGGGGCCCAGCGTTTTGTCAGCAGCCGAGATTTGGGCAATGCGCAGATCATGGCGGTTTTCGAGAAAGGGCTGAATACGGGTGAAG